>NZ_DIAO01000008.1:0-357055 GCF_002416465.1 Leclercia sp. UBA5076
CAATAAGTTGGAGTCATTACCCAAAACTGAGGAAAATATAGGACAGCGCAATCATCGACAGCATTAAAATATAGCCGCTGTGACTGCCGGTGACGCTGGCCCATTTCATGGAGAGGGTGCCGGTTATTTCAGCAACGATAGCAAGACCTAAGAGGATCCAGTAAAACATGTTTTTCTCCTGCTTGAGAATATAATCCTTCGCGGCTCGCCAGTAACGGCAGCCGGATAAAAAAACGTAACAGATTAGCCGGACGCAATGCGCCAGCTCAGGCAGAGAGAGGGTCTACAGCGCGTTGCGCCAGTGTTGCTCGCCAGACGTAAGGCAAAAAGAGGAGAACAGAGCGGGAGTGATTTTTGATAAAACGGTGCTGAACAGATTGTCCATAAAATTACAATTATCTGCGGTGTTGCTTCTCGTCAGTGCAGATGAAAATTGTCTCCAGTAGTTAAACACAGCTGATTTCTACCATAAGCCAGGATTTTACTCAAAGCATTTTCATTTCTTTACCCTCATCGTTTGCGTTTGGTTAATTTATTAAGCGTGCTGCGCCGCTAGAATAAATATAAAGGACATTATCAGGAGCCAGCATGGCGAAACCCATTATTACCCTCAACGGATTAAAAATAGTCATTATGCTTGGCATGCTGGTGATTGTACTTACCGGGATCCGTTTCGCGGCAGATATTATCGTGCCCTTTATCCTGGCGCTGTTTATCGCCGTGGTGCTTCAGCCTGTTGTGCGAAGACTGGTGCGGCTTCGTCTGCCACGCGTGCTGGCTATCACCCTGCCGATTGTGCTTATCATGGTGCTGATGGCTTTGCTGGTGGCTTATCTCGGCACCTCGCTGAATGAACTGGCCCGCACCCTGCCGCACTATCGCACCTCGCTGGCCGTTCCGCTGCTGCATCTTGAGCCCTGGCTGCAGCGGGCCGGAATTGAGGTGTCGATGGAAGAGCTGCTGAAATATATTGACCCCAATGCCGCCATGACGCTGGTGACCGCCCTGCTGGCCCAGCTCTCCAGCGCCATGACCTCCATTTTTCTTTTACTGCTGACCGTGGTCTTTATGCTGCTGGAGGTGCCGCAGCTGCCGGCGAAACTCCAGCCTCTGATGACCCGCCCGGTGGAAGGCATGGCTGCCATCCAGCGCGCCCTTGACAGCGTGTCGCACTATCTGGTGCTGAAGACCGCCATTAGTCTGGTGACCGGGCTGGTGGTGTGGGGGATGCTGGCGGTGCTGGAGGTACGGTTTGCCTTCGTCTGGGCGCTGCTGGCCTTTGCGCTGAACTATATCCCCAACATCGGTTCGGTGCTGGCCGCCGTTCCCCCGATTGCCCAGGTGCTGGTCTTCAGCGGCTTTTACGCTGCGCTGGTGCTGCTGGCAGGTTATCTGCTGGTGAACCTGATCTTCGGCAATATCCTCGAGCCCCGCGTGATGGGCCGCGGGCTGGGTCTCTCCACCCTGGTGGTCTTTTTGTCGCTGATCTTCTGGGGCTGGCTGTTGGGTCCGGTTGGCATGCTGCTGTCGGTGCCCCTGACCATTATTGCGAAGATTGCGCTGGAGCAGACCCAGGGCGGCAAAAGCATTGCCCTGCTGCTCAGCGATATGAGCCGGGAAACGTGACGGTTAGCCAATCTCCAGCAGCGGCTTGCGGGTTCGTCCCGCCTGGCGGTAATGGGCAAGCGCTGATTGCCAGTCGGTAAAGGGCAACAGCGTCGTGTCACTGTAGTGGCTGGCGGCAAGCCATGACCAGATATCGCAAAATGCCGCCTGCCACGCCTCAGGTGTGAGCGCATCCAGATAGTTGCGGATATGAAACCAGTGCACCGCCGGAAAGTGACGCTGTAATGCAAAGGGCTGACCGGAGAGCAAACCGTAGCAGACAAAGACGGCGCTTTTGTCCATCGCCCCCAGGATCGCCAGCGCCAGCTCGCCGCCGGTGGCGTCATAGACGATATCGCTGGCCGCAGCGAGGGCACGCACGCTGTCAATGTCTTGCTGGGCAACGGGGATAATCCCCATCGCCCGCAGCCGGTCGGCATGTACCGGCGAGCGGTGAATGCCGTAAACCTCGGTTGCGTCCTGCCGCAGCGCCCACTGCCCCAGCAAAATGGCGCAGTCCGAACCGGCGGCAGTCAACAGCACCCGTTTCCCCTGTGGGGGATAGAGGCTGAGCATCAGCCAGGCCGCCAGTGGATTGATGAACGCCCGCGCCGCCAGCGAGTCAGGAATGGTATCCGGAACCGGGATCGCAAGCGTCGCCGGGCAATCCACATACTCTTGCCAGGTGCCTTCCCCACGCAGGGGCAGAACCCGCGTGCCGATAAGCGCCGCCGCGCTGTCCGGCGCGGCAATCACTCGCCCTACGCCTTCGTATCCGGCGACGGCAGGCAGGGTAATGCGATGGCGGTAAGCGCCCGTAATGGGGATAAGATCCGAAGCGTTGATCGGCGCCATCAGCATCTGCACCCGAATATCTCCCGATTTCAGCGGCGCTTTTATCGCCGTTTCCCGCCGCAGAACAGACTCAGGCTCACCAAACTGGCGGTAGCATAATACGGTGTTTTCCATACTCTAACGGCTGCGCTTGGCGTGACGCTCAAAGTTTTCCTGCTTCGCCTCACCTGATTTACGCAGCGCGACGTAACAGGCGCCACTGCCGCCGTGGTGCGGCTGGGCGACGCAAAAGGCCTGCACCGCCTCAAACTCGGTCAACCAGCGCGCCAGATAGCTGCGCACGATGTTGGCGTGAGAATTGTCGTCGCGCCCTTTACCATGAATGATAATCAGGTTACGCAGGCCGTCACGCTCCGCCTGACGAATAAAGGTATACAGCTGCTGGCGGCACTGCTCAACGGGCTGACGCAGCAAAGTAAGGCTCGCCTGACGCGGATATTTGCCCGAGCGCAGCTTGTCGATAACCCCCTGTTGTACCCCTTCACGCTGGAAAGCCAACTGCTCCGCAAGGGGGATGACATCCAGAAAGCCGGTGGTCAGAAAGTTATCGAGCTGGGTGATATCCACGGGCTGGCGGGTACGCGAGGCGCGCGTTGGCTGCCAGTGGACCTCGGTACAGCGCTTGAGGGGCTGGACATCCTCCATCGCATCAAGAAAAAGCGATTTATCTTCTGGGTTCATGGCATCCTCCTGCTTAGCTGACAGGCTACTATACCTGCCCCCTCACCCTGGCTCAATGCGGCGTTACCCTGTCTGCACGGCCAAAAAACAACCAGTAAGAAAATAATAATAAATACAGTTATTTTAATTAATAATTAAAGCGCACTTAAGTTTATTTTTATTAATGATAAACTTTATGACTCAGGTAAAACTTTTAAAAACCAGGCGCTTTCTTATCTGTATTATTGTCAAAAAAATGATATATACAAAGGTATCTGCACTATGGAAACAATAAGCAGAGTCGCATGTGGAGCAATGCTGTGTGTACTGTGGGGTCTGTTGGATGTCGACAGGCTCCATTTTTTTAAGGTGAATGTGGTTAAGAAATAACCTGCCGGGCATGGCGCCTGAATTGTGTGATTAATGAATCGGTCAACGGCGTCTGTCGGGAATCTCTTCTTTGAATCAGGTAATAGGTGGCTTTTGGTAAAGGTTCTTTTACCGGGATCATGACCAGACGCTGTGCCAGCAGCGGGTCGCAACCCAGTTCCTGCGGCAAAATGCTGAGAAAATCACTGTGGGCCACCAGGCTAATACTTGATGAAAACGTTTCGCATACCACGCCAATATGCGGGATTTGTTGGCGATGAGAAAACATCTCTTCCAGCTGCTTATAATAACTGCCGCGCGGCGTTGGCATTGTCCAGCTGTATTTCAGTAACTCATTAATTGATTTAGCGCCAGTCGCCGGATGACCTTCACGACAAAATATCGCAAACGGTTTCTCAAACAATTTTTCAAACGTGAACTCATGATCATAAGGGCCCTGATAATAGGTATTTATGGTGAAATCGAGTTCGCCCTGGCGTAATTCATTAATCATCGACACTAATTGCCCTTCCATAATCCGCACCTTCACCTGCGGATGCTGCTGATGGAAGCGTTTGATAACCGCGGGCATTAACAAACGAGCAATACTGGCGCCCATGCCGATATTAATTTGCCCCGCCTGCTGGCCTTGTCGCTGACGAATATCATCCTGGGCGCTGCGTAACTCTTCGAGGATCAGGCTGGCATGCTGATAAAAACTCTCTCCGCACTCGGTGAGAGTCACCCCTTTACTGCGGCGGATGAACAGCTGCGCCGCGATGCCCTCCTCCAGCTCTTTAATCGATTTGGTCAGCGCCGGTTGCGACAGGTTCAGTACCCGGCTGGCTCCCCGAATGCTTCCCTGTTTTGCCACTTCCACGAACGCCCGCAGCTGGTGAAATTTTACCTGAAATGTCATGTCGGCACCGATAACCGTTGTTTATCAGAGAAAAGAAACTGTCATCTACTGTAATGGAATTGATTGTGCGAGGGTAAGCCACGAACGGTTAAATCTGTGAAAAAACGGTTAGTGATAAGTAAAAACTATCACAGTGTGAAGCAGTTCACACATTCTTATGATAGAGGAAACGAAATGCAGAGACTGGCGCAGGACCTGAAGGCCCTCTTCCCCCAACTCACCGCGTGGCGACGCGATTTTCACCATTTTGCTGAATCCGGATGGGTCGAGTTCCGCACCGCGGCAAAGGTCGCAGAGATACTGGATCAGCTAGGCTATGACCTGGCGATGGGCCGGGATGTGGTCGATGCCGACACCCGGATGGGCCTGCCAGACGACGCCACCCTGGCAGAGGCCTTTGCCCGCGCGCGTCAGCAAGGCGCGCCTGAAAAATGGCTTAGCGCCTTTGAAGGCGGTTTTACCGGTATTGTCGCCACGCTGCAAACGGGCCGCCCCGGGCCGACGCTGGCGTTTCGCGTGGACATGGACGCGCTGGATCTTGATGAAGCCCGCGACAACGACCATCTTCCCTTCCGGGAAGGTTTTGCCTCCTGTAACGGCGGCATGATGCACGCCTGCGCCCACGATGGGCATACCACCATTGGTCTTGGACTGGCGCATCTGCTGATGCAGTACCGCGAGCAGCTCAACGGCACCATCAAACTGATCTTCCAGCCTGCCGAAGAGGGTACCCGCGGCGCACGGGCGATGGTGGCGGCAGGCGCGCTCGACGGCGTGGACTATTTCACCGCCATCCACATTGGCACCGGCGTGCCTGCGGGCACCGTCATCTGCGGCAGCGATAATTTTATGGCCACCACCAAATTCGACGTGCGCTTTACCGGCGTGGCGGCGCATGCGGGCGGCAAGCCTGAAGAGGGACGCAACGCCCTGCTGGCCGCTGCCCAGGCGGCGATCGGCCTGCACAGCATCGCCCCGCACAGCGAAGGTGCGTCGCGGGTTAACGTCGGCGTGATGCAGGCGGGCAGCGGCCGTAACGTCGTGCCCGCCAGCGCCCTGCTGAAAGTGGAGACCCGCGGCGAGAGCGAAGCGATTAACAACTACGTCTTTGCGCGCGCCAAAGCGGTGATTGACGGTGCGGCGGCGATGCATGGCGTCAGCAGCGAGTTGCGCCTGATGGGTGCAGCCACCTCCAGTACGCCGTCCCCGGCGTGGGTCAACTACTTACGCGAACAGGCGCAACAGGTGGCAGGCGTTGAGCAGTCCATCGATAAGGTGAAAGCCCCTGCCGGCTCGGAAGATGCCACCCTGATGATGGCCCGGGTCCAGCAAAACGGCGGGCTTGCCTCCTATATGGTATTTGGCACCACCCTCAGCGCCGGACATCACAACGAAAAATTCGATTTCGATGAGACGGTGATGTTGATTGCCATCGAAACCCTGGCGCGTACCGCGCTTAACTTCCCGTGGACGCGAGGTGTGTAATGTCGTCAATTTACCGTTTTGTTGAGGATGCCATCGACACCCGCGCGCAGCAGTTTACCGCCATTGCCGATGCGATCTGGGATCACCCGGAGACCCGCTTCGAAGAGTTCTGGTCTGCCGAACGGCTTGCCAGCGCCCTGGAAGAGACGGGCTTTACCCTGACCCGGGAGGCCGGTGGCATACCGAACGCCTTTATTGCCAGCTACGGCGAGGGGAAACCGGTTATCGCCGTTCTGGGGGAGTATGACGCCCTGGCAGGATTAAGCCAGCAGGCGGACTGCGCCACCCCGCAAAGCGATACCCCGGGAGCCAACGGCCACGGCTGCGGGCATAACCTGCTCGGCACCGCCGGGCTGGCAGCCGCGGTGGCGGTAAAAAGCTGGCTGGAGCAGCAGGGTGGCAGCGGTACTGTGCGCTTTTACGGCTGCCCCGGCGAAGAAGGCGGATCGGGAAAAACCTTTATGGTGCGCGAGGGGTTGTTCGACGATGTGGATGCCGCCGTTACCTGGCACCCCGAAGCATTCGCCGGGATGTTTAACGTCAGCACCCTGGCCAACATCCAGGTGGCATGGCGTTTTCACGGCACCGCGGCCCATGCAGCGAACTCCCCGCATCTTGGCCGTAGCGCGCTGGATGCCGTCACCCTGATGACCACCGGCACCAATTTTCTCAATGAACATATTATTGAAAAAGCCCGGGTCCATTACGCCATCACCGATACCGGCGGCATCTCACCGAACGTGGTGCAGGCTCAGGCGGAAGTCCTCTATCTGATCCGCGCCCCGGAGATGGCTGACGCGCAGCAGATCTATGAGCGTATCGAAAAGATTGCCCAGGGTGCGGCGCTGATGACCGAAACCACCGTGGAGCGACGCTTTGAAAAGGCCTGCTCCAGCTACCTGCCTAACCGCACCCTGGAGGCCGCCATGTACCGCGCCGTTCAGCATTACGGTACGCCAGAGTGGAGCGACGAGGAGCGCGGCTTCGCGGCGGAGATCCGCGCCACGCTGAGCGACAACGATCTGCAGAACAGCCTGAAAAATATCGCTGCCACCGGGGGTGAAGCGGGTAAGCAGTTTGCCCGCCGCCATCAGCAGACCCTGCTGATTGACGAGGTGGCCCCTTATGCCATCACCGATAATGTGCTTGCGGGCTCCACCGATGTGGGTGATGTGAGCTGGAAAATGCCGGTTGCCCAGTGCTTCAGCCCCTGCTTTACCGTGGGCACGCCGCTCCATACCTGGCAGCTGGTTGCCCAGGGCCGCACCTCCATCGCCCATAAAGGCATGCTCCAGGCGGGCAAAGTGATGGGCGCAACAGCCCTGGCGCTTCTTCAGGATCCGGCGCTGCTCGCCGCCTGCCGCGAGGAGTTTACTCAACAAATCACTGAAAAACCGTACGTTTGCCCGATTCCAGAAAACGTGACACCGTCACCTTTAAAATAATAAAACACAACAACACAACACTCCCGAGGAACGCCCATGAGTATGTCATCCATACCTTCGCATTCCCCATCCGGCAAGCTCTATGGTTGGGTTGAAAGGATCGGTAATAAAGTGCCCCATCCTTTCCTGCTATTTATCTATTTGATTGTGATTTTGATGGTCGCTACCGCCATATTATCGGCCTTTGACGTCAGCGCCCGTAATCCGGCTGACGGCAGCATGGTGGCGGTAAAGAATCTGCTCAGCGTTGAAGGTCTGCACTGGTTTTTACCGAACGTGGTTAAAAACTTCAGCGGCTTCGCGCCGTTGGGGGCCATCCTGGCGCTGGTGCTGGGAGCGGGTCTGGCTGAACGTTCCGGCCTGCTGCCTGCGATGATGGTCAAGATGGCCTCCCACGTCAGCGCGCGTTACGCCAGCTATATGGTGCTGTTTATCGCTTTCTTCAGCCATATCTCATCGGATGCCGCGCTGGTGATCATGCCCCCGATGGGAGCGCTGATCTTCCTTGCGGTGGGAAGGCACCCGGTGGCGGGTCTGCTGGCGGCCATCGCCGGGGTCGGCTGTGGCTTTACCGCCAATCTGCTGATCGTCACCACCGACGTGTTGCTTTCCGGTATCAGCACCGAAGCGGCAAAATCCATCGATGCTGCGATGCACGTCAGCGTGATCGACAACTGGTACTTTATGGCCAGCTCGGTGATTGTGCTGACCCTTGTCGGGGGGCTGATCACCGATAAGATCGTGGAGCCGCGTCTGGGCAAGTGGCAGGGCAACAGCGATGAAAAGCTGGATGCATTAACGCCAGAGCAGCGCCGGGGGCTGCGGGTGGCTGGGGTGGTGTCGCTGCTCTTTATCGCCGCCATTGCGCTGATGGTGGTGCCGGAGAGCGGTATCCTGCGCGATCCGGTGAAACATACCGTTCTGCCTTCGCCGTTTATCAAAGGCATCGTGCCGCTGATTATCCTCTTCTTCTTTGTCGTCTCGCTGGCCTACGGTATCGCTACCGGGAAAGTGCGTCGTCAGGGCGATCTGCCGCAGCTGATGATCGAGCCGATGAAGGAGATGGCCGGGTTTATCGTGATGGTGTTCCCGCTGGCGCAGTTTGTCGCCATGTTTAACTGGAGCAACATGGGCAAATTTATGGCGGTGGGGCTGACCGATATTCTGGAGAGTGCCGGGCTGAGCGGCGTGCCGGCGTTTGTGGGCCTGGCGCTGCTGTCGTCCCTGCTCTGCATGTTTATCGCCAGCGGCTCGGCCATCTGGTCGATCCTGGCCCCTATTTTCGTGCCGATGTTCATGCTGCTGGGTTTCCATCCGGCGTTTGCGCAGATCCTCTTTCGCGTGGCGGATTCATCGGTCATCCCGCTGGCGCCGGTCTCCCCCTTTGTGCCGCTGTTTTTAGGCTTCCTGCAGCGCTACAAGCCCGAGGCGAAACTGGGTACCTACTATTCGCTGGTGCTGCCGTATCCGCTTATCTTTTTAGGGGTATGGTTGCTGATGCTGGTGGCGTGGTATCTTGTCGGCCTGCCTATCGGGCCAGGGGTCTACCCGCGACTGAACTAAGGAATGTGCCAGATGCTGAGATTACTCGAAGACAAAATTGCTACGCCCCTTGGGCCGCTGTGGGTCATTGCCGATGAGCAATTCAACCTGCGCGCCGTTGAGTGGGAGGAGCACAGCAACCGGATGGTGGAGCTGCTGAATATCCACTACCGGGCGCAGGGCTACGAGCGCATCAGCACCAGCAATCCGGGCGGGCTGAGCGAAAAGCTCACCGCCTGGTTCGAGGGCGATCTCAGCATTATCGATACCCTGCCAACCGCCACCGCGGGTACCCCTTTTCAGCGTGAGGTGTGGCAGGCGTTGCGTTCCATTCCCTGCGGCCAGGTGATGCACTACGGGCAGCTGGCAGCACAGCTTGGCCGCCCGGGTGCGGCGCGTGCCGTCGGGGCAGCTAACGGCTCCAATCCGGTCAGTATTGTGGTGCCCTGCCATCGCGTTATCGGACGTAACGGCACCCTCACCGGGTATGCTGGCGGGGTGCAGCGCAAAGAGTGGTTACTGCGTCATGAAGGCTATTTACTGCTGTAGTTCCAGGCTTTTAGTGCTTAATATTCCTTAAGTTAATTGAAATATCCGCAACCAAGTTGTGGAATTTCAAGAAGATGCTGACACATTCACGCTTCTTGACCTTATTGATGGTTTAGCAGGCTTACGCAGGGTCAAAAAAGATGTTAAAATTGACCAATATCAATTAAGGCTTGAGCATACCTATGATCCCGGAAAAGCGAATTATTCGACGCATTCAGTCTGGCGGTTGTGCTATCCATTGTCAGGACTGCAGCATCAGCCAGCTCTGTATCCCGTTTACCCTGAATGAGCACGAGCTTGATCAGCTTGATAATATTATCGAGCGTAAAAAGCCGATTCAGAAAGGGCAGACGCTGTTTAAAGCGGGAGACGAACTGAAGTCGCTGTACGCTATCCGCTCTGGCACTATTAAAAGCTATACCATCACCGAACAGGGCGACGAGCAGATCACCGGCTTCCACCTGGCGGGCGACCTGGTCGGCTTTGACGCCATTGGCACCGGTAACCACCCGAGCTTCGCCCAGGCGCTGGAAACCTCAATGGTCTGCGAAATCCCGTTTGAAACGCTGGACGATCTGTCAGGCAAAATGCCTAACCTGCGCCAGCAGATGATGCGTCTGATGAGCGGTGAGATCAAAGGGGATCAGGATATGATTCTGCTGCTTTCCAAAAAGAATGCAGAAGAACGCCTGGCCGCGTTTATCTACAACCTCTCCCGTCGTTTCGCCGAGCGCGGCTTCTCTCCTCGTGAGTTCCGTCTGACCATGACCCGTGGCGATATCGGTAACTACCTGGGCCTGACCGTTGAGACCATCAGCCGTCTGCTGGGGCGTTTCCAGAAAAGCGGCATGCTGGCGGTAAAAGGGAAATACATCACCATTGAGAATGGTGAAGCGCTGGCAGTGCTGGCGGGCCACTCGCGTAACGTCGCATAAATTCATCTGACTTCTGTTTGCCAGATCGGTAATTTTACTGATTTATTGATCTGGCAAAACTTCCCCTCTGTTTCATTTCAGATATATAGGTTACTCTTTTACTTACAGACTGTGGTGACAGTAGTAAGGAGACCTGTATGGCAAAGTATCAAAACATGCTGGTGGCCATCGATCCTAATCAGGACGATCAACCGGCGTTACGACGAGCTGTCTATTTACATCAACGGATTGGTGGCAGAATCAAAGCGTTTCTGCCGATATATGACTTTTCTTACGAAATGACCACCCTTCTGTCGCCTGACGAACGCACCGCCATGCGTCAGGGCGTGATCAGCCAGCGTACGGCCTGGATCCGCGAACAGGCAAAATTCTATCTTGATGCCGGTGTACCCATTGAGATTAAGGTGGTGTGGCATAACCGTCCGTTTGAAGCCATCATCCAGGAAGTGGTGAGCGGCGAACACGATCTGCTCCTGAAAATGGCCCATCAGCACGACAAGCTCGAGGCGGTGATTTTCACGCCGACCGACTGGCACCTGCTGCGCAAATGCCCGTGCCCGGTGTGGATGGTTAAAGACCAGCCGTGGCCGGAAGGCGGCAAAGCGGTGGTGGCGGTCAATCTTGCCAGCGAAGAGAACTACCACAACGCCCTCAACGAGAAGCTGATCAAAGAGACGCTCTATCTCGCCGAGAAGGTCAACCATACCGAAGTCCACCTTGTGGGCGCCTACCCGGTTACGCCCATCAACATCGCCATCGAACTCCCGGAATTTGACCCGACCGTTTATAACGACGCCATCCGCGGCCAGCATCTGCTGGCGATGAAATCCCTGCGGCAAAAATTTGGTATCGATGAAAAACTGACCCATGTCGAAAAAGGGCTGCCTGAAGAGGTGATCCCCGATCTGTCCGAGCATCTGCAGGCCGGTATCGTGGTGTTAGGCACTATTGGCCGCACCGGTATTTCAGCCGCCTTCCTCGGCAACACCGCCGAACAGGTGATCGACCATCTGCGCTGTGATCTGCTGGTCATCAAGCCCGATCAGTATCAAACCCCGGTTGAGCTCGACGACGACGAAGACGACTAAACATAAAAAAGCCCGCCAATTGGCGGGCTTTTTTTCTAGCTCTCGGTGACAGGCTGTGTCGAAGGCTGTGCCCTCTCGCCCTCTTTCATCCACGGTGCATGCAGCACCATGCTTGGCAGAGCCAGTTTTACCCCTTCATCATTCAGGCTCTCCAGGATACGGATATTGATCTCCTGCTGGATATCCATGTATTTGTTGTAATCCGCGGTGTTGACGATATGCACCACCTCAAAGGTGAGACGGTCTTTGTCAAAACCGAGCAGATGGGCACGGTCAAAACGCGTTTCGCCGATATCGGTGATGATTTTTTTCACGTTATCGCCAATGATGCGCAGCTTCTCAGGCGGCGTGTCGCTGGCAACGCCGAAGGTAAAGACGATTCGGCGCGTCTGCATACGCTTATAGTTGTGCAGCGTTTGCTGAAGCAGGATCGCATTACCGCAGACAATCTGCTCCCCGCTCAGGCTGCGAATACGCGTCGTTTTAAGACCGATATGCTCCACCGTCCCGGCCACGTCGTTAAACACCACGAAATCGCCAATTTCGAAGGGTTTATCGAACCCAATTGAGAGCGAAGCGAAGACGTCGCTCAGGATGGTTTGCACCGCCAGGGCAATGGCGATACCCCCGACCCCCAGGCTTGCTACCAGCGCCGTGATGTTGACGCCGGCGTTGGCAAGAATAGAGAGCAGCATCACTGACCAGACAATCGCCCGCAGGATCAGGCCGGTGATCACCAGAGTGACCGGGTTTTTATGGTTTCCCGGCGCCAGCATAACGTGTCGCAGCCAGGAGACCACCCCCTGATCCATCCAGAGCGCCACCTGAATCGCCAGCACGAGGAACCAGGCGTGGCTGAGGGTGCCGGAGAGGCGGTCAGGAAGTTCCACGAAGCGCAGGCTGATAAGAAAAGCGACCACAAAGAGCATGACCCGGCTGGTTCTGTTCAGCATCTCGGTGAGGATCAGCTGCATCCGGCGTGTGGTGGGATGTTTATCGCCCCAGTTGGTGATCCCCTTGTGTACAAAGGTGATGATGCGCTTTAACAGCCAGTAAACCAGAAGCGTCACCACCACCACGGTACCGAAGCCAATCCAGAACGTGGGGGTCATTATGAGCGCCAGAAAATCGAAGTGGGACAAAAACCGCATTATCTCTCCTCCCTTCACACAAAGTTAAAAGTATAGACAGATGGAATACGTTGGCGGCAGAAATAAGAAAACCGCCCTGTTGGGCGGTTTATTCACTGTGGATAAGAGAGGCTTAGAGCGCTTTTAAGATCGCATCCACGCTGGCTTTGGCATCGCCAAACAGCATGTGGGTGTTCTCTTTAAAGAACAGCGGGTTCTGTACACCAGCGTAACCGGTGTTCATGGAGCGCTTGAAGACGATAACATTCTGCGCCTTCCACACTTCCAGAACCGGCATACCGGCGATCGGGCTCTTCGGATCGTCCTGTGCCGCCGGATTGACGGTATCGTTGGCGCCGATGACCAGCACGGTATCGGTGTCGGAGAAGTCGTCGTTGATCTCATCCATCTCCAGCACGATATCGTAAGGCACTTTCGCCTCTGCCAGCAGCACGTTCATGTGGCCCGGCAGACGCCCGGCAACCGGGTGAATACCGAAGCGCACCTTAATGCCGCGAGCACGCAGACGTTCGGTGATTTCCGCAACCGGATACTGCGCCTGCGCCACCGCCATGCCGTAGCCTGGGGTGATGATGACCGTATGCGAGTTTTTCAGCATGTCGGCAGTCTCTTCGGCGCTGATTTCACGATGCTCACCCACCTCTTCGTCACCGCCGGAGGTCTGTCCGTCGGTACCAAAGCCCCCGGCGATCACGCTGATAAACGAGCGGTTCATCGCCTTACACATGATGTAGGAGAGGATCGCACCGCTTGAACCCACCAGCGCACCGGTGACGATCAGCAGGTCGTTGCTCAGCATAAAGCCCGCCGCCGCCGCCGCCCAACCGGAGTAGGAGTTCAGCATGGAAACCACCACCGGCATATCGGCCCCCCCGATAGAGGCCACCAGGTGCCAGCCAAATGCCAGCGCGATGATGGTCATCACCAGCAGCGCCAGTACCTGCAAGCCCACGCTGTCGGTGCGCACGAAGACCACCATCAGCAGAAACGACACCACCAGCGCGGCGAGGTTCAGCTTATGACGGTTTGGCAGCATCAGCGGTTTAGAGGAGATCTTGCCGCGCAGCTTACCGAAGGCCACGATAGAACCGGTAAAGGTTACCGCCCCGATGAAGATGCCAAGGAACACTTCAGTCAGGTGGATATTAACCAGAATCGGCTCCATACCCGGTTCGTGATAGAGGTAGCTGTTAAAGCCAACCAGCACCGCGGCCAGACCGACGAAACTGTGCAGGATCGCCACCAGTTCCGGCATCTCGGTCATTTCAACGCGTTTGGCAAGACGAATACCAATCGCACCACCGATGATCATCGCCACCAGGATCCACGCGACGTTGCCGGTGTCCGGTCCGAAAATCGTGGCAATCAGCGCAATCGCCATCCCGGCGATACCAAAGTTATTGCCCTGCTGCGACGTTTCATGTTTTGAAAGCCCCGCGAGGCTGAAAATAAACAGGACCGCGGCAACAATGTATGCAGCGGTAACTAATCCTCCAGACATAGGTTACCCCTTATCCCTTACGAAACATTTTCAGCATGCGCTGAGTCACGGTGAAACCACCGAAAATATTGATACTGGCGATCAGTACCGCGATAAAGCTCAGGAAACTGACCCAGCCGCCGTGACCAATCTGCAATAATGCTCCGACCACGATGATCCCGGAGATGGCGTTGGTAACCGACATCAGCGGCGTATGCAGCGCATGGGAAACGTTCCACACCACGTAGTAACCTACCACGCAGGAGAGCGCAAAGACGGTGAAATGGCCGAGGAACTCTTTCGGCGCAACGTCTGCCAGCCAGCCAAAGAGGATAATGGCCAGCGCCATCAAGGCGTACTTACGCCACGGCGAAGCAGGTTTTTCAGGCTCTTTCGGGGCTGGAGCAGCCTTGGCGGCGGCCTGCGGCTGCGCGGAAACCTGAATCGGCGGTGCCGGCCAGGTGATCTCACCCTCGCGGACCACGGTGACGCCACGCACGACGACGTCCTCGAAATCAACGGTGATCGTGCCGTCTTTCTCTTTGCAGAGCAGCTTCAGCAGGTTCACCAGGTTGGTGCCGTAGAGCTGGGAGGACTGGGTTGGCAGACGGCCCGGCAGATCGGTATAGCCGATCACCTTCACGCCGTTAGCGGTGGTGGTGACCACACCCGGAACGGTGTATTCGCAGTTGCCGCCGTTTTGCGCGGCCAGATCGACGATCACGCTACCGGCCTTCATGGAGTCGACCATTTCGCGGGTGATCAGTTTCGGTGCCGGTTTGCCCGGAATGAGCGCAGTGGTGACAATGATGTCCACCTCTTTCGCCTGGGCAGCGAACAGCGCCATCTCGGCTTTAATAAAGGCTTCGGACATCACTTTGGCGTAGCCGTCGCCGCTGCCCGCCTCTTCTTTGAAGTCCAGTTCCAGGAACTCGGCGCCCATACTCTGCACCTGTTCTTTTACTTCCGGACGGGTATCAAAAGCACGAACGATTGCGCCGAGGCTGTTCGCCGCACCAATGGCGGCCAGACCGGCAACGCCTGCGCCAATCACCATAACTTTCGCGGGTGGGACTTTACCCGCAGCGGTGATCTGGCCGGTAAAGAAGCGACCAAACTCATGCGCCGCCTCGACGATGGCGCGGTAGCCGGCGATGTTCGCCATTGAGCTCAGGGCATCCAGCGACTGCGCACGCGAGATACGCGGCACAGAGTCCATCGCCATGACGGTGACGCCGCGCGCCGCCAGCTTCTCCATCAGCTCCGGATTCTGGGCTGGCCAGACGAAGCTCACCAGCGTGGTGCCCGGATTGAGCAGCGCAATTTCATCCTCTTCTGGTGCATTGACCTTCAGAATGACGTCCGAATGCCAGACGTTTGCGCCGTCTACAATCTCTGCGCCCGCCTGAACAAACGCCTCGTCATCGAAACTTGCCAGCTTGCCTGCGCCGCTTTCAACCGCGACGGTAAAACCCAGTTTCAGCAGCTGTTCCACCGTTTTTGGTGTCGCTGCTACACGGGTTTCATTGGCAAACCGTTCTCTTGGTACCCCAATACGCATAGTAATCCCTTCCATCGGTTTTTGATGATGGTTTGTCGAATATTCATCACGGATATATAACGACGGTAACAGGCGTTAACCTGCTACTCACGCATATCCGCAGAAAATAAAACAGTAACAAACTTTCTATAACCTACTGAAAATACCGCCTGTGATCCACAGCAAGAAAACACTTTTTATGTCTTTAACTGTCAAAAATAAGTGATCTGCATCTCTGACAGGCATATCTGCCTTTATTTCTTCGTCAGGGCCGATGTTTAGCTCAGTCGAAGCGGTAAAAACACGATATAGCGCCAGCCAGAAACAACTTATTAACATTAAATCAACTTGTGAAAGTTATATGCTTTATTAGTTTTAGTGGTCAAACGGGTATTTTTTCAACATATCTCTAAAGGTTATGGAAATTGATCGTCACCTTGCCGGGTACCGCAAAAAATGGCGCAGACAGCAGAGGGTGTTAAATGCAATAATCGTCAACGTTTTCAAATTAACAACTACACCAGTACCTGGTTTGCGTAAGGCGAAGGATTATTTTTATGAAGCTTAAGAACACTCTCCTGGCGTCCGCACTCCTTGCTGCGACCGCTCTGTCTGCCAATGCCGCGACAGAGTTAACGCCGGAGCAAGCGGCTGCAACGAAACCTTACGATCACGTTACGATCGTAGGTCGTTTTAACGCAATTGGCGATGCAGTTAATGCCGCCTCCAAACGTGCCGATAAAGAGGGCGCCGCCGCATTCTACGTCGTGGATAACTCCGAATACGGCAGCAGCGGCAACCAGCGCGTCACCGTTGCGCTCTATAAAGCCGATGCCCCGAAAGCGGAAGAGGTGAAAAACCGTGTCATTAACGGTGTGATGGAACTGCCTAAAGATCAGGCCGTTCTGCTTGAGCCGTATGATACCGTCACCATTCAGGGCTTCTACCGCAGCCAGCCGGAAGTGAACGACGCCATCACCAAAGCCGCTAAAGCGAAAGGGGCTGACGCCTACTACATCGTTCGCCAGATCGATGCTAACCAGGGCGGTAACCAGCGCATCACTGCTTACATCTATAAAAAAGACGCGAAAAAACGTGTCCTGCAGAGTCCGGATGCTATCCCGGCTGACTCTGATGCCGGTCGCGCAGCCATTGCCAAAGGCGGCGAAGAAGCGAAGAAAGTGGAAATCCCGGGCGTGGCAACCAGCGCTGCACCAGGCGCCAGCGTTGCTGGTGTGGGTCGTTTCTTTGAAACCCAAACCACCAAAGGCGGTCGTTACAGCGTTACTCTCAACGACGGCACCAAAATTGAAGAGCTGAACAACGCCACTGCCGCGCAGATGATTCCGTTCGACAGCATCAAATTCACCGGTAACTACGGCAACATGACCGAAATTTCTTACCAGGTGGCGAAGCGTGCGGCGAAGAAAGGGGCCAAGTATTACCACATCACCCGCCAGTGGCAGGAGCGCGGTAATAACATGACCATCAGCGCTGACCTGTACAAATAAGTAACCTGTTTCACTCAGGCGGCGTTATGCCGCCTTTTTTTTCGCTTTACCGCCACAATTCGGCCCTTCCTCATTGCATGCGTTCGTAACACTCCGTAAAATCCCGCGCCTTAGCGTTATTCACCATTTTTATGCGCTTCGACGAAATAATTATTCTGGAACCGACCCCTTTTTAAACAGGATGCCAATGGAAAAGAAACTTGGCCTGAGCGCTTTGACTGCGCTTGTTTTAAGCTCCATGCTCGGTGCGGGTGTATTCAGTCTGCCGCAGAATATGGCGGCCGTCGCCAGCCCGTCTGCGCTGCTTATCGGCTGGGGGATCACCGGCATCGGGATCCTGCTGCTGGCCTTCGCCATGCTGCTGCTGACGCGCATTCGTCCCGACCTCGACGGCGGTATTTTTACCTACGCCCGTGAAGGCTTTGGTGAGCTGGTGGGTTTCTGTTCCGCCTGGGGCTACTGGCTGTGCGCGGTGATCGCCAACGTCTCTTATCTGGTGATCGTCTTCTCTGCGCTGAGTTTCTTTACCGACTCCCCTGAACTTCGGCTCTTTGGCGATGGCAATACCTGGCAATCCATTGTCGGCTCCTCGGTGCTGCTGTGGATCGTGCATTTCCTGGTACTGCGCGGCGTCCAGACCGCGGCCAGTATCAACCTGGTCGCAACGCTTGCGAAGCTGGTGCCGCTGGGGCTCTTTATCGTGCTGGCGTTTATTGCGTTTCGTCTCGATCTCTTCAGCATGGACTTTTCCGGCGTGGCGCTGGGTGTCCCGGTCTGGGAGCAGGTGAAAAACACCATGCTGATCACCCTGTGGGTCTTTATCGGGGTGGAAGGCGCGGTGGTTGTCTCGGCCAGGGCGCGCAATAAGCACGATGTTGGCCGCGCCACGCTGTTGGCCGTACTGGCCGCATTAGGGGTCTATCTACTGGTCACCCTGCTCTCGCTGGGCGTGGTGGCGCGTCCGGAGCTGGCGGAGATGCGTAACCCCTCGATGGCGGGCCTGATGGTGAAAATGATGGGTTCCTGGGGCGAGGTAGTGATTGCCGCCGGTCTGATCGTCTCCGTATGCGGCGCCTATCTGAGCTGGACCATTATGGCGGCAGAAGTGCCGTTCCTGGCCGCAACCCATAAAGCCTTCCCGCGTCTATTTGCGCAGCAGAACAAAAACAATGCGCCGTCCGCGTCGCTATGGTTGACCAACATCAGCGTGCAGATCTGTCTGGTGCTGATCTGGCTCACAGGTTCAGACTATAACACGTTGTTAACCATCGCCTCCGAGATGATTCTGGTACCCTATTTCCTGGTGGGCGCATATTTGTTAAAAATAGCTACCCGACCGATGCATACCGTCGTGGGGATGGGCGCCTGTATTTACGGCTTATGGCTGCTGTATGCCTCCGGACCGATGCATCTGCTGCTCTCCGTCGTGCTCTATGCGCCGGGACTGCTGGTGTTTATTTATGCCCGTCGCACGCACCAGCTCCAGCACGCGCTGAAGCGCCGTGAAATCGTGCTGATTGGCTTATTACTGGTTGCCGCATTACCGGCAACGTGGATGTTGATGGGATAAGCAACCGCGTCCCATCGTCGAACGGATAAGGAGAAAACGATGGGACAGGCAAAACCGCTCCCGATCCTGATTACTGGCGGAGGTCGTCGTATCGGCCTCGCGCTTGCCCACCATTTCTTGAATCTTCACCAGCCTGTCATTGTCAGCTATCGCACAAAATACCCGGCGATCGAGACCCTGTGCGAGGCGGGTGCAACCTGTATTCAGGCGGATTTTTCCTCTGACGAGGGCATTCTGGCCTTTGCCGACCAGGTAAAAGCGGAAACCACCGGGTTACGCGCCATTATTCATAATGCCAGCGCATGGATGGCGGAATCCCCGGAACACTCGCTAAGCGACACGCTCTCCTGCATGTTGCAGATCCACGTCCATGCCCCTTACCTGCTCAACCACGCTCTACAAGGGCTGTTGCGCGGCCACGGCCATGCCGCCAGCGACATCATCCACTTTACCGACTACGTGGTTGAGCGCGGCAGCGATAAGCACATTGCTTACGCCGCCAGCAAAGCCGCGCTGGATAACATGACCCGCTCGTTTGCCCGCAAGCTGGCCCCGGAGGTGAAAGTCAACGCCATCGCCCCGTCGCTGATTATGTTTAATGAACATGACGATGCCGACTATCGTCAGAAGGCGCTGAATAAGTCCCTGATGAAAATCGCCCCGGGAGAAAAAGAGGTGATTGATTTAATCGACTATATTCTGACCAGCTGCTACGTCACGGGCCGATCCTTTGGCGTGGATGGCGGGCGTCCTTTACGTTAGTGAAAGCGGCTCCAGCAGAAAATTAACACCCAGGCGCTGAGGCTCCAGCAGAGTACCGCCCCGCCCAGCGCCAGCGGCAAACGCATCATGCCGGTGAAGTACCAGAGCGAAAGCAGATAGAGAAAATAGGGAATAATCGACCACATGCCAAACACGATGGTCGCCCGCAGCGCCTCAATACCCCGCGCCGAGGCGACGATATAGTGGGCAATGAGGGCAAAGGTGGGAAACAGCGGAATCAACCCGGCAATGTAATAATTTTTGCTTTTCGCCAGTACCCCAATCAGTAACACCACCAGCGCACCTAACGCCGCTTTTATTACCAGCCCCATCCATTCCCCCTTAACAAGACAATAACAATGTCGGGCAGCATAACGGAACGGCAACATTTTGCGAATGATTAATGGAAGGTTAAGGTTGCGCGGTGTATGTTGGCGTTTTCCGTAGACACAGCCTTGCTATGAACAAGATCGTATACGTTGAGGATGAACCTGAAGTCGGTCAGTTGATCGCCGCTTATCTGGGTAAACATGATATTGAGGTCATCGTCGAACCGCGCGGCGACCGCGCAGAAGAGGTGGTGGCGCGGGAAAAACCCGATCTGGTGCTGCTGGATATTATGCTACCGGGTAAAGATGGCATGACCCTGTGCCGGGATCTGCGCGCCCGCTGGAACGGGCCGATTGTGCTGCTTACTTCCCTCGACAGCGACATGAACCACATATTGTCCCTGGAGATGGGGGCAAACGACTACATCCTCAAAACCACCCCTCCGGCTGTACTCCTTGCACGCGTGCGCCTGCATCTGCGCCAGCACGTTGCTGCATCCAGCGACACCCCGGCCCCGCAGCTCACCCCGCACAAGGCGCTGCGTTTTGGCACACTCTCCATCGATCCGGTCAATCGCCAGGTGCTGCTTTCCGGCGAGCAGGTGGCGCTGTCGACGGCCGATTTCGACCTGCTGTGGGAGCTGGCAACCCATGCCGGGCAGATTATGGATCGGGACGCGCTGCTGAAAAACCTGCGCGGCGTCAGCTACGATGGCCTGGACCGCAGCGTGGACGTGGCCATCTCCCGCCTGCGCAAGAAGCTGCTGGATAACGCTACCGAACCGTTCCGCATTAAAACCGTGCGTAACAAAGGCTACCTTTTCGCGCCCCACGCCTGGGACGTATAACAGGGGCGACAGCCGCCCATTTTTACCCCTGATGATTAACCTTTTGCGCCCGCCCGCATAATATGTATTATGTTATAACATAACACTTATGAGGGTGAGAACGTGTTTAATCAAAACAGGGCGCTGGCTTTTGTCCTAACTTTATTCGTGCAGCCGGTAGTCGCCGCCACGGTTTATCCGCTGACGGTAGAGAACTGCGGCATTAAGGAGACCTTTACTCAGGCCCCGCAGCGGGTAGTGACGGTGGGGCAACACGAGACGGAATTGCTCCTGGCGCTGGGGCTCGAAAAGAAGATCGGCGCGACCTCGGTCTGGTTTGGCCCTCTGCCAGATGCGCTGGCAAAACAGGGTAACGGGCTGAAAAAGCTGGCGGATAACGCCCCCTCCTTTGAAGCGGTCACCGCGGAGCGTCCTGATCTGGTGCTGGCCCAGTATCACTGGCATATCGGGCCGCAGGGGGAAACGGGCACCCGGGAACAGTTCGCCACACTGGGGATCCCGACCTGGATCTCCCCTTCCGACTGCATCGGCAAAAGCGTCACCGACAGCTCGAACGGTGACGGGGCGCGGAGCACACCGTTTTCCATCACCGAAATCGAACGCGAAATCGATGAACTGGCGACCATTTTCGACGTCCAGCCGCAGGGTAATGCGCTTAACGAGGCGCTGAAACAGCGTATTCAGCAGGCGCAGGCCCGTGCTGCCGCGAAACAGACTCGTCCCCTGAAAGTGGTGTTCTGGTTCTCCAGCAGCCGTCTGAAAGGCGATCCCTGGGTGGCTGGCGATTACGGCGCGCCGGGGTGGATAAGCCACACGCTTGGGCTGAAAAACATCATTGATTCCCATGACGAATGGCCTGCCGTGACCTGGGAGCATATCGCCCAGGCGCAGCCTGACGTGATCGTCATCGCTGAGATGTCCCGCCGTCTCTACCCTGCGGATGATGTGGCGGTTAAAAAGGCCTTTTTAAACGACGATCCGGTGACCCGAAACATCCCCGCCGTGAAAAAGGGGCAGATCGTGGTGGTGCCCGCAATGTCACTTAACCCCTCCCTGCGTAATGTCGATGCCGTTGAGGCGATCGGCGAGAAACTGGCAACGTTCCAGGCTGAACAATGAGTATCATGATTCTCCGCGCCCCCTTTACCCTGCCGCGCTGGCGGCAGCATAGCCTGATGGCCGTCGGGATAGTGACGCTGCCGTTGATGCTGGTTTTCGCTGCCACCGTCGGGGATATGCCGGTGTCGTATGCGAACGCAGGTAAAGCCATTCTCAACGGTCTGGGGCTTGGTAGCTATCTGCTGCCCCAGGTTGAGGAGGGCATTGTCTGGCAGTACCGCATGAGCCGGGCCCTGATGGCCGCCTGCAGCGGAGGGGGTCTGGCGCTTTGCGGCCTGGTAATGCAGGCCATCCTGCGAAACCCGCTGGCGGAGCCCTATCTGCTGGGGATCTCCTCCGGTGCGTCGCTGGGGGCCGTCTGTGTGATGTTGCTGGGTATTGGCGGCAGCTCGCTGGGCATCAGCGGCGGCGCCTTTATCGGCGCCTGCTGCGCGTTCGGGCTTATCATGCTCATCACCCACGGCATGACCGACAGCCCGCCACGAATATTGCTGGCGGGCATCGCCGGGACGCAGCTCTTTAACGCCCTGACCGCCTACATTGTCAGTACCTCCGCCAATGCCGAGCAGTCGCGCAGCGTGATGTTCTGGCTGCTGGGCAGCCTGAGCGGGGTTCGCTGGCCGGATGCTATCCTGGCTCTGGTGGTCGTGCTGGCCGGATCTATGGTGATCTTCGCCTTTTCACGAGCGCTGGATACCTTCACCTTTGGCGATGAAGTCTCCACTACCCTCGGCGTGCCGGTCACCCTGGTGCGCATTATCCTGCTGCTCACCTGCGCGCTGGTGACGGCGGTAATGGTCAGTATCATTGGCGCGGTGGGGTTTGTCGGGCTGGTGATCCCGCACGTTACCCGGATGCTGTGCGGCCCCGGGCATCGCCGCTCAATTCCCCTGACCTTCCTGATCGGGAGTCATTTCATGATCCTCGCCGATGTGGTTTCCCGCACGCTTATCACCCATCAGGTCCTGCCCATTGGCGTGGTCACCGCGTTAGTCGGCGCGCCTGCCTTTGTGGTTCTGCTCTATCGCAGCCGGGAGAAAAACGTATGACCCTTTCATTAAGCGGATTGCAGGTCACCTTCCAGTCCCGCCAGGTGCTGAACAACATCAATCTGCACCTGGAGGCGGGTGAAATTGTCGGTCTGTTAGGCCCGAACGGCTCGGGAAAATCGACGCTGCTGCGCTGTCTGGCCGGGTTACTCCCCCGTCATGCGCACCATATTCAGTTGAACGGCACCCCGCTCAATAAAATCTCCGTGAGAGATCGGGCCAAACAGCTGGCCTTTGTTCCCCAGCATGCCGGAGTGGATGGCGATCTCTGCGTGGAGCAGATTGTCCGGCTGGGGCGCACGCCGCACCGCAGGGGGCTTTTTGGCTGGAGTGAAAAGGACGACCAGGCGGTTGAGCACGCTATCCGCCTGATGAAACTTGCCGGGCTGCGTCACCGGCTGTGGCGGCAGCTTTCCGGCGGAGAGAGACAGCGCTGCCAGATCGCCCGCGCCCTGGCCCAGCAGCCACGGCTGCTGATCCTCGATGAGCCGACCAACCATCTGGATATTGAGTATCAGCTGGAGCTGATGACGCTGATTACGCAGCTGCCTATTACGGTGGTGGTGGCCCTTCACGATTTGAATCTCGCCGCCAACTACTGCCACCGGCTGGTACTGCTGAAATCCGGCAGCGTGATAGCCAGCGGTCCGCCTGATGCGGTGCTGACCCCTGCTCTGATAGAAGACGCCTGGCATGTGCAAGCGGACGTCATGAAACAAGGCAAAACCTTCAACATTCGCTATGCCATGCGGCAGCCCATTGCGTAAAGTAGGCGATGCCCGCTCTTAGCGAGTCAATCTTACGTTCGGGCAGCCTCTTTAACGCGTTGTAGCTGGGTGATATTTCATGAAAAAACTGTTTGTGCAGTTTTACCTTCTGTTGTTCGTCTGCTTCCTGGTGATGACCATGCTGGTTGGGCTGGTCTATAAGTTCACCGCCGAGCGGGCAGGCAGACAGTCGCTGGATGATTTGATGAAAAGCTCGCTCTATCTGATGCGCAGTGAACTGCGTGAGATCCCCCCTCACGACTGGGCGCGCACCATCAAAGAGCTGGATCTGAACCTCTCATTCAAACTGCGCATCGAGCCACTGAAGAAATACACCCTGGATGCCCCGACCATGCAGCGGCTTCGCGAAGGCGATATCGTGGCGCTGGACGATCAGTACACCTTTATTCAGCGTATTCCGCGCAGCCATTACGTCCTGGCGGTCGGCCCGGTGCCGTATCTCTACTTCCTGCATCAGATGCGCCTGCTGGATATCGCCCTGCTGGCCTTTATCGCCATTTCGCTCGCCTTCCCGGTGTTTATCTGGATGCGCCCCCACTGGCAGGACATGCTGCGCCTCGAGGCCGCCGCCCAGCGTTTCGGCGACGGGCATCTGACCGAGCGGATCCACTTCGACAGCGGCTCCAGCTTTGAGCGGCTGGGGGTGGCCTTTAACCAGATGGCTGACAATATCAACGCCCTCATCGCCAGCAAAAAACAGCTGATCGACGGTATCGCCCACGAGCTGCGCACCCCCCTGGTACGGTTGCGCTACCGGCTGGAGATGAGTGAAAACCTGACCGAAACAGAGTCGCAGGCGCTGAATCGCGATATCAGCCAGCTCGAGGCGCTGATTGAGGAGCTGCTGACCTATGCCCGCCTCGACCGACCGCAGAACGAACTTAAGCTCACCACCCCGGATCTGCCTGCATGGCTGCGCAGCTACGTGGAGGATGTGCAGAGCGTCAACCCGCAGCGCACGTTGCTGATCAGCAGCGTGGACGGCGATTACGGCGCGCTGGATATGCGTTTGATGGAGCGGGTGCTGGATAACCTGGTCAACAACGCCCTGCGCTACAGCGATAACCAGCTGCGGATCGCATTGACGCTAAACGGCAGCCGCGCCAGTTTGTCGGTGGAAGATGATGGTCCGGGCATTGCGCCAGAGGCCCGCCAGCGGGTATTTGAGCCTTTTGTCCGACTCGACCCGAGCCGGGACCGCGCCACCGGCGGCTGCGGCCTGGGGCTGGCGATCGTCCACTCTATCGCCCAGGCGCTGGGGGGGGACGTCAGCTGCGAAGCCAGCGACCTCGGCGGCGCCCGTTTCTGCTTCAACTGGCCCGTCTGGCATCATATCGCCCTGCCCATCCCTGACTGACCTAAACCGCACGCTGGCCTGACCCGGCGTGCTGTGCTATACATATAGTATGTTGTAACTAATGTGGTGTGCTATGGCAACTTACGATCTTATCGAACGCTTAAACTCAACCTTTCGCCAGATGGAGCACGAGCTGGCGCAGTTAACCCCCGAACTCCAGGCCTGTCGCCTGCTAGCCGGGCGCGTCTTCTCCCTGCCGGACGTCGCCAAAGGCGCCGAACACGATCCGCTCAACGCCATTACGGTGAAGCAGCACCTCGGCCAGGAGGCGCTGACGATGGCGCTGCAACACTATCGTCACCTCTTTATCCAGCAGCAATCCGAGAATCGCAGCAGCAAGGCCGCCGTGCGCCTGCCGGGGGTGATCTGCCTGCAGAGCGACGCCGCGCACCGGGAACAAATCACCGCCCGCATTGCGACTATTAATGCCTTAAAGGCGGAATTTGAAAAAATCGTCACCGAGGAGTCAGGTCTGGCCCCCGCCGCCCGTTTTGAGTGGGTGCATCACCAACTGCCGGGTTTGATCACCCTCAACGCCTATCGCACGTTAACGGTGATTAACCATCCCGCCACCCTGCGCTTCGGCTGGGCCAATAAGCACATCATCAAAAATTTCACCCGCGATGAGGTGCTGGCGATGCTGGAGAAAAGCCTCAAGTCGCCGCGCGCCGTAGCGCCCTGGTCACGGGATCAGTGGGTGGAGCGGCTGGAGGCAGAATATACGGCCATTCACTCTCTGCCTGCAGAGGCGCGGCTGAAGATCAAGCGGCCGGTAAAAGTGCAGCCAATCGCCCGCGTCTGGTATGCCGGGCAGCAAAAGCAGGTGCAATACGCCTGCCCGACGCCGCTGATCGCCCTTTACGATGCCGATCAGGGGGCGGTGATACCCGATATTGGTGAGCTGCTCAATTACGATGCGGATAACGTTCAGCACCGTTATAAGCCGCAGGCACAGCCGCTGCGCTTGATTATCCCGCGGCTGCACCTCTACGTGGCGGAGTAACTATTTCAGGCTGCCGACCATCTCTTCCGGGCGGACCCAGCTGTCGAACTCGGCCTCGGTGAGATACCCCAGCGCCAGGGCGGAGGCTTTCAGGGTCAGCCCCTCCTTGTGCGCTTTTTTGGCGATTTCCGCCGCCTTGTCATAGCCGATATGGGTATTGAGCGCCGTCACCAGCATTAACGACTCGTTGAGCAGCTGGCTGATGCGCTCGCGATTCGGCTCAATGCCTACCGCGCAGTGCTCGTTAAAGCTCTCCATCCCGTCCGCCAGCAGACGCACCGACTGGAGGAAGTTATGGATCACCATCGGACGGTAGACGTTCAGCTCAAAGTTGCCCGAGGCCCCGCCCATGTTCACCGCCACGTCATTGCCCATCACCTGACAGCAGAGCATGGTCATGGCTTCGCACTGGGTCGGGTTGACTTTACCCGGCATGATGGAGCTGCCCGGCTCGTTCTCCGGGATGCTGATTTCGCCGATGCCGCAGCGCGGCCCGGAAGCCAGCCAGCGCACGTCGTTGGCGATTTTCATCAGCGAGGCCGCCAGCCCTTTCAGCGCCCCGTGGGCATGCACCAGCGCATCACAGGTCGCCAGCGCCTCGAACTTGTTCGGCGCGGTGACAAACGGCTGTCCGGTGATGTTTGCCAGCTCTTCAGCCACCCGTACCGCGTATTCCGGATGGGTATTGAGCCCGGTGCCCACTGCGGTGCCACCCAGCGCCAGCTCCGCCAGGTGCGGCAGGCTGTGTTCGATATGGCGCAGGTTGTGGTCAAGCATCGCCACCCAGCCGGAGATCTCCTGGCCCAGGGTCAGGGGCGTGGCGTCCTGCAGATGGGTACGACCAATTTTGACGATATCGGCAAAGGCCAGGGCTTTGTCATTGAGGGTCTGCTTCAGCACGTTCAGCTGCGGGATGAGCTGTTCGCGCAGGGCGATGAGCGCCGCCACATGCATCGCCGTCGGGAAGACATCGTTGGAGCTCTGGCTTTTGTTGACGTCGTCGTTGGGATGGATCTTGCGCTCCATGCCGCGCACCCCGCCGAGCAGTTCGCTGCCGCGGTTCGCCAGTACCTCGTTCATGTTCATGTTGCTCTGGGTACCGGAGCCGGTCTGCCAGATGGCGAGCGGGAATTCATCGGGATGTTTCCCCGCCAGCACTTCATCGGCGGCGGCGATAATGGCGTTAGCTTTCTCCCCGGAGAGCAGGCCTAAATCCTGGTTGACCTTCGCCGCGGCGCGTTTGGTCAGCGCCAGGGCCTGGATCAACGAGACCGGCATCTTTTCAGTGGAGATACGGAAATGTTCCAGTGAACGCTGGGTTTGTGCGCCCCAGAGTTTGTCCTCAGGAACGTCGATGGCACCCATCGAATCTTTCTCACTGCGTGAGGTGGTCATACTTTCTCCTTGATAACACTGAAGTGGATTGCTCACAGCTCAAAGAAACAAGTATTGATGAGATAAGAAAAAGGGTATGGCGCTTTGTGCGCTCTTTTTTGCCGGGCTTTGCCGGGTGGCGCTGCGCCACCCGGCAGGGTTTTCAAACTACTTCACACAGGCCGAACACTGGGAGGACTGGATCTGTTTGAAGAAGTCGTTGCCTTTGTCATCCACGAGGATAAACGCCGGGAAGTCTTCCACTTCGATTTTCCAGATCGCTTCCATACCCAGCTCCGGGTACTCCACGCACTCGAGGCTCTTGATGCTGCCCTGCGCCAGTACCGCGGCCGGGCCGCCGATGCTGCCGAGGTAGAAGCCGCCGTGCTTGTGGCAGGCGTCCGTCACCTGCTGGCTGCGGTTGCCCTTCGCCAGCATGATCATGCTGCCGCCGTTGGCCTGGAGCTGATCGACGTAGGAGTCCATACGCCCGGCAGTGGTTGGCCCTAAGGAGCCGGAGGCATAGCCGGTCGGGGTTTTTGCCGGGCCCGCATAGTAGATCGGGTGATCTTTAATGTACTGCGGCAGCCCTTCGCCATTATCCAGACGCTCTTTCAGCTTCGCGTGGGCGATATCGCGGCCCACGATAATGGTGCCGTTCAGCGACAGACGGGTGGAGACCGGGTATTGAGAAAGCTGGGCCAGGATCTCACTCATCGGACGGTTCAGGTCAACGCGTACCGCCTCGCCCTCGCCCGCTTTCCGCAGCGCTTCCGGAATGTACTTACCTGGGTTGTTTTCCAGTTTCTCAATCCAGATGCCGTCGCGGTTAATCTTAGCTTTAATGTTGCGGTCCGCCGAACAGGAGACGCCCATCCCCACCGGGCAGGACGCGCCGTGGCGCGGCAGACGGATCACGCGGATGTCGTGGGCGAAATATTTGCCGCCAAACTGGGCGCCAAGGCCGAGGTTCTGGGCTTCCACCAGCAATTCCTGCTCAAGCTGGACGTCGCGGAACGCCTGGCCGTGCTCGTTACCTTCGGTCGGCAGATTGTCGTAGTATTTGGTCGAGGCCAGCTTGACGGTTTTGAGGGTGCTTTCCGCCGAGGTGCCACCGATCACAAAGGCGATGTGGTACGGCGGACACGCCGCGGTGCCGAGAGTACGCATCTTCTCCACCAGGTAGTTTTTCAGCTTGCCCGGCGTGAGCAGCGCTTTGGTCTCCTGATAGAGATACGTTTTGTTCGCTGAACCGCCGCCTTTGGCGATGCAGAGGAATTTGTATTCGTCGCCATCCACGCTGTAGAGGTCAATTTGCGCCGGCAGGTTGGTGCCGGTATTGACCTCTTTATACATATCCAGCGGGGCGTTTTGTGAATAGCGCAGGTTGTCTTCGATATAGGTGTTATACACGCCGTGCGCCAGGGCCGCTTCGTCGCCGCCACCGGTCCAGACACGCTGGCCTTTTTTACCCATGATGATGGCGGTGCCGGTGTCCTGACAGGTCGGCAGAATGCCTTTTGCCGCGATATCGGAGTTACGCAGGAACTGCAGGGCGACGTACTTGTCGTTCTCGCTGGCCTGCGGGTCGCTGAGGATATCGGCCACCTGCTGCTGATGTGCCGGGCGAAGCATGAACGAGGCATCGTGGAACGCCTGTTGCGCCAGTAAGGTCAGGGCCTGCGGGTCAACTTTCAGGATCTCCTGTCCTTCAAATTCAGAGACAGAAACGTGGTCGCGGGTTAACAGGTAATATTCGGTCTGATCCTTGGCCAGCGGGAAAGGATCCTGGTAATGGAAGGGTTTATTCGACATTGATCTCTCACTTACTGCTTCGGTCTGTTTATTTAGAGCAGATGTTCCGCTGCCCTGCTTAAAAGCGAGTCAGCCTATCCTACACAATTTTTTAACAAAAACTGAGACTAGTACGACTTTTTCCGCGCGCAGGTTACATCCGCCCGGTTTATTGCTTTAATACGGGCAGATAATTCCACATATGAAACAGGGCTTGATAATGCAAAAACTCATCAACTCAGTGCAGCACTACGCCTGGGGAAGTAAAACTGCGTTAACGGATCTCTACGGTATCGCCAACCCGGACAATCTGCCGATGGCAGAGTTGTGGATGGGGGCACACCCGAAGAGCAGCTCAAAAATTACCGATGCCCAGGGCGAACATTCCCTGCGTGACGTTATCGAGGGTGATAAAGCCACGCTGTTGGGCAGCGCCGTCGCCGAACGCTTTGGCGAACTCCCTTTCCTCTTCAAGGTACTTTGCGCCGATCAGCCGCTCTCCATTCAGGTTCACCCGAACAAGCAGGCCTCCGAAGCGGGTTTTGCGAAAGAGAACGCAGCAGGCATTCCGCTGGACGCCGCCGAGCGTAACTATAAAGATCCGAACCACAAACCGGAACTGGTCTTTGCCCTGACGCCGTTCCTGGCGATGAACGCCTTCCGCGAGTTCTCCGAGATCGTTTCGCTGCTGCAGCCGGTTGCCGGGGCGCACAGCGCCATTGCCCACTTCCTCGAGCAACCGGATGCCGATCGCCTGAGCCACCTCTTCGCCAGCCTGCTGAATATGCAGGGGGACGAAAAATCCCGTGCGCTGGCGGTACTTAAAGCGGCCCTGAACAGCCAGCAGGGTGAGCCGTGGGAGACCATCCGCGTCATTTCAGAATTTTACCCGGACGACAGCGGCCTCTTCTCCCCGCTGCTGCTGAACGTGGTGAAACTGGAGCCGGGCGAAGCGATGTTCCTGTTTGCCGAAACGCCGCATGCCTACCTGCAAGGGGTGGCGCTGGAGGTAATGGCTAACTCCGATAACGTACTTCGTGCGGGACTGACGCCGAAATACATCGACATCCCTGAACTGGTGGCCAACGTCAAATTCGTCGCGAAACCGGCGGCTGAGCTGCTCACCCAGCCGGTGAAAAACGGCGCAGAGCTGGACTTCCCCATCCCGGTGGAGGATTTTGCGTTTTCCCTGCACGATCTCAGCAGCGAAGAGACCCGTATTGCCCAGCAGAGCGCGGCTATTCTCTTCTGCGTTGAGGGTGAAGCGGTACTGAGCAAGGGCGAGGAGCGCCTGGTGCTGAAGCCTGGTGAGTCGGCCTTTATTGCCGCGAATGATTCCCCGGTTAGCGTCAGCGGCGTCGGGCGTCTGGCGCGGGTATTCAACAAGCTCCAGTGACTTGCTGAATTTTTTAACAATTTTTGCTAAGCTATTGCTAACCTTATGACCTCACCGGGCGGTTTTCACCGCTCGGTTTCATTTTATGGATAATCACGATGAAAAAATCGGTTATAGCTGCAGGCGTTATTGTTGCATTAGGGCTGGTCTGGACTGGCGCGGCCTGGTACACCGGGAAACAGTTGGAGAGCCGTCTGGGCGAGATGGTGGCCCAGGCGAACAGTGAACTTAAGCGTACCGCGCCGGAAGCCGGGCTGGAGCTGAGCTATCAGGATTATCAGCGCGGCGTGTTTAGCAGCCATCTGCAGATGGTCGTTAAGCCGGTAGCAGGAACCACTAATCCGTGGCTGCAACCGGGACAAAGCCTGGTGCTGAACGAAGATGTCGACCACGGTCCGTTCCCGCTGGCCCAGCTGAAATCCTTCAACCTCATCCCCTCTATGGCCTCGGTCAAATCGACCCTGGTCAATAACGAAGCCTCTAAGCCGCTGTTCGATCTGGCGAAGAATGAGTCACCTTTTGAGGTCAATACGCGCATCAGCTATGCCGGTGATACCCGTTCCGATATCGCCCTGAAAGCCCTGAATTACGAGAATGGCGACGAGCAGGTAGCGTTCAGCGGCGGTAACTTCCAGCTTGATGCCGATCGCGACGGCAAAAACGTCTCGCTCAAAGGTGAAGCGGCAAGCGGCCGGGTCAACGCGGTGAACGAGTACGATCAGAAAGTCCAGCTGACCTTCAATAACCTGAACATTGATGGCAACAGCCGTCTGACCAGTTTTGACGAGCGCATCGGCGATCAGAAACTGACCCTCGAAAAAATGGCTATCGCCATTGAAGGCAAAGAGATGGCGGTGCTGGAAGGCACAGATCTGAAAGCCACCGCGGATCTCTCCAAAGATGGCAAGAGCATCAACAGCCAGCTGGATTACAACCTGAAGAGCCTGAAAGTGCAGAATCAGGATCTGGGTACCGGCAAGCTGACCCTGAAGATCGGCAATATTGACGGTCAGGCATGGCACCAGTTCAGCCAGCAGTATCGCGCTCAAAGCCAGGCCCTGCTGGCGGATAAAGAGCTGATGACCAACAATCCGGCGCTCTATCAGCAGAAAGCGGCGGAAGCCTTCTTCGGTAATCTGCCGATCCTGCTCAAAGGCGAGCCGGTGGTCACTATCGCGCCGCTGAGCTGGAAAAACAGCAAAGGCGAAACCAACTTCAACCTGTCGTTGTTCATGAAGGATCCCGCCACCGCCACCGGTGAAGCGCAGACCCTGGCGCAGGAAGTGGATCGCAGCGTGAAATCGCTGGAGAGCAAGCTGACCATCCCGATGGACATGGCGACCGAGTTCATGACCCAGATTGCGAAGCTGGAAGGGTATAACGAAGATGACGCCGGCAAGCTGGCCAGCCAGCAGGTGAAAGGCCTGGCGGCGATGGGACAGATGTTCCGCATCACCACCGTGGAAGATAACGTGATCGGCACCAGCCTGCAGTACAGCAATGGTCAGGTGACCCTGAATGGCCAGAAGATGCCGCTGGAGGAGTTCGTCGGCATGTTTGGCGTACCGGCGCTGAACCTGGCGGTACCGGATGAACCTGCGGCTCCGCCAGCACCGGCTGCTCCGCCAGCGCCTGCGGTTCCTCAGCAGTAAACAGCAAAACCCCTCTGCGGAGGGGTTTTTTATTGCCAGTCATCCTTTCCAGCCGGTCAGGAAATCCATCAGCAGGGCGTTCACTTTCTCCGGTTGCTCTTCCTGGGGCAGATGCCCGCACTCTTCAATACCATACGCCCTCAGATCGTCCGCCATTTCCGCCCAGACGCTCTGCATATCGAACAGCTTGCCGACAGCGTGAAAATCATTGCCCCACAGCGACATCACCGGGCAGGCAATTTTGATCTCCGCGTCCGCCAGATCTTGCGCCACATCCTCTGCATTGGCGCGATAATCGGCCATCGCCCCCCGCACGGCACCGGGTGCCTGATAGGCCCGGACGTAGGTATCAAACGCCTCGCCGCTGATGGTAGAAGGATCGTAAGTCCAGTCCGAGAAGAAGTGGCGTAGCCAGATATGCTCCCGTCCGGCAATCAGGGCTTCCGGCAGATCGGGCACCAGGTGGAACAGAAAGAACCAGTACGCCCGGGCAATAGAGGCGTTCAAATCCCGCGCCACGATACGCGTCGGGACATTATCCATCACCACCAGACGATCCACCCGTTCCGGATAATCTTTCGCAAAGCGGGTGGCGACACGCGCGCCGCGGTCGTGCCCCACTAGCACCACTTTCTTCAGGCCCAGGGCATTCATCAGTTCCAGGATATCCCGCGCCATAGTGCGTTTATCGTAGCCGGAGGCCGGCTTATCCGTTTCTCCATACCCGCGCAAGTCCGGAGCAATCACCCGGTAGTGCTTCGACAGAACCGGAATTTGATAGCGCCAGGCATAGTTCGTTTCCGGAAAGCCATGGAGCAGGATCACCGGCGCCCCTTCCCCCTCTTCAACCACAAAATGACGGATACCATTCGCTGTTACGGTGTAACTTTTCATTGCGATCGCCTCGTCTTATTTCAGCAATGGCACGTCGGCCGCACGTTGATACGGGCCGTAAATCGCCGGGTTCCAGTTGTAACCCTGAGCGTTGGCGGTAATGTGCCCGATGCCCGGGAACGCCAGGTGCGCTGCCGCCAGCCATTCGCCCTCTTTTGCCAGGGCGTTGAACTCTTGCCCACGTGATGAGGTGGCTTTTTTCGCATCCACGTCAAAGCGAATCGACACTTCCTGGTGCGGGAACTGCACCGCAGGGGCGTGGATCAGGTCGCCGATAAAGTTGATGCCTTTCCCCTCAGAGGCAAAACGATAGACCGTGCTGCCGGGCGTATGGCCGGGAGCGTAGGCCGTCTGGACTTCAGGGATCGGCGAGGCGGGCGGCACGAAGGTTTTCAGGCGTCCCGCCGCTTTATAGGAGGCCAGAGCGTGTTGGGCGATAGCGAAATACTCTTTTGCATTGGCGGGGGCGCTGGCCTCTTTCGCCGGATCCAGCCAGTAGTCAGCTTCCGCCTGCGGCACGTAAACCGTGGCATTAGGGAATAGCGCCTTACCCGCGGCATCGCTCAGGCCGCAGACGTGGTCCAGGTGGAGGTGGGTCAGGAAGAGGGTATCAACCTGCTCAGGACGATACCCGGAGGCTTGCATGTTGGGAATTAATTGCCCTGCGGTTTGCGGCACGCAGTGGCCCGCGCCGCTGTCTATCATCACCAGATGTTTTCCGGTATTCACCAGAAAGGCGTTAAAGGAGGTGGGCATGCGCTCGGCATCAATCTTATGCTGCGCCAGCAGGTCGCGAATTTTGTCGGCCGAGAGCCCTTTTAACAGCGACGGCGAGAGATCGTTGTAGCCATCAAAAAGCGCCGTCACCTCATATTGCCCCACCGCCAGGCGATAGTAACCCGGCACCTGCTGTTTAATCTGCGCGGGTGCGTCAGCCCAAACGGATCCTGCCAAAAACAGGCCGCTGAGCGCTAAAACCGTTGTCCTCTTTTTCATCTTCACTCCGAATTCACTCTTTATCAGGATGTGGAGTGACTATGGCGCTATAACGCTAATTAGTGTAGATATGTAATTTGATAGGCCAGTACAACGAGAATCGAGATAATGAAACTGGAAGATGTGGAAGTATTCGTGGAAGCCATCAAAGCGGGAAGTCTCGCGGGTGCCGCGCGTCGGCTCTCTATGAGCGCCATGGCGGCGTCGCGATGCCTGAATAATCTGGAAGCGGAGCTGGGGGTCCGGCTGGTACACCGCACCACGCGCTCCCTTTCACCCACCAGCGACGGCACCATCTTTTTACCCCATGCCCAGGCGCTGCTGGAAGATAAGACCAACGCCCTGGCCGACCTTTTTCCTGATGGCGCCTCCCTTTCCGGGCGGCTTCGCATCACCGCCTCGGCGGCGTTTGGCCGTAAAATCATCGCCCCGATGCTGCCCGACTTTATGCGCCAGCATCCCGCCCTGCAGGTCGATTTACTCGCCACCGATGAGCAGGTTGATATTGTCGGCAGAGGAATAGACGTGGCGTTACGTATCGCCCCGCTGCGGGACAACCGTCTGGTGGCGCATCGCCTCTGTGATAACCCCCGAGACCTCTGCGCCAGCGCAGCGTATCTGACGGAGCATGGCTATCCAAAAACGCTCAGCGATCTTGCGGCGCACAGCTGCTTAACCACCTCTGATACCACCCACTGGACGTTCGACCAGGGGGGACAGCGAAGCAAACAGAAAGTATCGGGGCGGTTTTCGGCGAATTCTATCGAGGCGATCTTTGAGGCCTGCCTGGGCGGCATGGGCATTGCCAACCTGTCCCGCTGGTACCTTGAGCCCGCCTTTGCACAAGGCCTGGTGGAGCGGATCGCGCTGGAGGATGCCAGGCCGGAAGCGCTGGCTGTCTGGGCCGTTTACCCGACGTCGCGGTTGATTCCGGTTAAGGTGCGCAAGTTTGTCGAGGCTCTGGAGGCGCGGCTGGAACGTAACCCGCTCACGCCGCATGGATAATGTTATTTCACCGTCACCAGGCGGGCCGACACAATCTGATGCCCCGCCTGCACGTCGGCTTTATCGATCCGCTGCATAATTCTCTCGGCCAGGGTATAGCCCATTTCCCGCGCCGGGGTGGTGGCCCAGACAATCGGTAGATCGTCCAGCGCGTTCTCTGACACATCCGCAAAGGCGCCCAGCGCCACCTGATGACCAAAGAAGGTTTCAACCCCACCTTCCCCGCTCTGGCGCCCGGCACGGATTAAGCCGAACCAGGCGCCCATGGCGATAACGTCGTTATAGCAAATCACGGCGCTGATGGTGGGGCTGGCGCGCAGCAAGCTACCGATCGCCTCCGCCGCCTGCTTGTGGCGGGATTCACACTCCACCACCCACTCGCTGTGGAACGGCAGGCCATATTTGATCAGCGTCGCGCAGTAGCCACCCACCCGTTCGGCGCGCGTCAGGGAGGAGCTTTTACCGCCCAGCCAGGCAATTCGCTGATGGCCGCGGCGAATAAGATGTTCGGTCAGCATTTGTGCTGCCTGCATGTTGTCCGGGCGCAGGGTATCCGCTTCGTCGAGATAGCTGGCGCGGGAGGCAAACACCAGCGGAACCCCTTTGGCTGCCGCCCGCTCGCACAGCTCATTGCTTACCCCGGAGGCCCCGGCAACGATCACCCCATCCACCCCCTGCGTCAGCAGCATATCGAGGCGCTGGAGCAGCTGATCCGCTTCCCGGCCGCCATGGAGTAAAAATACCATCCTCCCCTGGGCTTCCAGCGCCTCCGTCAGGCCCGCCGTCAGTTCGGCATAGAACGGCGACGTCAGGTCGCGGACGATCAGGCCAATCACCCCGCTTTGCCCACCCCTCAGCGCCGATGCCTGGCGGTTGCGAACGAACCCCAGTTGCTCCACCGCCTCGTTGACGCGCTGGCCCGTCGCAGGGGAGATGCGCCCTTTCCCGCTCAGAACCAGTGAAACCGTGCTCACAGAGACACCCGCCGCCAGCGCAACGTCGTTGATAGTAATTTTTTTCGCTACAGCCATGTGTGGGGTGTCTCCCTGATAATGAGATCGGTAAAACGTTTTATCAATACGTTATCTTTATACCCTCTGCCAAAGCCTGAGAATGTGATTTAGCGCGCACTAAACTTTGATAAAACGTTTTATCTTCTCGCAGCACTGAGGCAGGTAAATCTATTTTAACAATAAAGGAGTCGTTTTATGACGGCGAAAGCAGCACAAAAAATCTCGCTGTGGGAGTTTTTCCAGCAACTGGGTAAAACTTTTATGCTGCCCGTGGCACTGCTCTCCTTCTGTGGGATCATGCTGGGCATCGGCAGCTCGCTCAGCAGTAACGATGTCATTACCCTGATCCCTTTTCTGGGCAACCCGGTCTTGCAGGCAATTTTTATCTGGATGAGTAAGGTCGGCTCCTTCGCCTTTAGCTTCCTGCCAGTGATGTTCTGTATCGCCATTCCGCTGGGCCTGGCCCGCGAAAACAAAGGCGTGGCGGCATTTTCCGGGTTTGTGGGGTACGCGGTGATGAATCTGGCGGTCAACTTCTGGCTGACTACGAAGGGGATCCTGCCCACTACCGACGCGGCGGTGCTCAAAGCCAATAACATCCAGAGCGTACTGGGGATCCAGTCGATCGACACCGGGATCCTCGGCGCGGTGATCGCAGGGGTGATCATCTGGCTGCTGCATGAGCGTTTTCACAATATCCGCCTGCCGGATGCGCTGGCCTTCTTCGGCGGTACGCGCTTTGTGCCGATTATTACCACCGTCGCCATGGGCCTGTTTGGCCTGGTGATCCCGCTGGTGTGGCCGATTTTCGCCCTGGGTATTACCGGTATCGGGCATATCATCAACAGCGCGGGCGATTTTGGCCCGATGATTTTCGGCACCGGTGAGCGTCTGCTGCTGCCTTTCGGCTTACAACATATCCTGGTGGCGCTGATCCGCTTCACCGAAGCCGGTGGCACCATGGAGGTCTGCGGCCACTCGGTAAGCGGCGCACTGACCATCTTCCAGGCGCAGTTAAGCTGCCCGACCACCCACGGCTTCTCGGAGAGTGCCACCCGCTTCCTCTCCCAGGGGAAAATGCCAGCCTTCCTCGGCGGCCTGCCGGGTGCGGCGCTGGCGATGTACCACTGCGCCCGTCCGGAAAACCGTCATAAGATTAAGGGCCTGTTGATCTCCGGCGTTATCGCCTGCGTGGTCGGCGGTACCACTGAACCGATCGAGTTCCTGTTCCTGTTCGTGGCACCGGTACTGTACCTTATTCACGCCGTGCTGACCGGCCTGGGCTTTACCACCATGGCGGTGCTGGGTGTCACCATCGGTAATACCGACGGCAACGTGATTGACTTTGTGGTGTTCGGCATTCTGCACGGCCTGTCGACCAAGTGGTATCTGGTTCCGGTGGTGGCCGCGATCTGGTTTGCGGTTTACTACGGCATCTTCCGCTTCGCCATCACCCGCTTTAACCTGAAAACGCCGGGTCGCGATATTGAGAGCGCGGCGAGCGTGGAGCAGGCAGTGGCGGGCGTAACTGGCAAATCCGGCTACAATACGCCGGCGATCCTCGCGGCGCTGGGCGGTGCGGATAACATCACCTCTCTGGACAACTGCATTACCCGTCTGCGCCTGTCGGTGGCAGATATGTCCAAAGTGGACACCAACGCCCTGAAGGCCAATCGCGCCATCGGCGTGGTTCAGCTCAACCAGCACAATTTGCAGGTGGTCATCGGCCCGCAGGTGCAGTCGGTGAAAGATGAGCTGGCGACCCTGATGCGAACAGTAGAAGCCTGATGCCCCAGCCCCCTCCCCAGGAGGGGGTTCTCTTTTAAGGAGACGTTATGTTTGATTTTTCTGCCGTCGTGGATCGTCACGGCACCTGGTGTACCCAATGGGACTATGTTGCCGACCGCTTCGGCGCCGCCGATCTGCTGCCGTTTACTATCTCGGACATGGATTTTGCCACTGCCCCCTGCATCATCGAGGCTCTGCAAGCTCGCATCAGCCACGGAGTGTTTGGCTACAGCCGCTGGAAAAACGACGAGTTCCTTGGGGCGGTAGGGCACTGGTTCCGGCAGCGCTTCAACAGCTCCATCGATACCAGCGCCATCGTCTATGGCCCCTCGGTGATCTATATGGTGTCGGAGCTGATTCGCCAGTGGTCCAACGCAGGGGACGGGGTGGTGATCCACACCCCGGCCTACGACGCGTTTTACAATGCCATTGCGGGCAATAACCGTCAGGTGGTGCCTGTTGGCCTGCATAAGACGGCGGCGGGCTGGCAGTGCGATATGGCCGAACTGGAAGCGGTATTGGCACAGCCGCAGAACACCATTTTATTGCTCTGCAGCCCGCACAACCCGACGGGCAAGGTCTGGACCCGGGACGAGTTAGCGACCATGGCTGAACTTTCTGCGCGTCACGGCGTGGCGGTGGTAAGCGATGAAATTCATATGGATATGGTCTGGGGCAACCATCAGCATATCCCCTGGTGCGAAGTGGCGCAGGGAAAATGGGCGCTTCTCACCTCCGGCTCCAAGAGCTTTAATATTCCTGCTCTTACCGGCGCATACGGTTTGATCGGTGATGAAGCCAGCCGCATGGACTATTTGCAGGCGCTAAAGGGGCGCGACGGCCTCTCTTCGCCCTCGGTGCTGGCGCTGGTGGCGCATATTGCCGCCTACCAACAGGGTGAAGCCTGGCTGGATGCGCTGCGCAGTTATCTGGAGGCCAACCTGCACTATGTAGCCGACAGGCTCAATGGTGCCTTTCCGGCGTTAAACTGGCAACCGCCAGAGGCGACCTATCTGGCGTGGATCGATCTACGACCGCTAAATATCGACGACCGGAAGCTGCAAAAGGTGCTGATTGAGCAGCAAAAAGTGGCGATTATGCCGGGATATACCTATGGCGAAGAGGGTAACGGTTTTATCCGCCTCAATGCCGGTTGCCCGCGCAGTAAACTGGAGCAAGGGGTGGAACGACTGATTGCCGGGATTCACGCCCTGCGGTAATAGCGTTGCGCAATGGATATTTACCTTGCGCAAATAGCTTTTTGCTCCGTTTTATTTTTATAATATGTCGCACTTTACCTAATAAAGAGTGCGACCATGATTGATACCACCCTCCCGCTAACTGACGTTCATCGCCACCTTGATGGCAACATCCGTGCCCAGACCATTCTGGATCTTGGTCGCCAGTATAATTTGGCTCTGCCCGCACAAAACCTTGAGTCGCTGATCCCGCATGTGCAGGTAACAGAAAACGAACCGGATCTGGTGAGCTTTTTAAGCAAACTCGACTGGGGGGTAAAAGTCCTCGCCTCGCTGGAAGCCTGCCGTCGCGTTGCCTTCGAGAATATTGAGGACGCCGCGCGCAACGGTCTGCATTACGTAGAACTGCGTTTCTCGCCGGGCTATATGGCCATGTCCCACAACCTGCCGGTTGACGGTGTGGTAGAGGCGGTGATCGCTGGCGTTCGCGAAGGCTGTAAAGCCTTTGATGTTGAAGCCCGCCTGATTGGGATCATGAGCCGTACCTTTGGCGAAGCCGCCTGCCTTCAGGAACTCGAAGCCCTGCTGGCTCACCGCGAACATATCACTGCGGTCGATCTGGCGGGCGACGAGCTGGGCTTCCCGGGCAGTCTGTTCCTCTCCCACTTCAATCGCGCCCGCGACGCAGGCTGGCACATCACCGTCCATGCCGGTGAAGCGGCAGGCCCGGAGAGCATCTGGCAGGCGATCCGCGAGCTGGGCGCCGAGCGTATTGGTCATGGGGTGAAGGCGGTGGAAGACCGCGCCCTGATGGACTTCCTGGCGGCGCAACGCATCGGAATCGAATCCTGTCTGACCTCCAATATTCAGACCAGTACCGTGGCGACGCTGGCGCACCACCCGCTGAAAACTTTCCTTGAGCATGGCGTGATAGCGTCGCTGAATACTGACGATCCGGCGGTTCAGGGGGTCGATATTATTCACGAATACACGGTGGCCGCCCCGCAGGCCGGGCTGAGCCGCGAGCAGATTCGCCAGGCGCAGATCAATGGTCTGGAGATGGCATTCTTAACATCTGCCGAGAAGCAGGCGCTGCGCGACAAGGTCGCACGCGGGTAAGAAAAAGCCCGGCATTGCCGGGCTTTGTTTTCAGGCCAGACAGAGGGTCGCGCGATGTTTCGCGGACTCGATACCCAGCTCAATCAGTTCCATAATCTGAATCGCCTGGCTTGCCGGGACCGGGTTTTCACCCTGGCCGTTCAGCGCATCGCGAATACCGGCATAATAGGCCGGGTAGTTGCCCGGCAGAGTCAGCCAGGTCTCTTCCACACGCTCTTCCCCTTCCACGCGGGTCAGCACGCCGTCACGCATGTCATAGCCCCAGTCTTCCTGCGGCAGGCGCTCCCCGTTTTTCAGACGTTCTTCCTGCGGATCGAGACCGAACTTCACATAGCTGCCGCGGGAGCCATGCACGATGTAACGTGCAGATTCCGCCGCCGCCATCATCGTGCCATGCAGTACCACGCGACGCTGCGGATAGCTCAACACCGCATGGAAGTAGTCCGTGGCCTGCGCGCCAGGGCGCAGCTGGGCCAGATCGACGTTCAGGCTCACCGGCAGACCAAACAGGTTAACGGCCTGGTCAAGCAGATGCGGGGCCAGATCGTACCAGATGCCGCTGCCCGGACCCGCCAGCTCACGCCAGCGATTACGCACCTGCGGACGGAAGCGGTCGAAATGTGATTCGAAGAATGCCACTTCCCCCAGAGAGCCGTCGGCAATGAGGGCTTTAACGGTGAGGAAGTCGCTGTCCCAGCGGCGGTTGTGGAAGACGGAGAGCAGTTTACCCAGGCTTTTTGCCAGCGCGTCCAGTTCGCGAGCCTGTGACAGTGTCACGGTAAAGGGTTTATCCACCACCACATGCTTGCCCGCTTCAAGGGCCGCTTTCGCCAGCGGGAAATGGGTGTCGTTTGGTGTCGGGATAACAATCAGGTCGATATTGGGATCGTTAAACAGATGCTTCGGCTCAGAAACCACCGGCACGGTTGGCCAGTCGGCATGAACTTTCGTCGCATCGCTGCTGGAAATGGCTGCCAGCGCCATCCCCGGGGTGCCATCAATCAGCGGGGCATGAAATGTTTTACTCGCATAACCATAACCTATTAATCCAACACGGATTTTGTCGCTCATGAAATCGCCTCTCATCTTTTGACCTGCATATTTCACACTATCTCCTCTCCCGTCACAATAGATTAATCTGGCGTACCTTGCCCTATAGCAACAGAAGCAATCAGTAATTTCTGATTAACATTTATAACTCGCTGAATACAATCGCAAAACATCCTTGTAAAGCGCTTGCCCGAAGGCATATCGCACTGTAAAATTCTGGATCTGTATTTATGGATAAAACATCACCAAGAATCATGACGACAATAATTAATCGAATTATCGAGTTAGCGGGATGGATCGTGCTGGGCGTGTCGGTGATACTGCTCGCCGTTGCCAGTCATATTGATAACTACCAGCCACCCGAGCCGGTAAATACCCTCAATCAAGCCAAGCCTCATACGCTCACCAAAAATAGTGACATATGATGTCAGTTGCTTATTGCCAGCCGTCATGAACAGCGTTACCTTCTTCGCCAGGCGTCGGCCGACGCCTGATTTCATCAATCAAGAAAACTCTTATTTTTGCCGGTGCGCTTTGGCAAACCGTTTACGTCTTATTTGAACCGTTTATTATTCGACCTAATTACTCCTTTGGCATTACTCACTCATATGGAAAATTATTAAAATGACAGTTCAGGACTATTTATTAAAATTTCGCAAAATTAATTCCCTTGAAAGTCTGGAAAAGCTCTTTGACCATCTGAACTACACCCTGAGTGACAATCAGGACATTATCAGCATGTACCGCGCCGCTGACCATCGCCGCGCTGAGCTGGTTTCTGGTGGACGCCTGTTCAACATTGGCGAAGTGCCTAAGTCGGTGTGGCGTTACGTGCTCTAAAAGGGTACTCATTGCCCGGAAATGTTATATACTCTCGCCCCTGCTAATTTGCAGTTCGCGCTTTTCGCTGACTATCGGGAGAGAACATGACCACAACGGCTGGAGAAAAAATTGGCGGCTGGTTACTTGCTCCGCTCGCCTGGCTGCTGGTTGCATTATTAAGTGCGTCGCTGGCACTGGTACTTTATTCCACTGCATTAATTACGCCGCACGCGCTTAAAACGCTGGGCGCGCAAAATACCTCTGCTATCGTCATGTGGTTTATTTCTTTCGCCTTTGCGATTGCCATGTGGTACTACACGCTGTGGCTGACCATCGCGTTTTTTAAACGCCGCCGGAGCGTGCCTAAGCACTATATTATCTGGCTGCTGGTCTCTGTCTTGCTGGCCGTGAAAGCCTTCGCCTTTTCGCCGGTTTCCGATGCGCTGGCAGTGCGTCAACTCCTCTTCCCACTGCTGGTGACCGCGCTTTTCGTGCCGTACTTTAAGCGCTCGGCCCGCGTAAAGAACACCTTTGTGAACCCGTAATAACCTTACAGTTAACCTGTTGTCGCCTGCGCCGGTTTATCCGATAATAGGCGGCTTTTTTATGTCAGGCTGAATAATGACCGATTACTTACTGCTCTTTGTCGGCACGGTGCTGGTAAACAACTTCGTTCTCGTGAAGTTCCTTGGCCTGTGCCCATTTATGGGCGTATCCAAAAAGCTCGAAACGGCAATGGGGATGGGGTTGGCCACCACCTTCGTGTTGACCCTCGCCTCGATCTGCGCCTGGTGGGTAGATACCTGGATTTTAATCCCCCTTGGCCTGACCTATCTGCGCACGCTGGCCTTTATTCTGGTTATCGCTGTGGTGGTGCAGTTCACCGAAATGGTGGTGCGTAAAACCAGCCCGGCGTTATACCGCCTGCTCGGCATCTTCCTGCCGCTGATCACCACCAACTGTGCGGTGCTCGGCGTGGCGCTGCTCAACATTAACCTTGGGCACAATTTCCTGCAGTCGGCGCTGTACGGTTTTTCCGCCGCGGTCGGCTTCTCGCTGGTGATGGTGCTGTTTGCAGCGATCCGCGAACGCCTGGTCGCGGCTGATATCCCGGCACCGTTTCGCGGTAACGCCATCGCGCTGGTTACCGCCGGTCTTATGTCTCTGGCCTTTATGGGCTTTAGTGGTCTGGTGAAGTTGTAATGAATGCAATCTGGATTGCCATTGCTGCCCTCAGTGTTCTGGGGCTGCTGTTTGGCATCATTCTCGGTTACGCCTCACGCCGCTTCGCGGTGGAGGATGACCCGATTGTCGAAAAAATTGATGAGCTACTGCCGCAAAGCCAGTGCGGGCAGTGCGGCTACCCTGGTTGTCGCCCCTACGCAGAGGCGGTGGGCAGCGGCGGCGAAAAAATTAACCGCTGTGCGCCTGGCGGCGAAGCGGTGATGCTGAAGATTGCCGAACTGCTGAACGTCGACCCCCAGCCGGTCGATGGTGATGAAAGCGCGCAGGAGCCGGTGCGCATGCTGGCGGTGATCGATGAGCCTAACTGCATCGGCTGCACCAAATGTATTCAGGCCTGCCCGGTAGATGCCATTGTGGGCGCCACGCGCGCCATGCATACCGTGATGGAAGACCTGTGTACCGGCTGTAACCTCTGTGTCGCCCCCTGCCCGACCCAGTGCATTGAGTTACGCCCGGTAGCCACCACGACCGATAGCTGGAAATGGGATCTTCAGACCATTCCGGTGCGCATTATTCCTGTGGAACAACATGCTTAAGTTATTTTCTGCCTTCAGAAAAGAGAAGATCTGGGATTTCGATGGCGGTATTCATCCGCCAGAGATGAAAACCCAGTCCAGCGGTACGCCGCTGCGCCAGATCCCGCTGGCCAACCGTTTTGTTATCCCCCTGAAGCAGCACATCGGTGCTGAGGGTGAGCTGTGCGTTAAACCTGGCGACAGCGTGTTACGCGGCCAGCCGCTGACCTTTGGACGCGGACGTATGCTGCCTGTGCACGCCCCTACCTCCGGCACCGTGGTGGCGATTGCGCCCCATACCGTTGCCCACCCTTCCGCCCTCTCTGAGCTGTGCGTCATCATCGACGCCGATGGCGAAGATCGCTGGATTGAGCGCGACGGCTGGAGCGACTACCGCAACCACAGCCGCGAGGCGCTGATCGAGCGCATTCATCAGTCTGGCGTCGCCGGTCTGGGCGGCGCGGGCTTCCCAACCGGTAACAAACTGCAGGGCGGCGGCGACAAGATCAAAACCCTGATTATCAACGCCGCCGAGTGCGAGCCGTACATCACCGCGGACGATCGTCTGATGCAGGACTGCGCCGCGCAGATCGTCGAGGGCATTCGTATTCTCGCGCACATTCTGCAGCCGCAAGAGGTGCTGATCGGCATTGAAGATAACAAACCGCAGGCCATCTCCATGCTGCGTGCGGTGCTGGCGGGCAGCCATGATATCAGCCTGCGCGTTATTCCCACCAAGTACCCCTCCGGTGGCGCAAAGCAGCTGACCCAGATTTTAACCGGCAAGCAGGTCCCGCACGGCGGTCGTTCGTCTGACATTGGCGTCCTGATGCAGAACGTCGGCACCGCCTATGCCGTTAAACGTGCCGTTGTTGACGGGGAGCCGCTTACCGAGCGCGTCGTTACCCTTACCGGGGAATCGGTTAGCCGTCCCGGCAACGTCTGGGCGCGTCTGGGCACGCCGGTTCGTCATCTGCTGGATCAGGCCGGGTTCTGCCCGAGCGCCGAGCAAATGGTAATTATGGGCGGGCCGCTGATGGGCTTTACCCTGCCCTGGCTGGATGTCCCGGTGGTAAAAATCACCAACTGCCTGCTGGCGCCGTCCGTCAGCGAGATGGGCGAAACGCAGGAAGAGAAAGGCTGCATTCGCTGCAGCGCCTGTGCCGATGCCTGCCCGGCGGATCTGCTGCCTCAGCAGCTCTACTGGTACAGCAAAGGGCAGATCCACGATAAAGCGAAATCCCACAACCTGGCCGACTGCATTGAGTGTGGCGCCTGCGCCTGGGTCTGCCCGAGCAATATTCCGCTGGTGCAATATTTCCGCGTCGAGAAAGCCGAAATTTACGCGATCGCCCAGGAAGAGAAACGCGCAGCCGAAGCCAAAGCACGGTTTGAAGCGCGCCAGCAGCGCCTTGAACGCGAGAAAGCCGCCCGAGAAGCGCGCCATAAGAAAGCGGCAGTTCAGCCTGCGGCAAAAGACCAGGATGCCATTAATGCTGCCCTGGCGCGTGTGCGCGAAAAGAAAGCCACCGCGACAGAAGATGTGGTGATCCCGGCGGGTCAGCGCCCGGATAACAGCGAGATGATTGCCGCCCGCGAAGCGCGCAAAGCAGAGGCCCGCGCCCGTCAGGCGGAAAAAGCGCAGGCTGCCGCCGCATCAACAGAAACCGATCCGCGTAAAGCGGCGGTCGAAGCGGCCATCGCCCGTGCAAAAGCCCGCAAAGCGGCGCCACCGGAAGAGACTCAGGCCGAGCCAGCGCCGGTGGATCCGCGTAAAGCCGCTGTCGAAGCGGCCATTGCCCGTGCAAAAGCCCGCAAGGCGGCACCATCGGAAGAGAGCCAGAGCGAGCCAGCGCCAGTCGATCCGCGTAAAGCGGCGGTCGAAGCGGCCATTGCCCGTGCAAAAGCCCGCAAAGCGGCGCAGCCGGACGATATTCAGGTTGAACAGGCTCAGGTCGACCCGCGTAAAGCGGCCGTCGAAGCGGCGATTGCCCGGGCCAAAGCCCGAAAAGCCGCGCCACCGGAAGCAAAACAGGAAGAACCCGCCCCCGTCGACCCGCGTAAAGCCGCGGTCGAAGCCGCCATTGCCCGGGCAAAAGCGCGCAAGGCGGCGCAACAGGAAGAAGAGCCGGCAGCCAATGACGATCCACGCAAAGCGGCAGTGGCTGCCGCCATCGCGCGGGTACAGGCGAAGAGAGCCGCACAGCAGGCAGTTAACGAGGATTAAATGGTTTTCAGAATCGCAAGCTCCCCTTATACCCATAACCAGCGCCAGACATCGCGCATTATGATGCTGGTCTGCCTGGCCGCGCTGCCGGGCATTGCCGTACAGCTCTGGTTCTTCGGCTGGGGTACGTTGCTGCAGATCATCCTTGGCTGTGTGAGCGCGCTGGCGGCCGAAGCGCTGGTACTCAAACTGCGGAAAATCGCGGTGGGCAAAATTCTGGCGGACAATTCCGCCCTGCTCACCGGCCTGCTGCTGGCCATCAGTATTCCGCCGTTCGCTCCGTGGTGGATGGTGGTGCTCGGCACCGTGTTCGCGGTGATCATCGCCAAGCAGCTCTATGGCGGCCTCGGGCATAACCCGTTTAACCCGGCGATGATTGGCTATGTGGTGCTGCTGATCTCCTTCCCGGTGCAGATGACCAGCTGGCTGCCGCCGCATGAGATTGCCGCGACGGTGCCAGGCTTTATGGATGCCGTGCAGGTGATCTTCTCCGGCCATACCGCCAGCGGCGCGGATATGAACACCCTGCGTCTGGGGGTGGATGGCATCAGCCAGGCGACGCCGCTCGATACCTTCAAAACCTCTCTGCATGCGGGTCACAGCGTAGAGCAGATCCTCCAGTCGCCCATTTACAGCGGCGTGCTGGCAGGCGCGGGCTGGCAGTGGGTTAACCTGGCGTACCTGGCCGGTGGCCTGTTCCTGCTGTGGCAGAAAGCGATCCGCTGGCATATCCCGGTGAGCTTCCTGGTAACGCTTGCGGTCTGTTCCGGGCTGGGCTGGTTCTTCTCGCCGGCGTCGCTGGCGTCGCCGCAGATCCATCTGCTCTCCGGCGCGACCATGCTGGGTGCCTTCTTTATTCTGACCGACCCGGTAACGGCCTCTACCACCAACCGTGGGCGCCTGATTTTTGGCGCGCTGGCCGGTTTGCTGGTGTGGCTGATCCGCAGCTTTGGCGGTTACCCGGACGGCGTGGCCTTTGCCGTGCTGCTGGCGAACATCACCGTTCCGCTCATCGACTACTACACGCGTCCGCGCGTGTACGGCCATCGCTAAGGATCTGCCATGTTAAGAACGATGCAAAAACACGGCGTGACGCTGGCGCTCTTTGCCGCCGTGCTCACCGGCATGACCGCGCTGGTCAACGGCTTAACCAAATCCACCATTGATGAACAGGCGGCCCGTCAGCAAAAAGCGCTGTTTGACCAGGTGATCCCGGCAGATATCTACGATAACGATCTGCAGAAGAGCTGTTATCTTGTCCAGACGCCAGCGCTTGGCAAAGGCACCCACCGTATTTTTATCGCCCGTAAAGGCGATACGCCGACCGGCGTGGTGATGGAGGCCACCGCCCCGGATGGATACTCCGGCGCTATCAGGCTGCTGGTGGGCACCGATTTTTCCGGCACCGTGCTGGGTACGCGCGTGACCGAGCACCACGAAACGCCAGGCCTTGGAGATAAGATTGAAACCCGCTTAAGCGACTGGATTTTGCATTTCGCTGGTAGAGTGATCCACGGTATTGACGATCCGGCGTTCGCGGTGAAAAAAGATGGTGGTGATATCGATCAGTTTACCGGTGCGACCATCACCCCACGTGCGGTAGTGAACGCCGTTAAACGTGCGGGGGTTTACGCACAATCGCTGCCTGCGCAACTTAACAATCTGCCCGCCTGTGAGGAGCGTTCATGAGCCAGGTAAAAGAGGTTTTTGTTCAGGGGCTGTGGAAAAACAACTCCGCGCTGGTACAGCTGCTGGGGATGTGTCCGCTGCTGGCCGTCACCTCCACCGTTACCAACGCGTTGGGCCTTGGCCTTGCCACCACCCTGGTATTGATCCTGACCAACCTGTCGATCTCTGCCCTGCGCCGCTGGACGCCGTCAGAGATTCGTATTCCGATCTACGTGATGATTATCGCCTCGGTGGTGAGCGTCGTGCAGATGCTGATCAACGCCTGGGCCTTTGGCCTCTATCAGTCGCTGGGGATTTTTATCCCGCTGATCGTCACCAACTGTATCGTGGTGGGCCGCGCCGAAGCCTTTGCGGTGAAAAACGATCCGCTGATTTCGGCCCTTGATGGCTTTGCCATCGGCATGGGGGCGACCGGGGCGATGTTTGTCCTGGGCGCCATGCGTGAAATCCTTGGCAACGGTACCCTGTTCGATGGCGCAGATGCGCTGCTGGGCAGCTGGGCCAAAGTTCTGCGCATTGAGGTGTTCCACACCGATACGCCGTTCCTGCTGGCGATGCTGCCCCCTGGCGCGTTTATTGGCCTGGGGATGATGCTGGCAGTAAAATACCTCATTGATGAGAAACGTAAACGCCGCGCTGCCACGCGCAGCGCAGAGGAAGGGATCCCTGAGAAGGCCTCATGAACAAAGAGAAACGTTTAACCATTTTGCAGCGCCTGCGTGAGAATAACCCGCACCCGACCACCGAGCTGAATTTTACCTCGCCCTTTGAACTGTTGATCGCGGTGTTGCTCTCCGCGCAGGCGACTGACGTGAGCGTCAATAAAGCCACCGCGAAGCTCTACCCCGTCGCCAACACGCCTCAGGCGATGCTGGAGCTGGGCGTTGAGGGGGTAAAGTCGTACATCAAAACCATCGGCCTGTTTAACAGCAAAGCCGAGAATGTGATCAAGACCTGCCGGATGCTGATAGAGCTGCACGGCGGTGAGGTACCGGAAGATCGCGCGGCGCTGGAAGCACTGCCTGGCGTGGGCCGTAAAACCGCCAACGTGGTGCTGAATACCGCCTTCGGCTGGCCGACCATTGCCGTGGATACTCATATCTTTCGTGTCTGCAACCGAACGAACTTCGCTCCGGGCAAAAACGTGGAGCAGGTCGAAGATAAGCTGCTGAAAGTGGTTCCTGCGGAGTTCAAGGTCGACTGCCATCACTGGTTGATCCTCCACGGACGCTATACCTGCATTGCGCGTAAACCGCGCTGTGGCTCCTGTATTATTGAAGATCTCTGTGAATTTAAAGAGAAAACCGACCACTGAAACCGTCATTCGACGGTTTTTTTATCACCTGAAAACCTTATATTAAGCACGAGTATCTTTCAGGCTCGCCTTTTGCAGTTTTTCTGTCTGAGCAAAAGTTTACGGTTCGCGCATTGTGCGGCTATATAACAATCAAACAGGTTAATTGTTTTTTCGTCAGCAAAATTTTCTATATAAATGTGATGGCGATCACTCTGTTCACACGCTGTTAATTTTATGTGTCAAAATGGCTACTAAAGCCCTACAGCATCGAGAAATACCCCCTTCTCAACCGTAGATATGTCCGGTTATTTTTCAGAACATAGGCCATATCACTGCCCAACACCTTTTACAGCAGAACATATCGCCATACGGCGATTTTCTCCCCTACTGAATAGTGAAAAAAACCAGTTTCACCGAAACGGTAAAATTTAACGCTAAATAACATTTAGGTTTCTGGCGCATTATAGGGCTTGAGTTAAATGTAACAGACTATTACAAACGTCTTGCCAGACGGGTCAGGATAGTGAACATTACCCGCCGTTTCCCCTCCCACTATAACTATAAAGCGGATGGACTACGGTCATCACGCTATGAACACCCCCGTTAATATGGGATGTAAAAAAAGAGGTATATGTGTCTACTGCAAACAATAAACCAGCTGAAGAGAGCGTAAGTCTTAACGCTTTCAAACAACCTAAATCGTTCTATCTCATATTCTCTATTGAGCTGTGGGAGCGTTTTGGTTACTACGGTCTGCAAGGGATCATGGCGGTTTACCTGGTGAAACAACTGGGTATGTCCGAAGCCGATTCCATCACCCTGTTCTCTTCTTTCAGTGCTCTGGTCTACGGTCTGGTCGCAATTGGTGGCTGGCTGGGCGATAAAGTACTGGGAACCAAACGTGTCATCCTGCTGGGCGCCATCGTTCTGGCGATCGGTTATGGTCTGGTAGCCTGGTCCGGTCACGATGCCGGCGTGGTTTACCTGGGTATGGCGACCATCGCGGTGGGTAACGGCCTGTTCAAGGCGAACCCGTCTGCCCTGCTTTCTACCTGTTATAAGAAAGATGACCCGCGTCTGGACGGTGCATTCACCATGTACTACATGTCCATCAACATTGGCTCCTTCTTCTCCATGCTGGCAACCCCGTGGCTGGCAGCAAAATTCGGCTGGAGCGTGGCGTTTGCCCTGAGCTTCGTCGGTATGCTGATCACCGTGGTGAACTTCCTGTTCTGCCGCAGCTGGGTGAAAGAGTACGGTTCAAAACCTGACTTTGCGCCGGTACAGATGGGTAAATTGCTGGCGACGCTGGTTGGTGTTGTCGTGCTGGTTGCTATCGCCACCTGGCTGCTGCACAACCAGGGTATTGCCCGTGCGGTGCTGGGCGTGGTTGCGCTGGGTATCATCTGCATCTTTGCAAAAGAAGCCTTCTCCATGCAGGGCGCGGCGCGTCGTAAGATGATTGTTGCCTTTATCCTGATGGTTGAAGCGATTGTCTTCTTCGTGCTGTACAGCCAGATGCCAACGTCTCTGAACTTCTTCGCGATCCGTAACGTTGAGCACTCTATCCTGGGTATCGCGTTCGAGCCTGAGCAGTTCCAGGCCCTGAACCCGTTCTGGATCATGGTAGGTAGCCCGATCCTGGCTGCCATCTACAACAAGATGGGCGACCGCCTGCCAATGCCGCACAAGTTCGCGGTGGGCATGGTGCTCTGCTCGGGTGCCTTCCTGGTACTGCCGCTGGGCGCGGAATTCGCCAGCGACGCGGGTATCGTCTCCGTGAACTGGCTGATCCTGAGCTACGCCCTGCAGTCTATCGGTGAGCTGATGATCTCCGGTCTGGGCCTGGCGATGGTTGCACAGCTGGTTCCACAGCGTCTGATGGGCTTCATCATGGGTAGCTGGTTCCTGACCACTGCCGGTGCTGCCATCATCGCCGGTAAGATCGCCAACCTGATGGCTGTGCCTTCTGATGTGACCGACCCGCTGCAGTCGCTGCATGTCTATGGTGACGTGTTCCTGCAGATTGGTATCGCCACTGCGGTTATCGCTGTGCTGATGATGCTGACTGCACCAAAACTGAACCGCATGACTCAGGACGACGACAATACCGCTAAAGCGAGCAACACCGCCGCCGTGTAATGTCATCGGGAAACGACTGACTACAAGCCGCTAACTGTGCGTTAGCGGCTTTTTTTTTATTATGGGGCGCACTAACATAGGGTAAACCTACGTAAACAGGAGTGACCGATGAAACTGTTCTATAAACCAGGCGCCTGCTCTCTTGCCTCCCATATTACGCTGCGCGAGAGCGGTAAAGACTTCACCCTCAACGGTGTTGATCTGATGCAAAAGCGTCTGGAAAACGGCGATGATTTTTTCGCGGTGAATCCTAAAGGCCAGGTTCCGGCCCTGCAGCTGGAAGATGGCACCCTGCTCACCGAGGGTGTTGCCATTATGCAGTACCTCGCGGACAGCGTCGCGGATCGCCAGCTACTGGCGCCAGCCGGCACTATCGCCCGCTATAAAACCATTGAATGGATGAACTACATCGCCACCGAACTGCATAAAGGTTTTACCCCGCTGTTCCGCCCGGACACCCCGGAAGAGTACAAGCCGATCGTTCGCGCCCTGCTGGAGAAGAAACTGCAGTATGTGAACGCGTCGCTGAAAGAGGATCAGTGGATCTGCGGGCAGCGCTTTACCATTGCCGATGCGTATCTGTTTACCGTCCTGCGCTGGGCACGGGCCGTGAAGCTGAACATGGAAGGATTAAGCCACATTGACGCCTATATGGCGCGTATGGCGGAGCGGCCTGCCGTGGCGGCAGCACTGGAAGCGGAAGGGTTAAAGTAAGCGCTTTTCGCCCGGCGGCGCTTTGCTTGCCGGGCCTACAAGACCTGTAGGCCGGGTAAGCGCAGCGCCGCCGGGCATTGAGGTCAAAGCTGGGTCGCGCTAAAAACGTGTTCCGGCTTCGCAATCCGGTCCTGTGCGGCCACCACCTGCAACTCGTACTCCTGCAGGGCTTTGGTGGCGATCATAATCTCATACACCGCCGCCGTGACGTGCTCAAGCGCATCACGCACCGTTGCCCCCTGCAGCAGTTTCACCAGCAGCAGACCGCTGGTCACATCGCCCACGCCCACCGGCTGACGGCTGCCAAAATCCACCAGCGGACGGCTGATGTGCCAGGCTTCATCTTTGGTCACCAGCAGCATCTCAAAGCGATCCGGGCTGATTCCGGCGCGGGCCAGATGTTTCACCAGCACGATTTCCGGCCCCATCGCAATCAGTTCACGGGACGCCGCAACGGCCTCCTCCACGCTGTTCACCGGATGTTCACAGAGGATCTCCAGTTCAATGAGGTTTGGGGCGATGATGTCGCTGGCCGGAAGAGCGTGACGCACGTGAAACTCCGCCACGCCTGGCGCCACGATACAGCCTTTTTCCGGATGGCCCATCACCGGATCGCAGAAATATTTCGCCGCCGGGTTCGCCGCCTTCACCTGGCGAACAATACCGAGAATATGCTCGCCCTGCTCGGCTGATCCAAGATAACCGCTCAGCACGGCATCGCAGGTTTTGAGTTTGTCGATATCAGCGATGCCCTGAACAATCTCTGTGAGATGAGCGGGCGGCATCACGCAACCGGTCCATTTGCCGTATTGCGTATGGTTGGAAAACTGAACGGTATTTAACGGCCAGACATTGGCCCCGAGACGGCGCATCGGAAATTCTGCGGCGCTGTTGCCAGCATGCCCAAAAACGACGTGGGACTGGATGGCGAGGATATTCTTCATTTTCTTACCACAACCCTGAAAAAATAAAGGGGCGTGGTTTCCCACGCCCCTGTGCTTTTATGATTATTTCCAGCAAACCAGACAGTAATTCTTTTTACCGCGACGCAGCAAGGTATAACGACCAAACAGGCGATCGCTGTCAGCGAAGACGTACTCCGCGTCAGACTGTTTTTCACCGTTAATGGTGATGGCGTTAGAGGCGATGGTTTTACGCGCCTGGCCACGGGACGGCTGAAGCTCAGAGTCGACCAGGGCCTGCATCAGATCGGCGCCTTTTTCCATCTCCACCATTGGCACGCCATCCTGCGCCAGCTGTTCGAAGTCTGCTTCGCTCAGATCGCTCAGGGTGCCGTTAAACAGGCTGGCGGTAATGCGCTTGGCCGCCGCTAAGCCCTCTTCGCCGTGAACCAGCTTAGTGACCTCATCGGCCAGCACGTACTGGGCGCGTGGCGCTTTACCGCTGTTTTTGTCTTCTTCTTCAAGAGCATTGATCTCTTCAATGTCCATAAAGGTGAAGAACTTCAGGAAGCGATAAACGTCAGCATCTGCGGTGTTGATCCAGAACTGGTAGAACTTGTACGGGCTGGTTTTCTTCGGATCGAGCCATACCGCGCCGCCTTCAGTTTTACCGAACTTGGTGCCGTCCGCTTTGGTGATCAGCGGAACGGTCAGACCGAAGACCTGATTCTGGTGCAGACGACGAGTCAGATCGATACCGGAGGTGATGTTACCCCACTGATCGGAGCCGCCAATCTGCAGCGCAACGCCGTGCAGCTTGTTCAGACAGGCAAAGTCATACCCCTGCAGCAGGTTGTAGGAGAACTCGGTAAAGGAGATGCCCTGATCGTCACGGTTCAGACGCTGCTTCACCGCTTCTTTGTTGATCATCTGGTTAACGGAGAAGTGTTTACCGATATCCCGCAGGAAGGTCAGCACGTTCATGCTGCCAAACCAGTCGTAGTTGTTCGCAGCGATCGCGGAGTTTTCACCACAGTCAAAGTCGAGGAATGGCGCGACCTGTTTGCGGATTTTCGCCACCCACTCCTCTACGGTATCCGCCGTATTCAGTTTACGCTCAGCGGCTTTGAAGCTTGGGTCACCAATCAGACCCGTTGCGCCACCGACCAGAGCCACAGGCTTATGGCCAGCCAGCTGGAAGCGTTTCAGGCATAACAAAGGAACCAGATGCCCCAAATGCAAGCTGTCAGCGGTAGGATCGAAGCCGCAATAGAGCGCGATCGGGCCTTGCGCCAGTCGCTCTGCTAACGCTTCCTCATCCGTCACCTGGGCTACCAGCCCCCGCTCTTGCAATTGTTTAATCAAGTTACTGCTTGCCATCAAATTCTCCATGTATAAAACGACTGCACCTTTGCCGGTACACGACTTTTCGCCAGACGCGAAAGGTACATAGAATAAAGCGCTGACCAACGTAGCGCCAGCGCTTAAGAGAACAAATTTCGGGGATTAGGGTGCCAGCCGATCGATTTTCCACGCGCCGTTATCGCGCTGATAGATAAACCTGTCGTGAAGGCGATGTTCACCGCCCTGCCAGAATTCCATCTGCTGAACGGAGACGCGGAAGCCGCCCCAGAAACTCGGCAGCGGCACTTCGCCCTGCTGGAATTTCTGTTTCAGCTCAAGGAATTTGCTCTCCAGCACGCCGCGGGCAGAGATACGGCTCGACTGTTTAGAGACCCAGGCACCAATCTGACTGTCCCGCGGACGGCTGTGGAAATACTTCACCACTTCAATGGTTGAGAGACGTTCAACGGAGCCGGTGACCATCACCTGGCGCTCCAGCATATGCCACGGGAAGAGCAAACTGATACGCGGGTTGTTTTCCAGATGCTGCGCCTTACGGCTGCCAAGGTTGGTGTAGAACACCAGTCCTTTGTCATCGTAATGTTTGAGCAGCACGATGCGCTGCCAGGGTTGGCCATTTTCATCGACGGTGGCAACCACCATCGCGGTGGGATCGGCAAGTTGTGCTTCACAGGCCTGTTTTAGCCAGTGCTCAAACAGCACCAGCGGCTCGGCGGGGAGATCCTGGCGACGCAGGCCGCCTTTGGTGTATTCGCGCCGCAGGTGCGCAATTTTCTGCAATTCGTCGTTATCTGACATGGCGTTAACTGACGTTGACAATGGGTGACGCTATTGTGCGCCGCCCCCTGCAAAATCTCAACGCTTCGGATTTTCGATCTGACAATTGTTCAGCACAATGCGATCGCGCTTGTAGACCGTTGCACTGTCGCCTTTCGACCAGAAGACATACACCCCGTCGCTGTATCGGGTCCCGGAAGCGGAGATCCCCTGTTTCAGCGTCAGCAGCTTATTGTCGTACACGAAACTGACTTCCTGACGGGGATTATTGAGCTTAACGGTAAGGGGCTTTTCGTCGCACTGATAGGCCAGCGTGTCGGTTTGCATGCACTCGACGAACTGGTTGTAAACGCTACAGCTCGCCAGCAGAAAGGGAGTAAAAGCAAGAAGCAGTTTTTTCATGGGTAAATTCCGAAGACTTTCCTGGTCCCGGAGGGCGCGTAGGCCCTCCCGTTTTTTCGGCTATTCTTACCCACAGCAGGCTTAAGTGAAATTCGGTTAACTCTGATTTTGCCGCGGATTCGCTGGAAAAACAGCACCTAACACGCTCGCTTCACGGGCTCCGGTTACCGAGGGTAAGTTCCCCGGCAGACCAGCCACCGTGCGCCACGCCAGCCAGGCAAAGGCCAGCGCCTCCATGTCATCGCCGCTGATCCCTGCCTTGTCGGTGGTGGTTACCTCCGTGCCCGGCAGCAGACCGGCGAGACGGGTCATCACCAGTGGGTTACGGCTGCCACCGCCGCACACCAGCAGACGCTCGCAGCCCCCGCTCAGCAGCACCTGTTCCGAGACCGAAACGGCAGTAAGCTCCGCCAGCGTGGCCTGTACATCCTCAGGCGCCAGGCCCGGGAAGTTCGCCAGCTGACGCTCAAGCCAGCCGTAGTTGAAGTATTCGCGGCCAGTGCTTTTCGGCGCCGGTGCGGCAAAATAGGGATCGCTGAGCATGCTTTGCAGCAGCGGGATAATAACTTTACCGCTGCATGCCCACTGGGCGTCTTTATCGTAGGCTTTACCCGCCTGACGCCAGATCCAGGCGTCCATCAGCATATTTCCCGGCCCGGTGTCGAAGCCGCGTACCGGCTGGCCTGGGATCAATAAAGAAAGATTGGCGATGCCGCCGATGTTGAGCACCATGCGGCGCTCCGTCGGATGCGCCAGCAGGGCGTGGTGGAACGCGGGGACCAGCGGTGCGCCCTGCCCGCCCAGGGCCATGTCGCGGCGGCGGAAATCCCCCACCACCGTCACGCCGGTTTTGGCGACGATTTGGTTGTTATCGCCTATCTGCAACGTATGCGGCGCGTCGCCGCCCGGCTCATGCCAGACCGTTTGCCCGTGACAGCCGATCGCCACCACATCCTGCGGACGAAGATTCTCCTGGTTCATCAGCGCCAGCACCGCATCACCGAACAGGCGTCCGAGCTGCGTATCAAGCTGTCCCAGCTGCGACAGCGTCAGCTGTTGGCCCTGACAGATATTCAGGATCGCCTGTTTCGTCTCCTGGGGAATAGGCCAGCTAAGGCTTGCCTGCTGGGCAACCATATTCTCGTCTATTGCCGCCAGGACGACATCCACACCATCCAGACTGGTTCCTGACATTACGCCAATGTAGCGACCCGATTTCATCCGTTTTCCTTAATCCGTTTGGGCTGATGACTCACTCCACCATAAACCGATTATCAATGCTACGATGGACTCATACTTTTTAACAATAGCTGGCGCTGGGCGTCATTCCAGGAATAATCCGTATCTCCTGCAGGGTGACATCGTCGCTTGTATAGCTATGGTTGAGTGAGAATCGAGTACCATTCTGATTGTGTTTGAGCAAAGATAGGATTTATGGCACCCGATGCCATATAATTTAGCCATAACGGATGCTCAACGAGCGTTTTTGGTGAACAGGAGATTCAAATGATTTTACGTGTACTGGCCGTTTCGCTGGTTGGATTCACTCTGGCTGGCTGTGTTAATGACAACTCCCTGTCCGGGGACGTTTACAGTGCCTCTGAGGCGAAACAGGTTCAGAATGTCACTTACGGCACCATCGTGAACGCGCGCCCGGTACAGATTCAGGGTGGTGATGAAAACAACGTGATCGGCGCACTTGGCGGTGCGGTACTGGGTGGCTTCCTCGGTAACACCGTGGGTGGCGGCACAGGCCGTTCACTGGCAACCGCGGCGGGTGCCGTAGCCGGTGGCGTTGCGGGTCAGGGCGTCCAGGGTGCGATGAACAAATCCCAGGGCGTTGAGTTAGAGATCCGCAAGGATGACGGCAGCACCATTATGGTGGTCCAGAAACAGGGCAATACGCGGTTTGCTGCTGGTCAACGTGTGGTACTGGCCAGCAACGGCAGCCAGGTCACCGTCTCCCCACGTTAATAACGTTATGGGCGTGGTCATCCGATCACGCCCCGCACCATTAAGCATTACTAATATAAATATATTAATTTAATACATTCACATTATTTATATTTAATTCTCGTGCCGCTTGTTCCTGCGCAAAGTATTCCCCCTGCGCTTATGAGATGATTCGCAAATCGTTTTTTCTTTATTTGAAATATTTATGCTTGCGATAAATCATTATATTAAGAACAAGTATGCGCAGTTTTTTGTGGGCTGCTTTATTGTCATCGGAATTTTACACTCTCTTTTTTTTGGCCTGGTCGGAAAGACGGCGTCATTTTCCCCGTTTCTCTTTCCTATGCTCACCATTTTTTTACTGGTATTTCACCTGTTCATCGCCTGTTTTATGGTAATGAAATACTGGTGCGACAGAATGCGTTTATATCTGATGTCCTTTGCATTCGCCTTTATCGGTTCCGCACTGTTGATGGTGGGCACGCTATCCAGCTTCCCGGCCTGGCTGGATCTTTATCAGTTCAACGTCGTTAACTATAACGACGCCATGATCTACTTTGCGTTCCGTCATCTGCTGATGGCCATGCTCTTTATCGTTGCGGCTGTGCTGTACGCTATCCGCAGCCGGCCACTGTCGCGAATTTTCCATCTTTCGATTATTTCAGGCATGTTTATTTTTACGGCCCTGATATTGATACTGGCCTGGCTCTACTCCAGCAACGTGGCTTTATTATCATTAGATTTGGTCGACAACGACACCCGGCAATATCTGTTGCTGTGGAAACGGCCCATTAACATCACGCTCATCACGCTCTGGGTTATTGCATTGGCGATATTGTTGCGTACGACGCGGGTGCGCAATCTGTTCTGGGTGGGCGGGAATTTCTTATGCCTCTGTTATATTGCCACGCTTGCCATGTTGTTTTTAGGTGGACAGGCAGAAGATATCTCGTGGTATCGCGCACGGTTATTTGAAGCCGTCGCCACGCTGCTGATTATGTTCGTGCTGCTTTACGACGTATTTAATCTGTATCGAAAATCGCACCTGAAATATCAACAGTCTTACGAGAACTCCATTCGCGATCCGCTGACACGCCTCTACAACCGCAGCTATTTTTATGATGCCCTGAACCACGCCCTTCATACGGTGAACCCGACGGAGCCGGTCTCGGTCATCGTCAGCGATCTCGATCGTTTTAAGCGCATCAACGACTGCTACGGGCACCTGCAGGGGGATAAGGTGTTGCAGTTTGTCGCCCAGCTGCTGATGGATTCCGTCCGGCCAAATGACGTTGCGGCGCGTATCGGGGGAGAAGAATTTGTTCTGCTGTTAACCCATACCCCCCCTGAAGCGGCGCGCCAGGTTGCGGAGCGGATACGCTTAAAACTGAGCAGCTTCGATAAAGCCAGCTCGGAGGGACAACTTCCCGAGCCCATCACCATCAGTATGGGCGTGTTTACCGCCATAGCGAAAATCAGTGCGGAAGAGTGCGTCGGGCGTGCAGATAAGGCGATGTACGAGGCAAAAGAGAGCGGACGTAACCGGGTGGTCGTGTTCCAGTAAAGAAAAAGCCTTGCGTTCGCAAGGCTTTTTTAAAGGTTAGTCGCGGGACTGTAGCTCATTGATATTGTGCTCAAGCCGGGCTACCAGCGACATCAGCAGTTCCAGTTCGGCGGGCGTGATCCCTGAGAGGATCTCACCGCGCGTTTTGCTGATCACCGCCTCCATCTCTGTGATGATGGGGGTGGCTTTCTCAGTGAGTTTAATCCGCTTGGCACGACGATCGCTGGCGCAGGTCTGGCGTGAAATCAGCCCCTTCTCTTCCAGTTGATCGAGCGTTCGTACCAGTGATGGCTGCTCGATGCCAATCGCTTTTGCCAGTTGGATCTGTGACTGGTCGGGTGGCAGCTGATGGATGTTATGCAGCGTGACCCAATGCGTCTGTGTCAATTCCAGAGGTTTCAGGCGATGGTCAATCAGAGCACGCCAGATGCGTACTAACCTTGCCAGATCAGAACCTAGTGGCGATTCCAATTTCATCTCCTTATAATTAGCTTGCTAAGTTATTATACTGATTTTAGAATAGTGTGCAGCATTTATATTGCCAAAACAAATGCAATACTGCATACATCCTTGATGAGAGTCTGATTTACACTTTGTTGTGACGCCCCAGCGCGTTATGCGGCCGCGCTTTTTGGCCACGACCAATTTGCAAAGGAACCGGCACGTGACGTTCACGCTTAACGCCTCGGGGTTACCGCTTCAGGATCTGATAGTAGGTGCCTCGGTTTACTTTCCCCCTCTGTTCAAAGCGGTGATGCTGGGTTTTATTCTCTGGCTGGTCACCCACCGCTTGCTGCGCGACTGGATCTATTCCGGTGAAATCTGGCACCCCATGCTGATGGATCTTTCGTTATTCGTCCTTGCAGTCTGCCTGGGCCTGGTTCTGCTCATTGTGTGGTGACTATGCTTATGAAAACAATTAAATATTTTTCATCATTACTGGTTCTGGCCGTGGCGCTTATCGCCGGATGGTGGCTATGGAATTATTATATGCAGTCCCCCTGGACCCGGGACGGAAAGGTGCGCGCCGAGCAGGTCAGCGTGACGCCCCAGGTTTCCGGCACGATTACCACCCTGCACATTAAAGATAACCAGTTTGTCCATGCGGGAGAGGTGCTCTTCAGAATTGATCAGACCCCGTTCCATATTGCAGTGCTTAACGCCGAGGCGCAGCTGGCAAAAGCTCAGTCCGATCTCTCAAAAGCCAATAATGAAGCGAACCGGCGCCGCCACCTGTCGCAAAAATATATCTCCGCCGAAGATCTGGATACCGCCAATATTAACGTCAAAGCGATGCAGGCCAACGTAGCGGTGGCTGAAGCGACGCTAAAACAGGCGCAGTGGCAATTGACCCAGACGGTGGTTAAAGCACCGGTGGACGGCTGGGTCACCAATCTTTCAACCCGGGTGGGTGATTACGCCTCCACGGGCCAGCCGGTGTTCGCCCTGGTCGACAGCCACTCCTTTTACGTGGTGGGCTATTTTGAAGAGACCAAGCTCCGGCATATCCGTGAGGGTGCGCCGGTGCAGATCGTACTCTACAGCAGTTCGCAAACGTTACAGGGTCACGTATCGAGTATTGGTCGGGCTATCTACGATCAGAGCGTGGAGACCGATTCAGGGCTAGTGCCCGACGTGAAACCTAATATTCCCTGGGTGAGGCTGGCGCAGCGCATCCCGGTGCGCATCAGTTTCGACAAGCTACCGCCTGACCTGACGCTGGTCTCCGGCACCACCTGTACCGTCTCTGTGGGAACCGCCCGGTGAACCTCCCCGCTTTTTCATGGCGCAACCTGCCGTGGATAAAGGCGACCCCGGCGCAGTGGCGCTACGCCCTGCGCAACGGGATAGCGATGTGCCTGGCTCTCACTGTCGCCTACTGTCTTAACCTCGACGAACCCTACTGGGCGATGACCTCGGCGGCGGTGGTCAGCTTCCCGACCGTTGGCGGTGTGATCAGTAAAAGCCTTGGCCGCGTGGCGGGCAGCCTGCTCGGTGCCACCGCTGCGCTGATTATTGCCGGTCATACGCTCAACGACCCGTGGCTATTTCTGTTCAGCATGGCGGCCTGGCTGGCGCTTTGCACCTGGGCCTGCGCCCATTTCACCAATAACGTCGCCTATGCCTTCCAGCTGGCTGGATACACCGCGGCGATCATCGCGTTCCCGGTCATTGATATTCTCGACACCACCCAGCTGTGGGATATCGCCCAGGCCCGCGTGTGCGAAGTTATTATTGGCATCCTTAGCGGCGGGGTGATGATGATGATCCTGCCCAGCACCTCCGACGGCAAAGCCCTCATCACCGCGCTGAAAGCCATGCACACCCGGCTGCTGGAGCACGCCAGCCTGCTATGGCAGCCCGACAGTAACGATGCCATTCGCCTGGCCCACGAGAAGGTTATCGCCCAGATCCTGACCATGAACCTGCTGCGTATCCAGGCTTTCTGGAGCCACTACCGTTTTCGCCGCCAGAATGCCCTGCTTAATTATCTCCTCCACCAGCAGCTTCGGATGACCAGCGCCATCTCCAGTCTGCGCCGCATGCTGCTGAACTGGCCCAATCCGCCCGCCCACACCCGGGAGGTTATCGATCAACTCCTCGCCGCCCTTGCCCGTCCTGACGCCGATTTTTATAACGTGGCGCGGATCCTTGCTCCACTGAGGCCAGGCACCGACGCGGATTACCGCCATCGTGCCTTCTGGCTGCGACTACGCTATTTCTGCCGTCTGTATCTACAGAGCAGCCGCTGGATAAAAGCCGTTGAAACCGCGACGCCGATAACAGAATTTATCGTTCCCCGCAGCCCGGCGCTGGCCCGGCATACTGATAATCTGGAAGCGCTCTGGAGCGGCTTTCGCACCTTTTGCGCCCTTAGCCTGGTAGGCGCCTGGACCATTGCCGCCCAGTGGGATGCAGGGGGGGCGGCCCTGACCCTGGCCGCGATCAGCAGCGTGCTCTATTCGGTGGCGGCCTCGCCCTTTAATTCGCTCACGCTGCTGCTGCGCACCCTAATCCTGCTCTCGCTCTTCAGCTTTGTGGTCAAGTTTGGTCTGATGGTGCAGATCTCGGACCTCTGGCTGTTCCTGCTGTTTCTCTTCCCGCTGCTGACCACCATGCAACTTATGAAGCAGCAGATGCCCGCCCTCGCCGGTCTGTGGGGGCAGCTTATTGTCTTTATGGGTTCATTTATTTCAGTGACCAACCCGCCGGTGTATGACTTTGCCGATTTTCTCAATGACAACCTGGCAAAAATACTTGGCGTGGGGCTGACGTGGCTGGCCTTTGCGGTGCTGCGTCCGGGCTCCGATGCGCGTAAGAGCCGTCGTCACATTCGCGAATTGCGGCGCGGATTTGTCGATCAGCTGAGCCGCAGGCCGCGGCTCAGCGAGAATGGCTATGAATCGCTGGTCTATCACCATGTTAACCAGCTCAATAACAGTCAGGATGCGCTGGCGCGACGCTGGCTGCTGCGTTGGGGAGTGGTGCTGCTGAACTGCAGCCATGTGGTCTGGCAGTTACGGGACTGGGAGACGCGCTCGGATCCGCTGGCCCGGGTGCGCGACGTCGCCGTCTCACTGCTGCGTGACATCATGAGCGAACGCGGCGTACAGCAGCGTCCCCTGGCCGCCACGCTGGATGAGCTTCAGCGTATCTGTGACACTCTGTCGCATCATCCGCAGCCCGCCGGACAAGAGCTTGCGGCCCTGATCTGGCGACTGCACTGCTCGCTATCCCAGCTGGAACAGGCACCCGCACCGGGCACCCTCAGCGATCAAATCACCCCGCAGGCGTAGCGCTCCCCGCCACCGCCAAGAGGTTTAGGGTGATCCGACATATTATCCCCACCGACATGGATCATCAGCGCTTTGCCTTTTACCTCATCCAGCTTTTTGAGGCGCGGGGCAACGACCGGGTCGGTCGCTTTACCGTCATTGTTGACCACCAGCGCTGGCAGATCGCCTAAGTGGCCCATCCCCTCCGGCCCTTCATGTTTGCCGGTGTTATGGGGATCGAGGTGTCCACCCGCGGCCTCAGCGGCGGACGGTTTGCCATCTTTCATGGCCGGTTCGCAGGAGCCTTTGGCATGGACGTGATAACCGTGTTCGCCCGGAGGGAGGGCTTTGAGATCCGGGGAAAACTCCAGGCCTTTATCGGTTTCAGTGATGGTGACTGTCCCGATGGACTGGCCGATCCCCTGAGAGGTGACGAGGTTCATCTTTACTTCTTCGCTGGCAGCCTGCGCACCTGCACAAACCACCAGCGTTAACGCTGCCAGAGTAAATCGCTTCATATGACCTCCTTGGTTATTTTTTGCCCCTTAAGTTTATACCAGGGGCAACGTTTTAACCGGAAAGTCAGACAAATAGAGAATTACGGCACGTCGTAACCCAGCGCGGCTTTGCGGATGCGGAACCACTGCTGGCGGGTCATGTTCAGCTGCTCTGCTGCCAGCGCTGAACGTACACGTTCAATTTTGCCGGAACCAATGATCGGCAGCGGTTGGGATGGCAGACGTAAAATCCACGCATAGACCACCTGCTCGATAGTTTCGGCATTCAGCTCCTGGGCCACCTTCGCCAGCTCATCGCGCAGCGGCTGGAAGGCATCATCATTAAACAGGCGACCACCGCCGAGGCAGGACCAGGCCATCGGGCGAATACGCAGCTGCTGGAGCTGATCGAGGGTACCGTCCAGCAGCAGCGGCTGATAAACCGGCGAAATTTCAACCTGGTTAGTCGCCAGGGTGAACGGCAGACGCGACTGCAGCAGGGCAAACTGGGCTGGCGTAAAGTTAGAGACGCCAAAATGGCGCACCTTGCCGCTCTGGTGCAGGGCGAGGAAGGCTTCGGCAACCTCATCGGCGTCCATCAGCGGATCGGGACGGTGGATCAGCAGCAGGTCAAGGCGATCGGTCGCCAGATTCGTGAGGGACTGTTCTGCACTACGAATAATATGGTCGCGGTCGGTAATGTAGTGGCCGAGGGCATGCTCCGCTTTCGCCGTGGTGGCGATACCGCATTTGGTGACGATCTCCATACGCTCACGCAGCGCGGGAGAGAGCTTCATCGCCTCACCAAAGGCTGCTTCACACTCGTAGCCGCCATAAATATCGGCGTGATCGACAGTGGTGATCCCCAGATCCAGATGCTCTTCAATAAAACTGGCCAGCTCCTGGGCGGACATGTTCCAGTCCATCAGACGCCAGTAGCCCATCACAAAACGAGAAAACTCCGGGCCCTGCGGGGCAAGGGTAATACGCTGAACCATACCAATTTCCTTTAAAAAAAGTCTGGGGAGAGTATACGCGTTTGTGACGCTAAAAAAGTGAGGGCTGCTGAGGTTCTTCAGCTTCAGGGGGCTTGTTTGCGCGCAATTTACGCAAAAGACGCTGGCGGCACAGGCGCAGGATCTCCTGTTTCTGGGCATCGCTCATCGACTGCCAGTTAAAACGCTCTTCCCGGCTGCGCATACAGCCGCGACAAAACCCTCGCTCATCCGACTGGCAAATACCGCGGCACGGGCTCTGGACAGGAAAGAACTCCAGTTGTTCAGCCACACGCACCTCCCGAAACCCAAGATTCAGTAAAGTGAAGACCTTAAGCCGGGGTTACGCAAGAGGTCAACCACAGAATTGTGGCATTAAGGTTTCACTAATCTTCGCTCCCTATACTCGCCTCATCACTATTCTTGCTGGTTGACGATGATGCAGATGTTAAAAAAGTTACAGTGTAACGATACAAAATTTACGCTGGGCTGCGCGCTCCTGTTTACCCTGTTAAACGCCCTCTTTATTCACCGCAGCTGGCAGGTGATCGCCCCCGCCCGGCTGCATGATTTTGTCTTTGCCCTGACCGTGCCGCTGGTACTTTTCTGCGGCTGGGTCATCGTCTTCAGCATTCTGAATATTCCACTCATCCGCAAACCGCTGCTGGTGTTGCTCACTCTGGGATGCGCGGCGGCGACCTGGTTCATGTTTACCTACGGGGCGGTGATTGACCAGAATATGATGGTTAACGTCTTCGAGACCAACTCTCAGGAGGCCACGGCGCTTATCACTCCGCAGCTGGTGCTGTGGCTGGCGATCGCCGGGCTGGTGCCAGCCGCCGTGCTGGCGCTGATTCGTATTCGTCCGGGTAAGTGGTGGCAGACGCTGTTGATGCGCGTGGCGGCCATCCTCGCGAGCCTGGTGGTGATCCTTCTGGTGGCCGCACTCTTTTATAAGGACTACGCCTCGCTGTTTCGCAACAACAAAGGCATCGTCAAAATGGTGACGCCAGCGAACTACGTCAGCGCCATCGTTAAGTACAGCAAGGCGCGCTGGTTTGCCGGCGACCAGACTCTCATCCATCTCGGGGAAGACGCGCGTAAAGGCCCGGTGCTGCTGGCGCAGCAGAAAAAAACCGTGCTGGTGCTGGTGATTGGCGAGGCGTCCCGGGCTGAAAACTACTCCCTCAACGGTTACGGGCGTGACACTAACCCTGAACTGGAAAAGCAGGAGATGATTAACTTCCCGCAGGCCTCCTCCTGCGGCACTGAAACTGCCGTCTCCGTGCCGTGCATGTTCTCAGGAATGCCGCGCAAAAAATATGATGCCGATCTGGCCCATCATCAGGAAGGGTTGCTCGATGTGCTGGCCCACGCCGGGGTAAACCTGCTGTGGCGTGATAACGATGGCGGCTGCAAAGGGGCCTGTAATCGCATCCCGCATACCGACATGACCCAGTGGAAGCTGGATCAGTTCTGTAAGGATAAATCCTGTATTGATGACGTTAACCTCTATCGTCTGAATGAGACCCTTGATGGGCTTAAACAGGATACGGTGCTGGTGATCCACCTGATGGGCAGTCACGGCCCGGCCTACTATCAGCGCTATCCGGAGCAGTACCGCAAATTTACGCCGACCTGTGACACCAACCAGATCCAGGATTGCGATCACCAGGCGCTGATGAACACTTATGACAATACCATCCTCTATACCGACAGCGTGGTGAGTAAAACCATCGACGCCCTGAAGGCGCGTCAGGCGACGATGAACACGGCGCTGGTTTATCTCTCCGATCATGGCGAATCGCTGGGGGAAAACGGTCTTTACCTGCACGGTACGCCGTATATGCTGGCACCTTCGCAGCAGACGCACATTCCGTTCATGTTCTGGCTCTCGCAGGACTATAAAAAGAATTTTGGCGTGGATGCGCTGTGCCTGCGTAATCAGGCCGCGAAAGAGGCGGTGTCGCAGGATAATCTTTTCTCCACGGTGCTGGGGATGATGAACATTCGCACCTCCGTCTATCAGCCGCAGATGGATCTGCTTACCGCCTGTCGTCGAACGTAAGGCTTGCAATAGACCGATTGGTCTATTACATTGTCGACATGAATAAGCACACTGAACACGATACACGCGAACAACTCCTTGCGACCGGCGAGCGTCTTTGCATGCACCGCGGGTTCACCGGGATGGGTCTGAGCGAGCTGCTGAAAACCGCCGATGTGCCGAAGGGGTCGTTTTATCACTACTTCCGCTCAAAAGAGGCGTTTGGCGTGGCGCTGCTGGAGCGGCATTACGCGGATTACCATCAGCGTCTGGCCAGCCACTTCGCCAGCGGTCAGGGCAATTATCGCGATCGTGTTCTGGCTTATTATCAGGAGACGCTGGCCCAGTTCTGCGCCCAGGGCATTATCAGCGGCTGTCTGACGGTAAAACTCTCTGCTGAAGTGTGCGATCTCTCGGAAGATATGCGCACGGCAATGGATAAAGGGGCCACGGGTGTCATCACCCTGCTGGCGCAGGCGCTGGCGAAGGGGCGGGAGGAGAAATCCCTGGCCTTCGTCGGGGAACCGCTCACCCAGGCGCAGGTGCTCTACTCCCTGTGGCTGGGGGCCAATCTGCAGGCCAAAATGTCCCGCAGCGCGCTGCCGCTTGAGAGCGCGCTGGATCATGTCAAAACCATCATTGCTACGCCTGGCAGTTAACAGGCGTTTTTATTTCGCAAATTACTAGACGACCGGTCTACTCAGGAGCCTTTATGTCAGCTGAAAAATTGTTTACCCCGCTTAAGGTGGGCGCAATCGAAGCACCAAACCGTGTCTTTATGGCGCCCCTCACCCGCCTGCGCAGCATTGAGCCGGGCGATATCCCAACGCCGCTGATGGGCGAATACTATCGCCAGCGCGTCAGCGCGGGACTGATCATCTCCGAAGCCACGCAAATTTCTGCTCAGGCAAAAGGTTATGCCGGCGCCCCTGGCCTGCACAGCCCGGAGCAGATCGCGGCGTGGAAGAAAATCACCGACGGCGTGCATGCTGAAGATGGCCGCATCGCGGTTCAGCTGTGGCACACTGGCCGTATCTCCCACAGCAGCATCCAGCCTGGCGGTCAGGCGCCGGTATCTGCCTCTGCGATCAATGCGGGGACCCGCACCTCCCTGCGCGATGAGAATGGCAACGCCATTCGCGTTGACACCACCACGCCACGTGCGCTGGAGCTGGACGAGATCCCGGGGATCGTGAACGATTTCCGCCAGGCCGTCGCCAATGCCCGCGAAGCTGGTTTCGATCTGGTTGAACTGCACGGGGCCCACGGCTATCTGCTGCACCAGTTCCTGTCGCCTTCCTCTAACCAGCGTACTGACCAGTATGGCGGCAGCGTTGAGAATCGCGCCCGTCTGGTGCTTGAGGTGATTGATGCGGTTTCTGCAGAGTGGAGCGCGGATCGCATTGGTATTCGCGTCTCGCCAATCGGTTCTTTCCAGAACGTGGATAACGGCCCGAACGAAGAAGCCGACGCGCTGTACCTGATCGAAGAGCTGGCAAAACGCGGCATCGCTTATCTGCACATGTCCGAGCCAGACTGGGCGGGCGGTGAGCCATACACCGATGCCTTCCGTCAGAAAGTGCGTGACCGCTTCCCGGGCGTGATCATCGGCGCCGGGGCTTATACACCGGAGAAAGCCGAAGATCTGATTAACAAAGGGCTGATCGATGCCGTGGCCTTTGGCCGCGCCTATATCGCCAACCCGGACCTGGTGGCTCGCCTGCAGCGCAAAGCCGAGCTGAACCCGCAGCGTCCGGAGAGCTTCTACGGCGGCGGCGCGGAAGGTTACACCGATTATCCCTCTTTATAAGCCCCCGCATTGATAGCGGCGACACTTCGCCGCTATACTAAAACATCGTTTCTGTTCAAGATGATAAAAGCTAAGAGGATAATATGCGCCTACTTCACACCATGCTGCGCGTTGGCGATCTGCAACGTTCCATCGAGTTTTACACTAACGTGCTGGGCATGACCCTGCTGCGCACCAGCGAAAACCCGGAATACAAATACTCCCTGGCCTTTGTCGGTTATGGCCCGGAGAGCGACGAAGCGGTTATCGAACTCACCTATAACTGGGGTGTGGATAGCTACGAGCTGGGTACAGCCTATGGTCATATCGCCCTGGAAGTGGATAACGCGGCAGAAGCCTGCGAGCGGATCCGCAGCAACGGCGGCAACGTGACCCGTGAAGCGGGTCCGGTTAAGGGCGGCACCACCGTTATCGCCTTCGTTGAAGATCCGGACGGTTATAAAATCGAACTGATCGAAGCCAAAGACGCCGGTCGCGGTCTGGGCAACTGATCCTGACGGGCGCGCCATGCGCCCGTTGTTTTACTGCATCTCGCCTCAAAATTTGCCATAATACGCACTGCTTTTTCCCCTTGTAAGAGATCCAGATGTCCGATAACGCTCAACTTACCGGTCTGTGCGACCGTTTTCGTGGTTTTTATCCTGTCGTGATTGATGTCGAAACCGCTGGATTTAACGCCAAAACCGATGCGCTGTTGGAAATTGCCGCCATCACGTTGAAGATGGATGAACAGGGCAATTTGCTGCCGGATACCACGCTGCATTTTCACGTTGAACCCTTTGAAGGGGCGAACCTGCAGCCTGAGGCGCTGGCATTTAATGGCATTGATCCGCATAACCCGCTGCGTGGGGCAGTGAGTGAATATGACGCGCTGCATGCCATCTTTAAAATGGTGCGCAAGGGCATGAAAGAGCAGAACTGTAATCGCGCGATCATGGTGGCGCACAATGCTACCTTCGATCACAGCTTTATGATGGCTGCCGCCGAGCGGGCGTCGCTGAAACGTAATCCGTTCCACCCGTTTGTGACCTTCGATACCGCGGCCTTAAGCGGGCTGGCGCTGGGGCAAACCGTGCTGTCGAAAGCCTGTATTACCGCCGGTATCGATTTTGACGGCACACAGGCGCACTCCGCCCTGTACGATACCGAACGCACGGCGGAACTGTTTTGCGAAATCGTTAACCGCTGGAAGCGTCTCGGCGGCTGGCCGCTGCCAGATGTTGGCAACAACGCATAAAAAAAGCGACCGGAAGGTCGCTTTTTTATTTACCGTGCGCGAGATTACTCGGCGCCTGGCTCTTCAGATTTGTACTTCGCAGCCGTCTCTTTGATCAGCTGCTGCAGTTCGCCGCGCTGATACATCTCAATCAGGATGTCGCAACCGCCAACCAGTTCACCGTCAACCCACAGCTGCGGGAAGGTCGGCCAGTTAGCGTATTTTGGCAGCTCAGCGCGGATATCCGGGTTCTGCAGAATATCAACGTAAGCAAAACGTTCGCCACAGGCAGAGAGCGCCTGCACCGCCTGAGCGGAGAAACCACAGCTAGGCAGTTTCGGAGAACCTTTCATGTACAGCAGGATCGGGTTTTCAGCAATCTGCTGCTGAATTTTTTCAATAGTAGTGCTCATGTCTTGCTTCCTTTTACTTCTGTTACGGCAATAGTCTGACATTGTAGCGTTTCAGGCCGACTACGGAAAATAACATTTTCGTCACGTACAGGATTTTACCGCGCGTGACGTAAAGTTGCATTGTAAAACTACCTTATCCCGTTCCCCCCTGCGTCTTTGCTCAGCGAATGTACAAATCAACCGGTTGAAATTCTGTTTTTTTGCACTTGCTAACGAAACGCAGTTTTAGATGCAAAAAGTTTATTAACGCAGGGGCTTTTTATAGATTAGAATCGACAAGTTTTGTAAATCAGACGCAGGATAATTTATATCCAGCTATTACCAGGGGAATGCCCAGTGGCGCGAATAAATAAATTCTCGATCACGCTCTGTGCTTTGCTGTTTTCATCTCTCACCTTCACGCCGGTGGCAAACGCCTCAGAGCAGGCGCGGCCTTCTGCCGCCCACAAAACGCATCTGGCAAAAGCCACCGAACCGAAGAAAAAAAGCAGCAGCGGCAAAACCACGAAGAAAGAGAGCACCAGCAAAAAAAGCACCGCCAGTAAAAAGAGCAGCAGCAAAAAAAGCAGCCTCGCTAAAACACAGCCAGCCACCTCCAGTAAGAAAAGCAAAAATTCCTCCCGCAGCGCGCCCCGTACAACTCAAACCGCTTCGCGCGTTGTGACAGAAAAATGTACTTCCCGTAAAGGCCATAAAGCGCAGTGCGTGAAAACCAGCAAGACCACGACCCTTGCCGAAGCGCATAAAGTCCGGGTGCAAAAAGCGCAGAAAACGGCGCTAAATAAGCTAATGGGCCAGATTGGTAAACCGTATCGCTGGGGCGGCAGCTCACCGCGTACCGGTTTCGACTGCAGCGGCCTGGTCTATTACGCCTATAAAGATCTGGTTAAGTTCCGCATTCCGCGTACCGCCAACGAAATGTACCATCTGCGTGACGCCTCCCCGGTGGATCGCGGTGAGCTCGAAAGCGGCGATCTGGTGTTCTTCCGCACCCAGGGTCGCGGCACCGCCGATCACGTTGGTGTCTACGTTGGCAACGGCAAATTTATTCAGTCGCCGCGTACCGGCCAGGATATTCAGATCACCTCCCTGAGCGAAGAGTACTGGCAGCGCCATTACGTTGGCGCTCGCCGCGTGATGAAGCCCAGCACGCTGCGTTAACCCCCTGCCCCGCGGGTAAGCCTGCGGGGTAAGTTCCTCTTTTGTAGGGTCTTTCAATTTGCTACTCTATCCTTACATTCAATATGGTTATTGGATGGTTCACTATAATAAGGAGAGAAGCAATGTCGTTTGAATTACCTGCATTACCGTATGCAAAAGAAGCTCTGGCCCCGCATATTTCTGCGGAAACCCTGGAGTACCACTACGGCAAACATCACCAGACCTATGTCACCAACCTGAATAACCTGATCGCCGGCACCCCATTTGAAGGGAAAACCCTGGAAGAGATCGTGCGTAGTTCTGAGGGCGGCATCTTCAATAACGCCGCGCAGGTGTGGAACCACACCTTCTACTGGCACTGCCTGGCGCCTCAGGCCGGTGGTGAACCGACGGGTGATCTGGCTGACGCCATCATCGCCACCTTTGGTAGCTTTGCGGAATTTAAAGCGAAGTTTACCGACGCCGCGGTGAAAAACTTTGGCGCGGGCTGGACCTGGCTGGTGAAAGAGGCGGACGGGAAACTGGCCATCGTTTCCACGTCCAATGCGGGCACGCCGTTGACCAGCAACGCTACCCCACTGTTAACGGTGGATGTATGGGAACACGCTTACTACATCGATTACCGTAATGCGCGCCCGAACTACCTCGAGCACTTCTGGGCGCTGGTAAACTGGGAATTTGTTGCGAAGAACTTCGCGGCATAACGAAAAACGCAGAAGGCCGGGCCTTCTGCGTTTTGGTCTTATTCGGCGGCACAAACCGGTTCAGGTTGTTTTCTGTCGGCCATTAGCACCAGCAGAAGCCCCAGCGCGGCAATGATGGCCCCCATCACCGGAACAAAGCTGTACCCCAGCCCGCCGGAGATCACCGCACCACCCGCCGCCGCACCCAGCGCATTCCCCAGGTTAAACGCCCCGATATTGACGGAAGAGGATAACCCTGGCGCATCGCTTGCCACCCGCATCACGCGCATTTGCAGCGGCGGTACCACCGCAAAGGTCGCCATCCCCCATACCACCATCGCGAACGCCGCCCCCACTTCATTACGTGCCAGCCACGGGATCGCCACCATAATCGCGATCAGCAGCAGTAGAAAGCCTTTCAGGGTGCCGCTTACGGAGCGGTCCGCCAGCTTGCCGCCCAGGAAGTTGCCGAGGGAGAAACCGACGCCAATCAGCACCAGCATCGCGGTAACAAAAGCTGGCGTCGCCTGGTTAATGTCATGCAGAACGGGCGCAATGTAGGTGTAGAGGGTGAACATTGCCCCGGCACCGAGAACCGTGGTCAGTAAGGCGGAAAGCACCTGCGGGCGCATCAGCACCGCCAGTTCTTTACGCACATCCGGCTTTTCGCCCGCGCCACCCGCAGGGAGGGAGAAGAAGAGCGCGACCATCGAGACCACGCCCAAAAGCGCCGTCGCCAGGAAGGACATCCGCCAGCCGATGGCTTCGCCCATCCACGTTGCGGCGGGTACGCCGCCAATATTGGCGATGGTCAGCCCCATAAACATGGTTGCTACGGCGCTGGCCTGTTTATGCTTCGGCACTACGCTTGCGGCGACCACCGACCCGAGGCCAAAGAAGGCGCCGTGATTGAGGCTGGTCAAAATACGCGACAGCATCAGGGTGGTGTAATCCGGGGAGAGCGCCGACAGCACGTTACCGACGGTAAAGATCGCCATCAGGAAAATCAGCGCATTACGACGGCCGCGATGGGAAAGCAGCAAGGTCATCAGCGGTGCCCCTACCATTACGCCGATAGCGTAGGCGCTGATTAACATGCCCGCAGCGGGAATAGAGACATCCACACCCCGGGCGATAACCGGTAGCAGTCCCATTGGAGAAAACTCGGTGGTGCCGATGCCAAATGCGCCAATGGCCAGGGCCAGCAGCGGAAAATTGATTTTCATACTTCAACTCCGGATACCGTGTCGTCAGGCGACACAGAACAATGAAGGCGAAAGCATGACATCAATCACAAAAAATGAGAAGTTAACAATTTGGCAAAAGATTTTTGCCGGACGCGTAACAATAGCAGAAGGGAGACGAGGGAGCGTTAGCTCCCTCGCAAATATCAGTGCAGCGCAGCCGTCAGACCGCTGGCAACGATCAGACCCAGAACAATAACGGTGGTAATCAGCGAAAACTTAAGATCGGTACTCATCAATTTTTCTCCTTTTAATCACCCTACGAAGAGTGAGCTTGCTCATTTTTGCACAGTTCAGGGTAAAAATCTTGCTGGATTTAGATTGATATCGATTTTTACTCTTCCCCTTTTGGTCAAGATCAGCCAAAATTCCACGCTAAATTTATTAGCGTACCGGCCATTGACCCCCTCCTGACGTCCTGTGTCGTTTTCCCGGCGTACCGCAATTCAAATTGCGCAATTAGGGCGAGTGAAGGCAAACGTTTACCTATTGGTTTTTCAGGAGCTTAAGATATGGTCTGGAGTGACATCTGATGGCAACAATTAAAGACGTAGCGAAACGCGCAAACGTTTCCACTACAACCGTATCACATGTTATTAACAAAACCCGCTTTGTGGCGGAAGAGACGCGTAACAACGTCTGGGCAGCGATCAAAGAGCTGCACTATTCTCCGAGCGCCGTCGCCCGTAGTCTGAAGGTGAACCACACCAAATCGATCGGCCTGCTGGCGACCAGCAGCGAAGCCCCCTACTTCGCAGAAATTATTGAAGCGGTAGAGAAAAACTGCTTCCAGAAAGGTTACACCCTGATCCTCGGCAACGCCTGGAACAGCCTGGAGAAGCAGCGGGCCTATCTGTCGATGATGGCGCAAAAGCGCGTCGACGGCCTGCTGGTAATGTGCTCGGAATACCCGGAGCCGCTGCTGAAGATGCTGGAAGAGTATCGCAATATCCCGATGGTGGTGATGGACTGGGGCGAAGCGAAAGCGGACTTCACCGACTCGGTCATTGATAACGCCTTTGAAGGTGGCTACATGGCCGGACGTTATCTGATCGAACGCGGGCATCGCGATATCGGCGTCATCCCGGGCGCGCTGGAGCGCAACACCGGTGCCGGTCGTCTGGCCGGTTTTATGAAAGCGATGGAAGAAGCCTTAATCACGGTGCCGGAAAACTGGATCGTCCAGGGCGACTTTGAACCGGAGTCCGGCTATCGCGCCATGCAGCAGATCCTCTCCCAGACGCCGCGTCCGACCGCTATTTTCTGCGGCGGCGATGTTATGGCGATGGGTGCCCTGTGTGCCGCTGACGAGATGGGCCTGCGCGTTCCGCAGGACGTTTCGCTGATCGGGTATGATAACGTGCGCAACGCCCGTTTCTTCACCCCGGCGCTGACCACCATCCACCAGCCAAAAGATTCGCTGGGCGAGACCGCCTTTAACATGCTGCTCGACCGTATCGTCAATAAACGTGAAGAGTCGCAGTCCATTGAAGTGCATCCGCGTTTGATCGAACGCCGCTCCGTCGCCGATGGCCCGTTCCGCGACTACCGCCGTTGATCCGCTCAGGGAGCCAGTACCTCTGGCTCCCGCAACCACTCCCTGTTCATCGTTTCACTGTCCCCCAGATAATCCAGCAGCCACGCCAGCGCCGGTGACATGTCGTTTTGTTGCCAGGTGAGGCAGCAGGCCGCATCCGGGAAGGGGTTTTCCAGCGTCAGCTCCACCCATTTGCCACTGTCTATCCAGGGCCGGGCAAAATGGACCGGCACCATCCCCACGCACAGCCCGGCCGACAGGCAGGTCGCAGAGGATTCCCAGTCCGGGGTGACGATCCGCCGCTGGTTATCCAGCAGCCAGGTGATCCGTTTCGGCAGCGAGCGGGAGGTATCTTCCCGCACCAGCGACGGCCAGTTGCGCAGGGTATCATCGCTGAGCGGGCCGGGAAGCGCGGCCAGCGGATGGTGGCTCGCCACCACGCAGACCCAGCTCAGCATCCCCATATCGCGAAACGCGTAGCGCCCCCCCACCGGTATCGCCTGGGTCGCGCCGATCGCCATCTCCACCCTGCCATCCGCCAGCGCATCCCAGACACCGTTAAAGACCTCCTGGGAGACACGCAGCTCAACGTCAGCGAAGTGGCGATAAAAATCGACGATCATCTGGCGGGTGCGCTCGGGACGAACGATGTTATCCACCGCAATGGAGATATGCCCGCGCCAGCCGTTGGCAATCTGCTGACACTGTTCGCGGGTGATCTGCATTTTTTTGATAACAGAACGCCCCTCCTTCAGAAACCACAGCCCGGCAGGCGTCAGCTCCACATCACGGTGTCGCCGTTCAAATAGCGGCACCGCCAGCCACTCCTCAAGCTGACGCACCGTATAGCTGATGGCTGACGGGACACGATGTAGCTCCTGTGCCGCGCCGCTGAAACTGCCGTTACGCGCCACGGCATCCACCACTTCAAGGGAATATTCTGACCACATTTTCTGCCTGCAAAAAATTTGAATGCAACCGCCAAATATTAGCGTTTCACAAGCGGGATTGCACTGCCTACACTCAGCGGCTACCTAAACCTGCATCCATAAGGACAATAAAACCATGCAACCCGGGAAAGGATTTTTAGTCTGGCTCGGCGGCCTGAGCGTGCTGGGCTTCCTCGCCACCGATATGTACCTGCCTGCGTTCGCCATCATGCAGGCGGATCTGCAAACCCCGGCTGCCGCCATCAGCGCCAGCCTGAGCCTCTTCCTGGCCGGTTTTGCCTTCGCGCAGCTGCTCTGGGGACCGATGTCTGACCGCTTCGGACGCAAGCCGGTACTGCTGGCCGGCTTAGCCATCTTTGCATTCGGCTGCCTCGGTATGCTGTGGGTACGCGACGCCACCTGGCTGCTGGTGCTGCGCTTTATCCAGGCGGTGGGGGTCTGCGCCGCGGCGGTGACCTGGCAGGCGCTGGTGACCGATTACTACCCGGCATCGCGAACCAACCGCATTTTCGCCACCATCATGCCGCTGGTTGGCTTGTCGCCAGCGCTGGCACCGCTGCTCGGCAGCTGGATCCTCGCCCATTTCAGCTGGCAGGCCATTTTTGCGGTGCTGTTTGCCATTACCCTGGTGCTGATGATCCCGGCCTTTTTCCTGAAGCCAGTGACGGTAAAAGAGGCGCAGCCAACCTCCCGCGTGACCTTCTTCACCCTGCTTCGCTCCCGGATCTACCGCGGTAACGTACTGATCTACGCCGCCTGTTCCGCCAGCTTCTTCGCCTGGCTGACCGGCTCGCCGTTTATCCTCAGCGATATGGGCTACAGCCCGGCGGCGATCGGACTGAGCTATGTGCCGCAGACTATCGCCTTCCTGATTGGGGGTTACGGCTGCCGCGCCGCCCTGCAAAAATGGCCGGGTCACCAGATGCTGCCGTGGCTGCTGGGCCTGTTTGCCGTCAGCGTGATCGGTACCTGGGCGATCGGGTTTATTCCGGGCGTCAGCCTGGCGGCGTTGCTGGCCCCCTTCTGCCTGATGGCAGTGGCGAACGGCGCCATCTACCCTATCGTGGTAGCGCAGGCGCTGCGTCCCTTCCCGCAGGCAACCGGCAGCGCGGCGGCACTGCAGAACACCCTGCAGCTGGGACTCTGTTTCCTCGCGAGCCTGCTGGTCTCCTGGCTGATTGCCACCCCGTTGCTGACCACCACCAGCGTGATGGTGGCGACCGTCGTGCTGGCCGCGCTTGGCTATCGGATGCAGTATCTCCCTGTGGGCCAGCAGGATGAGAGCCCGCAGGCAGAGTCTTCCCACGCCTGACAGGATAAATAATTAGCGTGCTAACAATATCCTGTTGAATCACCAGGATATCAGTCCTATACTGGCTAAAGCTTTCTGATAAATACTAAAATTATTAAGTGTTAACGGGAGCCGGATTGCTCCCGTTTTACCATGGATGGCCTTTCGGCAAGGGTCCTCTCCCTTCCTCTGTTCTACGTCGGATATTAGCCTCACGGGTTGCACCGTGAAATTTCTCACTCTCCATGAAGAGCGTCTACGCTGTTTATGGGTTCTGATCACATCAGGTGATGGAGAAGCTATGAGTTCATCGTGTATAGAAGAAGTCAGCATCCGGAATGATGACTGGTTCCGGATAGTCAATGAATTGCTGAGCCGCGCGGGTATCACCATCAACGGCCCGGCATCCTCCGATCTACAAGTTAAACACCCCGATTTTTTTAAACGCGTCCTGAAGCAGGGCTCACTGGGTCTCGGCGAGAGCTATATGGACGGCTGGTGGGAGTGCGAACGGCTGGACATCTTTTTCCATAAGGTTCTGCGAGCGGGTCTGGAAACACAGCTGCCCAGCCACCTGAAGGATACCCTGCGCATCGCTACTGCCCGCCTGTTCAACCTGCAAAGTAAAAAGCGCGCCTGGATTGTCGGCAAAGAGCACTACGATCTTGGCAATGACCTGTTCAGCCGTATGCTCGACCCGGCTATGCAGTACTCCTGCGGTTACTGGAAAGAGGCCACCACCCTTGAGCAGGCCCAGCAGGATAAACTGCGCCTCATCTGCGAAAAACTGCAACTGCAGCCCGGTATGCGGGTACTGGATATCGGTTGCGGCTGGGGCGGGCTGGCGGAGTTTATGGCGCAGCACTATGGCGTCAGCGTGGTCGGTGTGACCATATCAGCGGAGCAGCAACGCATGGCGCAGGCGCGCTGCGCCGGGCTGGATGTCACCATCCTGTTACAGGACTACCGCGATCTGCACGATCAGTTCGATCGCATTGTCTCGGTAGGGATGTTCGAGCATGTGGGGCCAAAAAACTACAACACCTATTTCAACGTGGTGGATCGTAACCTGAAGCCGGATGGCCTGTTCCTGCTGCATACCATTGGCTCACGAAAAACCGACCATAACGTTGATCCCTGGATAGACAAGTACATCTTTCCGAATGGCTGTTTGCCCTCAGTTCGCCAGATTGCGAATGCCAGCGAAGCCCATTTTGTAATGGAGGACTGGCATAATTTTGGCGCTGATTACGATACTACCCTGATGGCCTGGCATGCGCGCTTCCTTGCCAGCTGGCCGGAGATCGCCGACAACTATTCTGAACGATTTAAACGGATGTTCAGCTACTATCTGAACGCCTGCGCCGGTGCGTTTCGCGCCCGTGATATTCAACTGTGGCAGGTGGTATTCAGCCGCGGCGTGGAGCACGGCCTGCGGGTGCCCCGCTAAAAAAGACCCCGGCTTGCCGGGGTCTTTTTTATCATGCGTCGTTGAGCGTCTGCTGGATAGCGGCGGCCTCTTTCGCCGCCAGTACGCGCTCCACGGTATCGACCACCGCCTGGGTTTGCGGGTCGATTTCGATATTCACTCTGTGCCCCAGCTTTTTGCTGCCGAGAGTCGTGCGCTGCAGCGTCTCCGGGATCAGGTGGACACTGAATCGGGTAGGTGTCACTTCACCAACGGTCAGACTAATGCCATCCACGCCAATAAAGCCTTTATAGAGGATGTACTTCATCAATGAAGGATCCTGCACCTTGAACCAGATTTGACGGTTATTTTCTGAGGTGAGGATTTTGGCAATTTCCGCGGTAGTCATAATATGGCCTGACATTAAATGCCCGCCAATTTCGTCGCTGAATTTCGCGGCGCGCTCCACGTTAACAATATCGCCCTCAACCAGGTCGCCCAAATTGGTAATGCGCAGCGTCTCTTTCATTAAATCGAAGCTGATGAGATTACCGTTAATTTCGGTCACCGTCAGGCAACAACCGTTGTGTGCAACCGATGCCCCAGTCTCCAGCCCATCGAGCATCTCGTCCGGCAGGGCGACGACGTGGGTACGGAAATTGGGTTTTTCATCAATGGCCACCAGTTTCGCGGTGCCCTGCACAATACCAGTAAACATGCTTACGACTCCTGTTTGTTCCTTCGGTGTTAACACCGTTTAATCCCACCACAATAACAGTTGAAAATAGAGGTTGCCAGTACCCACCTTTTCTGGCGATTTTTTCACTAGATAATTAGCTTATCCCCGCTACAATAGCTGGACTTCCCCGCATCTTCTTCTTGCTGTTTTTCGCAGCGGCTTTTTTTGCATTCAAATAACAACAATACCAAAGGTGTTCACGTGCAGAAGTACATGATTGAAGCGCGTCAGTTATTAGCTCTGGCAATCCCGGTGATACTCGCGCAAATCGCCCAGACCTCAATGGGGTTCGTCGATACAGTTATGGCGGGTGGCTACAGCGCCACCGATATGGCCGCGGTAGCCATCGGGACCTCTATCTGGCTACCGGCTATTCTCTTCGGCCACGGCCTCCTGCTGGCCTTGACGCCAGTGATTGCTCAGCTTAACGGCTCCGGGCGGCGGGATCGTATCGCCCATCAGATCCGTCAGGGCTTCTGGCTGGCCGGTCTGGTCTCGGTGTTGATCATGCTGGTGCTGTGGAACGCGGGCTATATTATTCACGCCATGCGCAATATTGACCCGGCCCTGGCGGATAAAGCCGTCGGCTATTTACGCGCCCTTCTCTGGGGGACGCCGGGTTATTTATTCTTCCAGGTGATGCGTAATCAGTGTGAAGGTCTGGCGAAGACCAAACCGGGCATGGTGCTGGGCTTTATCGGCCTGCTGGTCAATATCCCGGTGAACTACATCTTTATTTACGGTCATTTCGGCATGCCTGAACTGGGCGGCATCGGCTGCGGCGTTGCCACGGCGGTAGTCTACTGGGTGATGTTCTTCGGCATGCTCTCCTATGTGAAGCGTGCCCGCTCCATGCGTGATATCCGTAGCAAAGCGGGTTTCAGCCAGCCGGACATGGAGGTGGTCAAACGGCTGGTGCAGCTGGGCCTGCCTATCGCGCTGGCGCTCTTCTTCGAAGTGACGCTGTTCGCGGTGGTCGCCCTGCTCGTCTCCCCGCTGGGGATTGTGGATGTGGCCGGGCACCAGATCGCCCTTAACTTCAGCTCGCTGATGTTCGTCCTGCCGCTGTCGCTTGCTGCCGCGGTAACCATTCGCGTCGGTTATCGCCTCGGACAGGGCTCCACGCTGGATGCGAAAATCGCAGCCCGGACCGGCATTGGCGTAGGCATGTGCATGGCCGTCTGCACAGCGCTGTTCACCGTCACGCTGCGCGAGCAGATCGCCCTGCTCTATAACGACAACCCGGAAGTGGTGCTGCTGGCCTCACATCTGATGCTGCTCGCGGCCGTGTACCAGCTCTCCGATTCAATCCAGGTGATCGGCAGCGGCGTGCTTCGAGGTTATAAAGATACGCGTTCGATCTTCTTTATCACCTTTATCGCCTACTGGGTGCTGGGTCTGCCAAGCGGCTATATTCTGGCGCTCACCGATCTGGTGGTGGATCGTATGGGCCCGGCCGGTTTCTGGATGGGCTTTATCATCGGTCTGACCTCCGCCGCCGTTATGATGATGCTGCGCATGCGTTTTTTACAGCGCCAGCCATCCAGCGTGATTTTGCAACGCGCTGCGCGTTAATCACCCGCCAGCCGCCTGCGGGCGGCTACTTTCTCTTCATTTTGCGCGGGAATAGAGCAATCGCGTGAAATCTGAAAGAAAATTGCGGTTTGCCTCTTGCCTCATGCGACCACTGCCGCTAATATCCGTCCCCGTTGTCACACACAACAATGCGTTCATAGCTCAGTTGGTTAGAGCACCACCTTGACATGGTGGGGGTCGTTGGTTCGAGTCCAATTGAACGCACCATTCTGCGTCCGTAGCTCAGTTGGTTAGAGCACCACCTTGACATGGTGGGGGTCGGTGGTTCGAGTCCACTCGGACGCACCATTTCAGTTCTGAAATGGTGCAATCCCTCTTCTTCTCTGATTTATCACTTTCGCTTCGTTTCTGAGTTGCTCATCACCCGTTTTCTACCACACTTAACCTGCATAGCATTTTTCCCATGGATTCGGTAAAAAACAGCAGGTAAACACAATGAAAAAAATTGCCATTGTCGGAGCAGGTCCCACAGGGATCTATACCCTCTTTTCTCTTCTGAAACTGAATACACCGCTTTCCGTCACCGTTTATGAACAGGCTGAAGAGGCCGGCGTCGGGATGCCCTATAGCGATGAAGATAACTCGCGCATGATGCTGGCCAATATCGCCAGCATTGAGATCCCGCCCCTTTTCTCCACCTACCTCGCGTGGCTGCGCACCCAGAGTGAGGCGCATCTTGCGCGCTACGGCGTGCAGAAATCTACCCTGCACGACCGACAGTTCCTGCCGCGTATTCTGCTGGGCCAGTATTTCCGTGACCAGTTCCAGACGCTCATCGCGCAGGCACGAAAACAGGGCTTCGAGATCACTGTCCAGGAGTCCTGCCAGGTGAGCGATCTGCTGGCCAGCGCCGAGGGGGTGAGCATCTGGACCGACGGCAAACTCACTCCTGACCAGTTCGATCTGGCGGTGATCGCCACCGGCCACGTCTGGCCGGACGAAGATACCTCTTCACGCGACTTCTTCCCGAGCCCCTGGTCCGGGCTGATGGAGGCCAGCATCGGCGCGGGCAAGGTGGGCATTTTAGGTACCTCCCTGAGCGGGCTGGACGCGGCAATGGCCGTCGCCGTACAGCATGGCAAATTCATTGAGACCGATGACGAGCAGATCCACTACCGGCTCGATGAGAAGAGCGAGGCGCTGAAGATTGTGCTGATGTCCCGCTCTGGCATCCTGCCCGAAGCCGATTTCTACTGTCCTATCCCTTACGAGCCGTTAACCGTGGTCACGGAAACGGCCATCGAGGCGGCGATCCAGCAGGGCACCACCGGCCTGCTCGACCGGGTATTTATGCTGATGATTGAAGAGCTGACGCAGGCTGACCCGCAGTGGAGCAAGGCGATCGCCCTGGACACCCTCACCGCCGACAGCATCCGCGACGCCTGGTTTGCCGATCGCCAGAAGCATGGCCCGTTCCGCTGGGCGGTCTCTAACCTGGATGAAGTGGAGCGCAACAAGCGGGACCACCACACGTTGCCGTGGCGCTACACCGTGTTGCGGCTGCATGAGGCCGTAGAAAAGATTGTGCCCTACCTGGATGAGACCGACAGAGAACGCTTTAAAACGGGGCTGGCGCGGGTGTTTATCGACAATTATGCGGCGATCCCTTCACGGTCGGTGCGCCGACTGCTGGCCCTGCGCGAGGCGGGTATCATCAGCATCGAGGCGCTGGGCAACGAGTATGAACTGACCGCAGAAGGGAACCGGACGGTCATTCACGCCGAGGGTAAACGCTGGATCTTTGATACCTTTATCGACGCCCGCGGGCAGAAAGCGCTGAAAAGCAAAGACCTGCCGTTTCCGTCCCTGCGCGAACAGCTTGTCTCTGCGGGAGAAGATATCCCCGACGTCGGCGACGATTACACCCTGCTGGCACCGGAGTACCTGCGCGGGCGCATCGCCTTCGGCGCCCTGCCCTATCTGATGCACGATCGCCCCTTTGTCCAGGGTCTGGTGGCCTGCGCGGAGATCGGCGAAGCGATGGCGAAAGCCGCCGTTCAGCCCGCCTCCCGCGTACGCAGGCGGTTGCCGCTTATGGCGGAGTAAAGGCGGTTTCGCAGGCGGCGGCCAACGCCAGCAGCGGCGATTCATCGGCTGCGGGAGAGAGAATTTCCAGCCCCACAGGAAAGCCGCTGCGCGTTCTGCCGCAAGGAAGCGTGATAGCGGCGAAACCGCTGATGGCCGCCAGCTCAGGTGCACATCCGGGCGGCATCTTCTCCAGGCTGTCGGGTATACGGCACACCGTTGGGTAAAGGTACGCGTCGATCCCCGCCTGCTCTGCTACCTGACCAAGGGTGTGGCGCAACCGACGCCGCAACTCTCTTCCGGCGCGCCACGCCGGGGTTTTCAGTGTATCGCAGGCGAGCATCTGGGTCAGGAGCGGTAAAAACTCCGGCAAAAATTGCCCGGATGCCACAATGGTATGCAGATCCGTCGGCGCCCCCGGATGCTGCTTTAACCAGGCATCGAACCCCACGCGAAATTCGAACAGGCTCAGGCAGATTGCTCTCTCCACGTCGTGCAGTATCGGCAGATCGATCTCCGTAAGCGTTGCGCCGTGACGCGCAAGCTGCGCGAGGGCGGCATGCCATACCTCTCCCTGGTGCGAATCGCTCCCTTCCAGGGTGCGGATCACCCCAAAACGCACCCCTTTCAGCGAAACGGATTCAAGGGTCCGTGGCGTCTGGCCGTGGATAATCCAGTGCAGCAGGGCCGCATCCTGCACGCTATGTACCATCGGCCCCACCGTGTCTTTACTGAGGGAGAGCGGCGCGATGCCCTCCATCTGCCCCCTGCGCACCCGCGGTCTTAACCCCACCAGCCCGGTATAGCTGCACGGGATGCGGATCGAGCCGCCGGTATCAGTACCCAGCGCCCCCTCCGCCATTCCTGCCGCCACCGCCGCCGCGCTGCCGCCGCTGGAGCCGCCTGCCGTAATGCCCAAAAACAGCGGGTGATGCACATCGCCGCCAAGCGAGCTGCGGGAGCGGACGTCGAAAGCAAACTCGGACATATTGGCCCGGGCCAGAATAATCGCCCCGGCAGCCCGCAGACGGCGCACCACCAGCGCATCCCCTGTGGACCGAAGCGCGGCCAGGGCCTGACACCCTGCCGTTACCGGCAGTCCGGCGCAGGCGATATTATCTTTGACCACCAGCGGCACGCCGTGCAGCGGCCCCAACGTCTGGCCGCGACGCCGCTGCGACTGGCAGAGGTGCGCCTGGGCCTGCGCCTCCGGGTTGATGCCGAGGATTGCGTTCAGCTGCGGCTGCCCGGCAATGATCGCCAGCCGCCGGGCTATCTCTTCGGGGGCATCCCGGGGAGGAATCAACCGACTCTTTTGCATATCGTCCTCTTCACAGTCATGCCGGAGGCCAGCGCAGCGCGCCGGTCTCCCGTTGCAATCAGTCCCGCAGTCCGGAGGTGATGGCATCCAGCGCTTCCGGATGCAGACGGATCTCCGCGGCGCGACGGTGCCCCTGCATCCCCTCGGTACGGCTCTGGCGAATGGCCGGTTCCGCAATCGCCGCGATGCCCTGCTCGTCGATCCACTGATGGGTACAGATTTTAACGTAAGCTCCCACCCACAGCCCGCCGGTGTATCGTGCCGCCGCCATGGTTGGCAGGGTGTGGTTGGTGCCGCAACATTTGTCCGAGAAGACCACGCTGGCGTTCTGGCCGATAAACAGCGAGCCGTAATTGCGGATTTTCGCTGCCGTGCTGTGCGGGTCGCGGGTATGGACCTGCAGATGCTCGGTCGCCATATGATCCGCAAAGGCGATCAACTGCTCTTCGCTGTCGCAGACCACGATTTCACCCTGACGACGCCAGGCTTCGCCCGCGGTCGCGGCGGTAGGCAGCGTCATCAGCTGGCGCTCAATTTCTGACAGCACCCCCTCGGCGATCGCCCGGCTGGTGGTCGCCAGCCCGACGCGGGTGTGAACATCATGCTCGGCCTGCGCCAGCAGATCGGCGGCAATAATGCGCGCATCGGCGCTGTCGTCGGCAACGGTGAAGATCTCGCTCGGCCCCGCCAGAGCGTCAATCCCCACTTTGCCAAACACCTGGCGCTTGGCCTCGTTCACAAAGGCGTTGCCCGGTCCGACAATTTTATCCACCGCCGGTACGCTCTCCGTTCCCCAGGCCATGGCCGCCACCGCCTGAGCACCGCCAATTTTAAAGATCCGGTGCGCCCCGGCCAGGTGACAGACCGCAATCATCGACGGGTGCGCCGCGGGCGGCAGACAGGCGATAATCTGCTCGCACCCGGCAACCGTGGCGGGCACGATGGACATCACTGGCGCGGAGAGGATCGGATAGCGGCCCCCCGGCACATAACACCCCACCGTCTGAACCGGAATAATGCGGTGCCCCAGATGCACGCCAGGCAGAGTTTCCACCTCCAGCGGCTGCATGGTGGCAAGCTGGGCCTCGGCAAAGCGCCTGACCTGGGCGATGGCAAACTCGCTGTCGCGGCGGGTCTGTGGGTCCATCTCGCGCAGCGCGGTCTCAATCTCCCCGGCCGTGACTTCAAACTGCGCGGGCACCACCTTATCAAACTGCCGCGAGAAATCTCTCAGGGCCGCGTCGCCCTCGTCCTTTACCCGCGCAATAATGCCACCGACCGTGTCGGTTAACGATTTGTCGGCCTGCGCATCCTGCCCCTGGGGACGTTTGATCCAGCTCACCTGGTCAACAATTGACTGTACAGACATTATGCTTCCTCCATTTGACCCAGTTTGATTTGTGCCAGCAGCGCCAGGTGATCGTAAAGCACCCACTCGTCGACAATTTTGCCGTTGATAATGTGGTAGTGAGACATCCCCATCACGAACAGACGTTTACCGGTCGGTTTACCCAGCTCGCCGTAGCCCAGGTGATGGCCCTCGATGATCCAGCGTATCGCTACTTTCGTGCCGCCTTCGTCGCACGGGTTGGAGCAGATGTGCTGCGGCAGCCAGGCGCCGTCAGGGATCATGCCGATCAGGGCCAAAGTCTGGTGCGTCACCGATGCCGTGCCGTACAGCTCTTTCATCAGCGGGCCGTGCCACTGAACGTTCGGCGCGTAGACCTCTTTGATCTTGCCGAGCATCCGGCGGTTATAGATTTCGTGCATCCAGCGCAGGCACTGCTCTTCGGTGTCGGTATGGGCGATGGAGACATCACAGACCATCTCCGGCGGATACTGCCCCAGCATGCGGCCGTTTTCACCGATGTCGGTAACGCGAAAGCCCTTGTCGAACTGCTCTTTCGCCATGTTAAAGGCGATTTCATCGGTGTTCAGTCCCAGCTGCTTCATCAGCGACATGTTGTCGCTCACCACCCACTCGCGATAGATCTTGTTCTCGTGGATCATGCAGTCGGCCACGGTGCGGGTGACGAACGTTCGGTTAGTCGGTTTGCCGAGGTGGCTGAACTGGGTATGGCGCCCGCTGCCGGTCACCAGGTGCGAGGTGTAGAAACCGTCCACGTCGTTACCGTTCCAGATCACCTGGGTCGCCATGCCGCGGCGCTCCGGAAAAGCCACCAGGCGTTGCAGCGTATCCTGCACCACCTGCTCGCGGGTATAGAGAGTACCCAGCGCGTTATATAAGACGCAGTTGTGCGTATAGTGGGTGTAAATTAACCCCACGTCGCGTTCATCCCATATTTTATGGGTGCAACGGACAATATAATCGACAATATCGGTATAACACTCATCGAACCCACGTAATGATTGCGCCCGCGGACGTTTCTCCGGCACTAAATCAATAAAGTCGCGACGCTCAACCTGTAATACCGGTTCATCACGGGTGAGCTTATTATTTTTTTCAGGTACGGCTGGTGCTTTATTTGTTGCTTCAGTTGAAGACATATAAACCCCTGCTTCTGTTTTCAGACAATACGATCCCGCACCCGGAATGGATGGAGAATGGAGCCGCAATATTTATTGCGGCGGATTTAAAATCGTTCAGGTAAGAAATATATCGGAGGCGGACCTCCGGTTAATTCACGATTTGCGACCAGATAGCTAATTCATCAATACCAAGATATTCGCGAATAATTAAACCATCGCGTAATTCAAGCTGACTGATACCGGTGATCGATACCGGTTTACGGGTCGGCACGCCAAACTTGCCATATCCGTCGTGCCAGGTCAGGAGCGACCAGCGCAGCGAAATGCGCACCGGCTCGCCAGGGTCCCGGCGTACGATAAGGTGGTGCAGCTGCACTTCGCTGTCGGCAAAGGAGGCGCGGTATCCCGACAGTAGCGCGGCAATCTCCTGCTCTCCCGTGCCGCTGCAGTGGCCCGGCGCATAGAGCGTGGCGGCAGGATGATACAGACCCGGCACGGTGCCGCTGTTCCCGCCCGCCCACATGATAAGATAGCGCTCCACTACCCCGGCAATCGGCCCTTCGACATCATCCCCCTCCGGGCCACCCGCCCAGCGGGCGTCCAGCGTTTCGGCGGTCGCCCGGGGAATACCCAGCTGCTCCTGCATGCCCGCCAGATTGCGCGCAAATTCCTGCACGTTAAGTCCGAGCTGAGCAACAATCGCCGCTCTGTCCTGCAAAAGCCACTCCTGGCGCACCGCGCCGTCGGCACAGATACGGTCGGCCCAGGTGCGCACCCAGAGGGTTTTGCCGCTGGGTGCGCCGAAGAAGCCTTCGCCCATATGGCGAATGCAGGCGATGGTACGCTGGGCGGCGTAGTACTCATTACCGGGATTCTCGGTCGCCAGAATGTCCTCGGTCAGCACGGTGCGCTGGGGAAAGCTGTGCATCGCCTCCAGGGTCAGGCGCATAAACTGCGGCAGATCGGTCAGCTGTTTTTCCGGGGTGATAAAGACCACCGGCGTAGCGTAGAAGTCGGCAAGCTGACCGATATCCTTTTGTTCCCAGACCACATGCGTCAGGGTGAGAATAAACTGTTGGATGGAATCGAACTGAGGGCTGAAGCCCGGCAATCTGCTCATTTGTCCTCCTGCGTCTGGAACATGTAATAACCCTCGGCGTCGATAGCCCCCGCATGCGGTCGGCGTGCGGAGTGGCGTACCACCAGTTTGCCCGGCACGGTAATTTGTTCAGGCTCGATCGTACCGCTGTCGATCTGCTTCATCAGTAGCTCCACCGTGGCGCTGACCATCGCCTCGACGGGCTGTGACGCGGAGGTTAATGCATAGGAAGCCCAGCCGGAGGGGCCGATGTCGTCATATCCCACAATCGAGACATCTTCCGGGATGCGCAGGCCAAACTCGTAGCGCGCCACGTCCATGACGATCACCGCCATATGGTCATTGGCGACAAAAATGGCGTCCGGCGCGGGGGATGCGGAGAAGAGCGCATAGGCCGCACGGGCCGTCTCCTGGGCATCGTAATTGCCGTTCACCACCCGGACATCGTCAATGCCCTGCTCCTGCAAAGCCTGCAAATACCCGCGGTGACGGGCGATGTTGACGGACGAGTCCGCCACCCCACCTACGTAGGCAAAGCGTTTATGTCCTGCCGCCAGTAAAAATTCGGCAATCTGGCGGGATGCCGCCTCGTTATTGCTGTTGACGCTCGACGCCATTCCGCTCTCTTCGCTGCGGTTAAACAGCACCACCGGGATCCCGGCGGCAAGGCACTCCTGGGAGAGGTCAAGCGACAGGGTGACCGAAGCCAGCACGATGCCGTCTACCCGATACTGCATGATCTGGTCGAAAATCCGGTCAACATTCCCGTCGCGATCGCCGACAAACAGCAGCAGGTGATAGTTAAGGGTGTCCAGCTTTTGCGCCAGCGCCTCAAGCACCTGGGGATAAAACTGGTTATCAAAATAGGAGATCACCACGCCGATGATCCGTGAGCGGGCCGTGTTAAGCGAGCGGGCGATGGCGTTAGGTCGATAGCCCAGCTCACGCGCCGCCTTGAGCACCTTCTCACGCGTTGCCGGTGAGATGCTCGCCCCCGGCGTGAAGGTGCGGGACACCGCCGATTGTGATACTCCCGCCAGCTGCGCCACCTGTTGAGAGGTCACCGCTGTAAAAGTCTTACGTTTCATTACCGTGAGTTCCTTATCCCTGTTACTCCCCTCATCGGCGCTTGTGGCAGGGCTATTCCCTGTCACCGCGCCGCAGGAAGCGGGTACTTTTTATACTTACACCATGTTTGCATGCGTATGCAACAGCCTAAATTATTTTTTTCACAATGGTGATAAACGACCTTTACAAATTTGAAACCTTTTCGTAACTTCAATTTTTGAATACGTATGCAGAGCAATATTCACACCGTCAATTGTACCGGGCAGCCTGGTCAGTATCCAAAGGGATTGAGCCGGTAAACGTTGTACTTGACTGGTTTTAACCCATTACGTTTTAAGAGGTTCACAACCATGTTTCGAGCACTGTTACGCCGCCCCGAAGCCCGGCTCTTTTTTATCATCAGCGTGTTGTTTTTTATCTGTATTCACAGCATTGATGCGTTCCTGGCCCCGATGATGATCAACCAGGGGATGGAGCCGCAGGTGATGGGGATCATCATGGGGGCCAGCGGCCTCGCCACGCTGCTGATCCGCTTTCCACTGGGGATTGTTTCCGATGTGGTGAAGAGTCGAAAAATCTTTATCCAGGGGGCGCTGGTCCTGCCGATTATCGCCTGGCCACTGGCGTGGCTAGAGCCTAACGCCCTCACCCTCTATCTGGCGAAGGCGGCTGACGGCGTCACCGCTGCCACCTGGGTGCTCTACAACATTTTGTTTATTCGCTATTTCGACCGCAAAGATGCCCCTGCTGCGGTGGCCTTTCTGGCGCTGGCGGGACCGCTGGGGGTGTTTCTCGGCAACTGCATCGGGGGCCTGTTGATTCACTATTTTGAGAACAACATCGCATTTTTCGTCTCCTGCGTCTCGGCGCTGGTGGCGCTGTTTCTCACCACCCGCATCCAGGATGTACACGATCCGATCAAAGCCCCGACGCTGAAAGCCTGTATCGCCGGTGCCCGCCTGCAACTGGCCGATCGTTCGGTGTGGCTGATTGGTATTCTGGCGACCCTCGTCATCCTGGTGCCTTTTGCTACCCGCGATACGCTGACGCCGATCTATGCCGAGCAGTTAGGCGGGCGTGCCGGGATCTTAACCCTGCTGAGTAACATCCATCTGATCTTCTACGCCCTCGCCATCGCCCTGTGCAGCAGCCTCTTTTATCAGCGCCTTGGGCTGATGAAGACGGCGGTGCTGGGCATTGTCCTGCAGGTGGTGTCGACCTTAGGCATCCCCTTCACCAGCAATATGTATGTCATCTATCTGTTACAGGCGCTGGCGGGCTTCTCCTTCGGGATGGCGTTCGCGGCCTTTATGTCCCTGAGCGTGGTTAACACCACCTCCGATGAGCAGTCCACGCGCATGGGTCTGTTCCAGACCATCTACTCCTGCGGCATGTTTGCCGGGCCGGTGATCATGGGCGTGATGATGCAGCACATTAATCTGTCGTCCGGCTATCTCTTTATTGCTGCCCTGTCGGTTATCGCGGCCATTGCCACCCCGCTCTCCGTGCGCTGGGTGAATAGCCGTAAAACGCCGCCGTCTGCGGAATTATCCCTTAACGCCCCACTCGCGCCCGCGCGCGACCAGTAATATTTATCACCCAAACATTTATCCCGGCCCGCCGGGAGGATAGTTGTCATCTTAATTATGCGAGGAAGAGATTGTGGCTTATATGCTTAAAACCAGTAAACCGGTTCAGGAACGTCAGGATGCGCAGCGTCAAATAAGGGAAACGGTAGAGCTTATTCTGGCGGATATTGAAAAACGCGGTAATAAAGCCATCCGCGAATTATCTATTAAGTTTGATCGCTATGACCGTCATGATTATCGCCTGAGCGACGCGGAAATTAATGCCTGTATCAATAAATTGAGCCGCCAGGATATTCACGATATCGAATTTGCGCAGGAGCAGGTCTTTAATTTCGCCCGCGCTCAAAAAGAATGTCTGCGGGATCTGGAAATTGAAACCCGTCCGGGGGTGATTCTCGGGCATAAAAACATTCCCATCAATGCGGTAGGGTGTTATGTCCCGGGCGGGAAATATCCCCTGCTGGCCTCAGCGCATATGTCGATTATCACCGCCAACGTGGCGGGCTGCTCCCGCATCGTGAGCTGCGCGCCGCCGTTCGGCGGCGAACCGGCTCCCGCAATCGTCGCGGCGCAAAAAATGGCCGGTGCCACGGAAATTTATGCGCTGGGAGGGATTCAGGCCATCGGTGCGATGGCGCTGGGCACCGATTCGCTCTCGCCGGTCGATATGCTGGTCGGGCCTGGTAACGCTTTTGTGGCGGAGGCCAAACGCCAGCTCTTTGGCCGGGTCGGGATTGACCTCTTTGCCGGTCCGACGGAGACGCTGGTCATTGCCGACGACACCGTTGACGCCGAAATGTGTGCTACCGACCTGCTGGGACAGGCCGAGCATGGTGTGACCACGCCTGCCATTCTGCTGACCAACTCGATGGCCCTTGCCAAAGAGACGTTGCGCGAGATCGATCGTCTGCTGGAAAAACTGCCCACCGCTGATATCGCCCGCCAGGCGTGGCGCGATTATGGGGAGATCATCGTCTGCGACAGCTACGAAGAGATGCTCGCGGAAGCCGACCGCATCGCCTCTGAGCATGTTCAGGTCATGACCGCCCGGGACGACTGGTTCCTGGCCAATATGACTAACTTCGGCGCCCTGTTCCTCGGCCCGCGCACCAACGTTGCCTATGGCGATAAGGTGATCGGCACCAACCACACGCTGCCCACGCAAAAAGCGGCGCGTTACACCGGCGGCCTGTGGGTGGGGAAATTCATGAAAACCTGCACCTGGCAGAAAGTCCTCAGCGATGAAGCCACCGCCGAGATCGGCAGCTACTGCTCGCGCCTCTCGCTGCTGGAAGGCTTCGCCGGACATGCTGAGCAGGCCAATATCCGCGTCCGCCGCTACGGCCAGGTGGAGGTGCCTTACGCCACCCCGGCGCCGATCAGAGAGAAGGTGTAAGTCATGGCGTTTCCTGAGATGCCCTCCTTCGGCCTGCAGGGAAAGCGGGCCCTGGTGACGGGCGGCTCCCGCGGGCTGGGTTTCGCCTGCGCTGTCGCTCTGGCGCAGAGTGGCGCAGAGGTGTGGATTGCCGCCAGGGATCGCCAGACGCTGGATGCGGCTGCCACCCTCGCCGCCGAACGCGGAATGCTGCTGCGTCCGGTGGCGCTGGATATCACCGATGTCGCCCAGGTGAAGGCCGTCACCAAAGCCCTGCCCGCCTTCGACATTCTGGTCAACAGCGCCGGGCTGGCTCGCCACGAACCGTTTCTGACGGTCAGCGAGGCGAACTTTGATGCGGTGATGGCGATCAACCTGCGGGCGACCTTTTTTGTCAGCCAGCGGATCGCCGCCCGGATGCGTGAGGAGCGAATAGCAGGCTCGATCATCCACATCTCCTCCCAGATGGGGCACGTCGGCGGCCCTAAGCGCAGCGTCTACTGTGCGTCGAAATTTGCGCTGGAAGGGTTAACCAAAGCCATGGCGCTGGAGCTTGGTGAGGCAGGGATCCGGGTTAATACCCTCTGCCCGACCTTTATTGAGACGGCGCTGACCGCATCGTCGCTGGCCGACCCGGCCTTTCGCCACTACGTGCTGGAGAATATCAAGCTCGGACGCACCGGTACCGTCGAAGATGTGATGGGTCCGGTGGTGTTCCTGGCCTCCGGCGCCGCAGCGATGATCACCGGCAGCGCACTGATGGTCGACGGCGGCTGGACCGCAACCTGAGGAGTAAGATTGTGGATAATCACGCCCTGCCGCTGGTGCTGATTAGCGGCACGCTCTGTAACGCGCGTCTCTGGCAGCCGCTGCTCCACAGACTCAATCTCTCTGACGTGCTCTGCATTACGCTGACCGACGCGACGTCGGCGGCAGACGCCTCGCGAAACCTGCTGCGCGAACTGCCGCCGCGCTTCCTGCTGGCTGGCTTTTCGCTGGGGGCGATTGTGGCCCTGCAGATGGTCGCCGACGCGCCACAGCGTATCGCCGGGCTGGCGCTGCTGTCGGTCAATCCCCTTGCCGATGCGCCAGAAAATGCGGCTTCCCGACGCGAGGCGGTACGCGTGGCGCGACAGCAGGGTGTAATGAGTTGGCTCTCCGCCAGCCTGTGGCCGAAATACGTTGCCCCAACGCGCACGCAGGATGCCGCCCTGCACGATCTGATTTGCCAGATGGCCGGGGAGTGCGGGCCCGACACCCTGGCGACGCAGACTGAAATCGCCATTACCCGGCGGGACAATCGCGGGGCGCTCCCGGCCCTCGCCTGCCCCATCGTTGTTATCAACGGCCTGCACGATCCCATCTGCACGCCGTCTCACCACCAGCGGGTTATTGAGAGTGCGCCTCAGGCGACGCTTGTCACCCTCGCCTCAGCCGGACATTTCACCCTGCTGGAAGCGCCGGATGAGGTTGCTCACCCGCTACGTCACTGGATCCAGGAGTGTTTAGATGCGTAAAAACAGACTCAAGGCAATGCCCGACGGCAGCGCCATGATTAACGGCTGGCTGGCCATCCCGTCGGGCTACAGCGCGGAGATCGCCGGCCATCAGGGTTTCGATGCGGTCACCGTCGATCTTCAGCACGGCATGATTGACTTCGCCAGCGCGCTCTCCATGCTGCAGGCCCTCTCCGCCACCCCGGCGGTACCGCTGGTGCGGGTGCAGGATAACGATCCGGCGCAGATCATGCGCATGCTGGATGCGGGTGCCTACGGCATTATCTGCCCGATGATCTCCACGGCCGAAGAGGCTCGCCGTTTTGTGGCCGCCTGCCGCTATCCGCCGCTGGGCAACCGCTCCTTTGGCCCTGCCCGGGGGCTGCTCTACGGTGGCGCGGATTATCCGCAGCACGCCAACGACGAAATATTGACCCTGGCGATGATCGAAACCCGGGACGGGCTGGCGAACCTGGATGCCATCCTCGCCACCGACGGACTGAATGGGGTCTTCATCGGCCCGAACGATCTGTCGTTGACCCTGACCGGCAGCGCCAGCGCCGAATCCCGTCACCCTGAGATACTGGCCGCCATCGAGCGGGTCGTCAGCCGGTGTCGTCAGTGGAATAAAATCGCCGGGATCTTTTGCACCTCGGGTGAGGCTGCCGCCCGGCGCATTAGCGAAGGTTTCCAGTTTGTCACCCCGGCGAACGATGTCATGCAACTTGGCCGCGCCTCACGCGAAGCCATCGCCCTGGCGCGGGGCAATGCACTCCCCACTACCGGCGCATCAGGTTATTAACAGGAGAAAAGATGAAAGCACGTCACATTAGCCCCGAACTGGCCCGCAGCCGTCTGGTTGCCCCTGAAGATATGGTGTCCTGCAATCTTGCGTTTATCGACTGCAAGCTCCCCGGCTCCCACCTGAAACAGAACTACTCCTTTATTGGCCCGGGCGTGACCCAGTCCTCCGCTCAGGTGGTCAATATCCCGGAGCCGCACGGCTTTAATATCGGCGCCGCGGCGATGCCAAAAGGGGTGACCAATAACCTGCATCTGCATTTCACCGCCGAAGTGTTCTTGATTCACGAGGGCACGTGGCGTTTTCGCTGGGGAGCCAACGGCGAAAATGAAGCCGAGTTCAGCGCCCCGGCCATTCTTTCCATTCCCACCTGGATCTTCCGCGGCTTTACCAATGTCAGTAAAGAAGAGACCTGCGGCATGGTCTACACGGTGCTTGGGGGAAATAACACGGGGGGAATTATCTGGCATCCGTCGATTCTGAACGCGGCCAGCGAGTATGGCCTCTATCTGAGCAAAGACAACATGCTTATCGACGTGAATGCGGGCGATACCCTTCCGGAACCGGCAGGACTGCTGGCGCCATTGCCTGCAGAAGAGATCGCCGCCCTGCGCCACTACTCCGTGGAGGAGATGCGCCAGCGGGCGGTGACCGGGGACGATCGGCGCTGGTCGGCGGCGGGGTTACTCGATTCGGTCCTGCCCGGCCACGGCGGCGAGATCGCCCCGGCGATCGGCTTTGGTATCAGCCAGGATAAACACGCCGCGCCAGCTATCGTTAACCCGCACGGTTTTTCCGTTGAGTGGCTGCGCCTGGCCGCGGAGCATGTGGTGGGTCGCCACCTCTGCCCGGACGTACAGGTGATCATGGTCTTTAAAGGGACGCTGGAGGTGACCTGGAATAAAGAGGGCGAAGAGGTGAGCATTGTCGCCCCTGAGCGTTCGGTCATTTCGGTTCCGGCCAACAGCTGGCGGCGTTATCGCGCGTTGGATGGCGACATGGAGTGCATTCTGACTACCGAGGGCGATCAGCGTAAGCGCGTCTACTGGGATGAAGAGATACTGCAACAGGCGAGAGCGGCAAACCGCTGTCTGGATCCGGACGGGTACGTCACGGCGGCGGATCTGCTGCCGGAAACGGCGAAGCGCGCGGGTCTGAAACTTGAGGCGCTACCGTAAACGGAATCAGGGCGGGATCGCCCGCCCTGAATGCGGCGTGTTACTCGAAGTAAACGCCAGGATTTTCGGACAGCGAAACGAAGGTTTTCGTCTCTTTATCCAGGGCGCGAATTTCGCCGCTTTCGATATCGTACACCCAGCCGTGCAGGCGAATGGCGTTGTTACGCAGGCCGACCGCCACTGAAGGATGGGTTTTGATGTTGCTCAGCTGGGCGAAGACGTTCTCCTGCACCATGGCGTTAACCTTGTCGGTCGGGGTTTCCCAGGTTTTCTTTTCCACCACCGCTTTCGCCGCATCGGAGTAGCGCAGCCAGTGAGAGACGGCAGGCATCGGCTCGAGGTTGGCGTTGTCGGCAATCGCCTTCATCGCGCCACAGTTAGAATGACCGCAGATCACGATATCGGTCACGCCCAGGGCGACCACCGCATATTCGATGGTGGCGGATACACCGCCCGGCTCCGGCCCGAAAGGCGGAACGATGTTGCCAGCATTGCGAATGACAAAGAGCTGTCCCGGCTCCTGCTGGGTCACTAACTCCGGCACCAGGCGGCTGTCAGAACAGGAGATGAACAGCGCTTTGGGATTCTGGCTGGACGCCAGACTGCGGAAAAGGTCTTTACGTTGCGGAAAAATTTCTTTTTGAAAGCTGAGAAAACCTTCAATGATATGTTGCATAGCAATGTCTCATTTTTTTGTGATTGTTACAGGCATGATCGAGATCACGGTTTTTTGAGTTTACCCACCGGTCACGACTTCAGACAAGCAATATATTTCTGGACCGACCGCATGACAATCTCCCGCGCGTTCGCGGAAATGTTCTGGCCTTCAAAGGCGCCGTAGAGGCGTTCGAAGGAAACCTTTTCCAGCCGGGCGGCGATCTCAGCCACGACGCCTGCCGGGAGCGGCAGCATGTTCGGGTAGCTCCACATAAACGACACCGCATCTTTGCCCGGCGTGACCTGCAGAATATCCCCGGCCAGCAGAATACCGCCGTCGCGGTGCCAGTGCAGCACCGTCCCGCCGGCAAAATGGCCGCCCAGTCGGTGCAGCGTCACGTCAGGGACGATCTCCAGCGAATCCCCCTCCCAGAAGCGCAGCGCCGGGCTGCTCCTCATCACCCACTGCCGATCCCTGGCGTGCAGGTATACCGGGGCGTTAAAGGCCGCTGCCCAATCCTGCATGGTGGTGTAGTAGTGCGGGTGCGAGATGGCGATGGCGTCGATACCGCCCAGCGCGTTCACCAGCGCCCGGGTGGCGGGATCGAGATTGGCGATGCAGTCCCACAGCACATTACCCTGCGCGGTTCTCAGCAGGATCGCGCGCTGGTTGATGGCAAACGCGGGCACGGTTTTGATACCCAATAAGTCGGGTTCAAGCTGTTGCCACTTGTTGGTGTGCGTGCGGGTCAGGGCGGAAAAATCAAGCCACTCCTGGCCGGTCGCGGGTACATACTGGCGCTCATCTTCGCAAATGGCACAGTGCTGCGGTTCGTGGTCGGCGTCATAAGACGTGCCGCAGGTTTTACATAAGACGATCACAACGCCTCCTGAGTCCGGGTGAGTCATCAGTATGGCAAGGATTATCCTTATGTGCGCTGGGGTGCCTCCTCCCTCTGTTTTGCTCTATAATACGACCTGGAACAAAAACCGAACAAAGCAGGTAAACGATGGAAATTGATCTCAACAATCTGGTGTTTGACGGGCTGGACGAAGCCGAAGAACGTAACGCTGAACGCCTTGAAGATGCGGATAAAAAAGCCCAGGCGATCGTAGCGGATGATGATTGCGGCGACGCCTGCAAGATCTGATGTAAAAAGCCCCGGACTCGCGTCGGGGCTTTTAGTTTTATGCCGGGTGGCGCTACGCTTACCCGGCCTACAACACCCTTCCCTCAGAGCCGCGTAAGCGCAGCGCCGCCGGGCGTTTTTACGACTTCTTCAGGCCATCAATGGCTTGCTGCGCGCAGGCTTCATCCAGATGACCACCCGGCGCGCCGCCAATGCCGATGGCGCCAATCACCTCATCCCCTTCCCTGACCGGTACTCCTCCCGCCAGCAGCAGCAAGCCCGGGATATCGCGCAGGTTCTGCGCGCCCGCGTTGCTCTGGGCAGACTCCATCACCTTCCCCGACGCGTTTTTGGTGCTGAGGGCGGTAAAGGCTTTCATTTCGCTGGCTTTCAGGGTGTGCGGACCGGCGTTATCCGTGCGCTGCACCGCTTTTACCACCCCGGCGCGATCCACCACTGTGACGCTGACCTGATAATTTTTTGCTGTGCAGGCCTGGATCGCCGCGCTGGCTAACGCATTCGCCTGGGCCAGGGAGAGATTTTTTTGCGCCACAGACTGTGCATGCGCCGATACGCTGACCATCCCTGCTACACACGCTGCCGCCATCATTAACTTTTTCATCGCACATCCTCTTGTAAGTGGGAACCCTTGCAGCGTATCCAGTCGTGCGATGAAATGTTATTCGGTTGACTACGCGGTGATCCTGGTAGTTATACGGATTGTAATTTGTCATATTCCCGGATGGCCTGCACCAGACTTGAGACGCCCAGCTTGGCGAACACCGCCGCCCGGTGCGCTTCCACTGTCCTTGGGGAGAGATTAAGCCGGGCGGCGACCGCTTTATTACTGCTGCCTTCCATGAGCGCCTGCAGCACCTCATGCTCCCGGGTGGTGAGCTGTTCAAACCGCGCTCGGACCCGCGTGGCCTCCTGCCAGACGCCCAGGCGCCGCTGGCTCTCGGCGAGGGCGGCGGTGATGGATTCGATCAGCCTGTCAGCATCCAGCGGCTTGGTGAAAAATTCAAACACGCCGTTGTGAAACGCGCGGCGGCAGGCATCAATGGTGCCATGACCGGTCATGAGGATCACCGGCAGCAGCGGCCACGGCCATACCCCCTCCTCCAGCCAGGCGAGCCCACCTTTGCCCGGCATGCGCATGTCCAGTAGCAGACAGCCGGTCAGGGATTTTTCCGCCCCCTGCGCCGCGGTAAATGCAGCAATACTGTCATAAGGCTCCACATGCCAGTTCATACCGGTGAAAAGAAAAACCAGCGACTCTCTGACTGACGCATCATCATCAATCAACCAGATGACGTTATCCATTTACCTGACCTCCGTGGTGAGCAAACTGCAATCTGATCCTGGCCCCGCCCTCCGGGGCATTATCCAGAGCCAGCGTGCCATTCATCCGGGTGACCAACGACTCCGTTAAGGTCATTCCCAGCCCCGTGCCGCCCTCTCGCCCGCTATAAAAAGGCATAAAGGCGTTGTGGAGCGCTTCCGGGGTAAAGCCCGGGCCACCGTCAGTGATCGCTATATGGATGCGTTCGCCTTCGCGATGGCTGCGGATATGCACCCATCCTGCGGCGCGCTCCTGCTGGGCCTGAATAGCGTTGCTGAGCAGGTTATGCAGCACCTGCTCCAGCCACAGCCGGTCGGCGCAGAGCGTGCGGGCATCGGCGGCGAAATCATGGGTAAGACGAACAGGACTGGCGGTGCGCTCATGCTCCAGCAGGTTACTGACATGCCGCCAGCACTCGGCCAGATCTACTGCTTCTAAGGTGACAGCCTCCTGGGTCACGTGCTCACGAAAGCGGGTCAGCAGCGCGCTAATGCGCTGGGTTTGCACCAGCGCCGAGCCCAGCGCCTGAGCAACCGCCGCAGGGTTATCCTGGCGCACCTGGCGCTGCGCCCCCTGGATCCAGGTCTGCACCGCCGTGAGAGGCTGGTTGATCTCATGCACAATGCCCGCGGTGATCTCCCCCAGGGTATTGAGCCGGGCATGTTGATAGTACCAGGCGCGCTGGTCGGCGTTCTGGCGCTGCTTACGCTGCCAGAGGATCACGCCACCCGCCGCGACCACAATAGCCCAGCCCGCAAACAGCAGGACAAACGGCAGCAGCGCCACGCTCAGCCACGCCGGTTGGGCCTCGACCAGCAGAATAAACTGCTGGGTATGCTGAGAAAACTGTCGCTGCCAGTGCCAGAAAGCCTCTGTTGGCGGTGGCTGCACCTCACCGGAGAGATTCAGGGTGAGGCGGGAAAAGCGGGGCCAGGCGTTAAGGACCGGCGAAGGGTCAATCAGCACCCGGATCTGTCGCCAGGGGTTGTAGAGCCAGTACTGCGTGCCCGTCACCGGTTCAACCCGGGCGGCGTCGAGTGCGCGACCAGAGGTGGTTTGCAGGTCGAGTATTTGCGGGAATTTTTTACGCAGCGCCGTCAGATCTTCATCGCCATTCAACAGCGGCAGCACTGACTCATTCTGGGTGAGAACCGCGCCGATCTCCGTAAACGCCGTGGCAAATTCCCGGTCGAGTGCCCAGTACTGACGGCGGATCTGCTCGGCATACAGCAGCACGCTGCTGAGCAGGCAGAGCGTGAGCCAAAACAGGAGCCCTCGTTGTAGATAGTTTTTGCTGTTCATTCATTTAACTGGCGCAGAAAAAGGACGCCAGAGACCTTAGCAGGAAGCTAAGCCGTGGACAAAACTTGCGGCGATTTTTGGATGTTAGCGTCCAGAATGGCAGATGGTGCGGTGAAGAACGCACACCTCATTCCAGTATGTTTCCCGCACCAGGCGGTGTTCAGCGTGGCGTTTGGTCATGGAACCACTCCGGGTCAATATTGGCGATATCCACACCGTAGAGGCTGGCGACAGGCAGAATGGATTCAATAATACGCTGCGCGCTGTTCTCTTCCGATCGTGCGGTAAAAAACCGCCGTAACGTACTCATCAGTTTGTCCATTGCCCTGTTCCTCATGTGCTCAACCTGAAAGCAGTACAACAGCAATCCGTCGGCGATGGAAATGCCGATTCCGGCAGAGGATTTGCGCCAGGCGCAAAAGCAACGCTGCTTTAACCGCTGGGTAACGCGCTGTTCACTAATGATTTTTTTCGTTAAGCAAAGACAATATTGGCATTTGGCTACCTGCGCCGGGTATGGGAGCGTATGAGGACAAAATAAAAACAGAAGCAGAGGAACCTATGGCAATACACACAAAACGGACGCTGGCACTGGCTTTACTGGCCGCTGTCGGGATGGTTTCCACCCAGGTCCAGGCAGACCAGCTGGCGGATATTAAGGCGGCGGGTGTGGTGAAAGTCGCAACGTTTGATGCCAATCCGCCGTTTGGATCGGTTGATGCAAAAAGCCACGAAATCGTCGGCTATGACGTCGACTTCGCCAAAGCGCTGGCAAAATCACTCGGGGTAAAACTGGAGCTGGTCGCCACTAACCCGGCAAACCGCATCCCGCTGCTACAGTCCGGGAAAGCGGATCTGATTGTGGCGGATATCACCATCACCCCGGAACGGGCGCAGGTGATCGACTTTTCGACCCCCTATTTCGTGACCGGGCAGCAGTTCCTGGTTCCGGCCAAGGGCGCGGATAAACTGGAGGCCTACAGCAAGGCGCGTATCGGGGCGGTAAAAGGCACCACCGGGGAGCAGGCGCTGCATCAGCGTTTCCCGCAGTCCCGCGTGCTCTCTTATGACGATATTCCGCTGGCGCTGACGGCGTTGCGCAACGGCAACGTGCAGGCGATCACCCAGGACAGCACCATTCTGGCGGGTCTGCTGGCCCAGGCGCCGGATAAAGCCAACTTTAAGATCCTCCCGGATCTGCTAAGTAAAGAAGAGATTGGCGTCGGGGTGAAAAAAGGCGAAACCGCGCTGTTAAAGGTGGTGAACGATGAGCTGGTGAAGCTGGAGAATACAGGCGACGCGGCAAAAATCTACGATGCCTGGTTTGGTCCACAGACGCCCTCCCCGCAGCCTCGCGCCTTTAAAATAGAAGCCCAGTAATATGCTGTCAGGTTTATTCTCTCGCTCCGCGGCCCGTGCCGCGGATTTTTCACATCTGCAACAGGCCAGCGTCACCTTTTGCGAGGTGGTGAAACGTTACGGCGACCGCCCGGTGCTGAAAGGCATCAACCTCAGCGTGACGCCCGGTGAGGTGGTCGCTATTCTCGGCCCGTCGGGTTCCGGTAAATCGACGCTGATTCGCCTGATCAACCAGCTGGAAGATCTCACCTCCGGCGACATCCTGATTGACGGGAAATCTACGCGCCAGCTCCCCCGCCAGGCGTTGCGCCAGCTACGCAGCCGGGTCGGTTTTGTCTTCCAGCAGTTTAATCTCTACAGCCATCTGACGGCCCGACAAAACATCGCCCTGGCGCTGAGGCACGTTCATGGCTGGCATTCGGCAGAGGCCGACACCCGCGCCGATAGATTGCTGGCGCAGGTGGGGATGGCGGATAAAGCCGATCACTATCCGGAGGCGTTATCCGGTGGGCAGCAGCAGCGGGTGGCGATCGCCCGGGCCCTGGCCTCCTCGCCGCAGATCATCCTCTTTGACGAGCCCACCTCGGCCCTCGATCCGGAGATGATTGGCGAAGTGCTGCTGGTGATGAAAGCCCTTGCCCACAGCGGGATCACCATGATTGTGGTCACCCATGAGATGCAGTTTGCCCGGGAGATTGCCGACCGGGTGGTGTTCATCGATGGCGGGCACATTCTGGAGGTGGCTCCGCCGGAACAGTTCTTTCAGCATCCTGCCCATCCGCGCACCCAGCGTTTTCTGCAGAAGGTGCTTAACCCGCTGCATCCGGGAGGGGTGTGATGCCCAACCTCGACTGGCAAGGGGTGCTGACCGGCCAGCCCTTGCAGTGGATCTTGTCCGGTTTTCTCACCACCCTGTGGGTGACGCTGGCAGGGATGGTGGTCGCCAGCCTTATTACTCTCGCCTCTCTGGGATTGCGTCTCGCCGGGGGGCGCATCGGCGCGCATATCGTCGCCCTGTGGGTATCGCTGTTTCGCAATACGCCCCTGCTGGTGCAGCTGCTGTTCTGGTATTTCGCCGCCTGGAACGGGCTGCCGCAGGGGTTTCGCACCTTTGTGATGGACGATCATGCCTGGGCGGTGCTGCCGGGTCAGGTCTGGTGGTTTACGCCAGAGTTTCTCTGCTCCGCCTGGGGACTGGGGGTCTTTACCTCGGCCTTTTTGACAGAGGAGATCACCGCCGGGCTACGCGCCGTTTCCGCCGGGCAGCGGGAAGCCGCCCTGGCGCAGGGCTTTTCCCCCTGGCCGCTGCTGCGGTATATCCTGCTGCCGCAGGGGCTGGCGAACGCCTGGCAGCCGGTGGTGGGTCAGTACCTCAATCTGATGAAACTCTCTTCGCTGGCAAGCGGCATCGGCTTTGCGGAGCTCACCTACCAGGTGCGGCAGACAGAGAGCTATAACGCCCACGCGCTGGAGGCTTTCAGCATCGGCACGGTACTGTACCTGCTCACCGGCGTGGCGATGGGGGTGTTGCTGACCAGACTGGGACCTTCAACCGAACGGCGCCGTAAAGCCGCCATCACCCCCCGGAGTGAAGAGAGATGTTAGCCGGACTTACTGTCATTACCGATAACCTGGATTATCTGCTCTGGGGACGGACTGCGACCGGAGAGCCGGGCGGCGTGCTGTTGACGCTACTGATGGCTTTGGGTGCCGCGGCGCTGGCGTTCCCGGCTGGAATAGCGCTGGCGGGGCTGGCGTGGCGTTTCCCGGGTGGCCTGCGCAAAGCCCTGTTCCTGTGGGCTGAGATTATCCGCGGCATCCCGCTGATTTTTGTCATTTTCTGGCTGTGGTATCTGTTACCCCTCATCACCGGAGGCGATCTGCCGGGGGCGCTGACCGTTACTCTCGCGCTGGCGTGGTTTACCGCCGCCGCCGTGATGCACTCCGTGCTGGCCGGGCTGAATGCGTTGCCTGGGGGACAATATGAAGCCGCTCAGGCCCAGGGGTTTGGCGCGCTGCAAACGCTGGGGTTACTCCTGCTGCCGCAGGCGTTGCGCAACACCCTGCCTTCGCTAATGGGGATTTTTATCAGCCTGCTGAAGGACACCTCACTGGCCTTTATTGTCAACGTGCCGGAGCTGACCACCGTGGCAGGCCAGGTGAACAACCGGGTGCAGATCTACCCGGCGGCTATTTTTATTTTTACTGGCGTGGTCTATTACCTGCTGTGCTGTGGCGTTGAACAGCTGGCGAAACGCTGGCGGCTTAACCGGCCAGCGCTTTAACGACGGTTTCCATCGCCTGGGTGGTTAATTCGCTGCGTTTCACCCGCTGGTTTGCCAGTGCGGTGCGTAGTACCCCGGCGATGACGATATGCTTCGGCTCCTGCCCCAAATCGCGCATCTCAAGAACGACTTTGCCTACCACGCGACACATCTCCTGATACAGCGCTTCGTCTTTGGTTACATTGCCCATGACTTTCACTCCGTTGCCTTAAAAGGCCAGCTTAATAGATTCATCGCCGTTATACAAAAAAGCCCGACGAGAGACTCGCCGGGCTTTGAAATCAAACGGATAAATCAGTTGTTAACCGGGATCACCGCGCCTTTATACTTGGTGCGGATCCAGTCCTGGATCTCTTTAGAGTGCAGCACGTCCACCAGCGCCACGATGTCTTTCTTCTTCTCATCGCCACGGTGAACGGTGATGATGTTGGCGTACGGGTTGTTTTCACCGCTCTCCACCGCAATCGGGTCGTGAACCGGGTCCAGACCGGCGTCAATGGCGTAGTTGGCATTGATGACAACCGCCGCGCCCTCGTCATTGTTATACATCTGCGGCAGCAGGGAGGCTTCTACGTTCGGGGTGAACTGCAGCTTTTTCGGGTTCTCAACGATGTCGCTGATGCGCGCGGTCACTTTGTCGATGCCCGGCTTCAGCTTGATCACGCCCTCTTTCTCGAAGATAGAGAGGATACGTCCCTCTTCAGAGACCGCATCACGCATGATGATTTTGCCGCCTTCCGGCAGATCTTTCAGCGACTTGTATTTTTTGGAGTAGATACCGATTGGCTCGATGTGGATCGCCCCGGCGCTGACGAAATCGTACTCTTTATCCCCGGCGTGATCTTTCAGCACGCTGTTGAGGTATGGAATGTGCTGGAAGTAGTTGGCATCGATGTCACGACCCGCCAGCGCGGTGTTCGGCAGGATGTAGTCCTGGAACGGTTTGATCTCCAGATCGATACCCTGTTTCGCCAGAATCGGCTTCGCCTGCTCCAGAATTTCGGCGTGCGGGGTGTTGGAGGCTCCCACGGTCAGGGTATCAGCCCAGGAGGCAAAGCTCAGGGCGCTCAGGGTTGCTGCGGCGATCAACGTCAGTGTCTTTTTCATGATGATGGTTCCTGTGTATTGTTGTGTTTATCTTTTATCAAGAATGGAAGTAATGATGTCGCCGCAGAACTGGATAATGAAAACGATGATCAAAATGGTCACCGTTGCCACCAGCGTGACGTCACCATGGTTGCGCTGGAATCCCTCCAGATAAGCCAGATTTCCCAGACCACCGGCACCAATCACCCCCGCCATGGCGCTGTAGCTCACCAGGGCAATCAGCGTCACCGTGATCCCTGAGACCAGGGCTGGTGAGGATTCCGGCAGTAAAACCCGAAAAATTAAGGTGCTCAGACGGGCACCCATTGAGCGCGTCGCCTCGATCACCCCTTTGTCCACTTCACGCAGGGCGATCTCCACCAGACGGGCGTAGAACGGCGCGGCACCGACGATCAACGCAGGCAGTGCGGCGTTGGCCCCGAGGATGGTCCCCACCACGGTTTTGGTGAAGGGGATCAGCAGCACAATCAGAATGATGAACGGGATGGAGCGGAAGACGTTCACCACAATCGAAATGACGCTGTAGACCGTGCGGTTATGGAACATGCCACCGCGTGCGGTTAAAAAGAGCGCCAGACCGAGGACAAGCCCGAGCACAAAAGTCGCAACGCCGGAGAGCGCGGTCATATACAGCGTCTCCAGGGTGGCGGCCCAGAGCTGGTCCCATTTCAGGTGCGGGAAGAGATTCTCAGCCATGTTTAATTACCTCGCCTTCAATATCACTGTGCTGCAAATCGGCGAGGATATTGTTCAGTTGTTCATCTGTTGCCACCACGTGCAGCCAGAGCTGGCCGAAGACGCCGTGGGCGGTTTGTGTCATTTTGCCGTGCAGGATGTTAAACGGCAGGCCGTAGCGCAACGTCAGTTCCCCGACGACCGGTTTGTGGGTGCTGTGGCCGGTAAAGGTCAGCTTAATAACGGTGCCTTCCAGTTCGTTTGCCAGCTCGCTGTTAAAGGTTTCGTCTTCGGCGTACTGGCTGACCTGACGCACAAACTGTTGCGTAATCGGCTGCTGGGGATGGGTAAAGACCTGCAGCACGTCGCCCTCTTCCACCACTTTGCCGTTTTCCATCACCGCCACGCGGTCACAGATTTTGCGCACCACGTGCATCTCATGGGTGATGAGTACAATGGTGAGCTTAAAACGACGGTTGATGTCGAGGAGCAGATCGAGGATCTGATCGGTGGTCTGGGGATCCAGCGCCGAGGTGGCCTCGTCGCAGAGCAGCACGTCCGGGTTGTTGGCCAGCGCGCGGGCAATGCCCACGCGCTGCTTTTGCCCACCGCTAAGCTGAGACGGATAAGCCTGTTCGCGGCCTTTCAGCCCCACCAGCTCAACCAGTTCTGCCACGCGGGCTTTGATTTTGGCTTTAGGCACCCCGGCAATCTGCATTGAAAAGGCGATGTTCTCGCTCACGGTGCGCGACCACAGCAGATTGAAGTGCTGAAACACCATACTGATCTTCAGCCGCGCCTGGCGCAGGGTTTCACCTTTCGCCGCGGAGATGTCGTGTCCGTTAATCGTCACGCTGCCGGTGGTCGGCTTTTCCAGGCCATTGAGCAGGCGGATTAAGGTACTTTTACCCGCGCCGCTGTAGCCAATAATTCCATAAATTTGCCCCTGCTCTATCGTCAGGTTCACGTTATCAACGGCTGTCAGCGCCACTTTTCCGTTGTCAAAAATCTTCGAAATATTCCTGAGTACAATCATTCTTCGGGTAATCCGTTCGCCTGTGGCGGTTTAGCAGTATGGATGTCCAAACGATAGTAAACAGGCGTTATTAGCTTTTGAATGAATGAAAAGGAATATCTTATAACTTTGAGTGATAAGAGGCGTGACACCTGGGGAGAAGGCCTTTGCTAATTTTCTGCAATCGATAGCTAAAAAGTCGCCATAGCGAAACGCCATAAAAATGGGGCATTTGCCTGAAGGTTTTTCGCGAGTGCAACATCTACGCGGTCAACCTTAACGCATTGATAACAACCCCTTGTAAAACTGCATATATAATTTTTGAAACGCTGTTTTCATTTTCCTTTTGCGCATCTTTCAGCGTATAATGCGCGCCTGTCTTCTGATGAATGGTTTCAGCGCTTGGACTACAAAAAACAACGCATACAACTTAACCTCTCTCCCTGGGCTGAAACACAGGCACACATTCTTCTGCACGCTCAATTGATGTCACCTATCCTTACTGCGTGCCATAAAAAATTTCGCAACACAGGTTTGACTCCAGGGCTCTGCGCCCCCGGAGCGAGATTTCCATATCCTTCCCAACTTAAAGACTAAGACTGTCATGAAAAAGACGAAAATTGTTTGCACCATCGGCCCGAAAACCGAATCTGAAGAGATGCTGACCAAAATGCTGGACGCCGGCATGAACGTGATGCGTCTGAACTTCTCTCACGGTGACTATGCTGAACACGGCCAGCGCATCCAGAACCTGCGCAACGTGATGAGCAAGACCGGTAAAAAAGCAGCAATCCTGCTGGATACCAAAGGTCCAGAAATTCGTACCATTAAACTGGAAGGCGGCAACGACGTTTCGCTGAAAGCGGGACAGACTTTCACCTTCACTACAGACAAGTCTGTTGTCGGCAACAGTGAAATCGTTGCTGTGACCTATGAAGGCTTCACCAGCGACCTGTCCGTCGGTAACACCGTTCTGGTGGACGACGGCCTGATCGGTATGGAAGTCACCGCTATCGAAGGTAACAAAGTTATCTGTAAAGTGCTGAACAACGGCGACCTGGGCGAAAACAAAGGCGTTAACCTGCCAGGCGTTTCCATCGCGCTGCCAGCCCTGGCTGAGAAAGACAAACAGGACCTGATCTTCGGTTGCGAGCAAGGCGTTGACTTCGTTGCAGCTTCCTTTATCCGTAAGCGTTCTGACGTTGTTGAAATCCGTGAGCACCTGAAAGCCCACGGCGGCGAAAACATCCAGATCATCTCCAAAATCGAAAACCAGGAAGGCCTGAACAACTTCGACGAAATCCTCGAAGCCTCTGACGGCATCATGGTTGCGCGTGGTGACCTGGGCGTTGAGATCCCGGTTGAAGAGGTGATCTTCGCGCAGAAGATGATGATCGAGAAGTGTGTTCGCGCGCGTAAAGTGGTTATCACCGCAACGCAGATGCTGGACTCCATGATCAAAAACCCACGCCCTACCCGCGCAGAAGCTGGCGACGTGGCGAACGCCATCCTCGACGGTACCGATGCGGTAATGCTCTCTGGCGAATCGGCTAAAGGTAAGTACCCGCTGGAAGCGGTCTCTATCATGGCGACCATCTGTGAGCGTACCGACCGCGTGATGAAAAGCCGTCTGGATTACAACAACGACAGCCGTAAACTGCGCATCACCGAAGCCGTGTGCCGTGGCGCGGTAGAAACCGCCGAGAAACTGGAAGCACCGCTGATTGTCGTCGCCACCCAGGGCGGTAAATCAGCTCGCGCAGTGCGTAAATACTTCCCGGACGCGACCATTCTGGCATTGACCACCAACGAAACCACTGCGCGTCAGCTGGTGCTGAGCAAAGGCGTGGTTCCACACCTGGTAAAAGAGATCGCCTCTACTGACGATTTCTACCGCCTGGGTAAAGAAGTGGCCCTGCAGCTGGTTGAACGTGGCCTGGCGCAGAAAGGCGACGTTGTGGTGATGGTTTCTGGTGCACTGGTTCCAAGCGGCACCACTAATACCGCATCTGTTCACGTGCTGTAATAATTTCGAACGAATTAGTTTGTATAAAAAGCGTCCTTCGGGGCGCTTTTTTTATTTCCGCTATCAGCCAAAGTTATTAAAAAAGCAAATCGGGTTTTTCTATTTAACGGGGTCGTTTTCTAAGATGAATCCGATGAAAATTGTCTGTTTTAACACAATATTTTTCATGAAATAGTCAAAACAGGTGCTTCTTTGAGCGAACGATCAAAAATAGGCATATTCCCATCAAAAAAATATTCTCAACCTAAAAAACTTTGTGTAATACTTGTAACGCTACATGGAGATTAACTCAATCTAGAGGGTATTAATAATGAATCGTACTAAACTGGTACTGGGCGCGGTAATCCTGGGTTCTACTCTGCTGGCAGGTTGCTCCAGCAACGCTAAAATCGATCAGCTGTCTTCTGACGTTCAGACTCTGAACGCTAAAGTTGACCAGCTGAGCAACGACGTGAACGCAATGCGTTCCGACGTTCAGGCTGCTAAAGACGACGCAGCTCGCGCTAACCAGCGTCTGGACAACCAGGCTACTAAATACCGTAAGTAATAGTACCTGTGTTAATAAAATGGCGCACATTGTGCGCCATTTTTTTTTGCCCCGCATTTCGCTTTACTGAATCGCCTGTTCATGCCCCACCGACGAAAGCGTGTTCTTCGCTGAAAGCCCACTACTGTTCACATTCGCCCCGGCACCTGTCGAGACCTCCACCGGGATACCCGCCCGACGCGACAACGCTTTGTTCACTAACGTCTTATCGCTGCCACTCTGCGACATAAAGGATGCAAGCGCACTGGAGTGGGCGATCGCCAGCGTTTGCGGATTCTCTCCTTCCATCGTCGCGAGCGGACGATGCACTTCAACGTAGCGCTTACCGTCCGGCTCAACCGAGAACTTCACCGGCTCATTGATGATCTGCACCCGCGTGCCGACAGAGGTCTGGGCGAAGAGCGCTTTGATATCCGGCGCATTCATACGCATACAACCGGAACTGACGCGCAGCCCCACGCTGTCCGGCGCGCTGGTGCCATGGATCAGGTATTCACCGTTACCCACGCCCAGACGCAACGCAAAGCGTCCTAACGGGTTATTTGGCCCTGCGGGTACTACCGGCGGCAGTTTGATGCCCTGGGCCAGCGAGCGCGCTCTGATGCCCGCAGTTGGCGTCCAGGTCGGATTCGGGATCTTCTGGCTGATGCGGGTGGTGGTCACCGGCGTGTCCAGCCCCAGCTGTCCAATACCCAGCGGATAGACCTGCACGCTATTTTCACCCGGGGGATAGAAGTAGAGCCGCAGCTCCGCCAGATTCACCACAATCCCTTCCCGAGGGGTATCCGGCAGCAACATTTGCGACGGAATGGTGATCACCGTTCCCGGCGCCGGATAGACCGGGGCGATAGTATTATTGGCTTCGAGTATTAAATGCGCAGCGGTATTAAATCGGCGCGCAATGGCCTGCAGGTTATTATCACCTTCCTGAACAACATAGGTCTGATTTTGCCCGATTAACCGGCTACCCGCCGGTGGCAAAGGATAATCCACCGCCCGGGCGCTATTAAGCGCGCTGAGCGAACCTAAAAGAATGAGAGTTAATAAAGACGCGCGCTTCATACTGAGATTCCTTATTCACTGACAGAACGTCAGAAAGCTGAAAAATCCGCGAGGCGGGAGCCGTCTCGCGGAGCAGAATGAGGGCTGTCCTGATAGTTTAGCTAATGTTGGCGGCTTTGGAGCGGATTGCGCGGATCATCGCCTCAAGCCCCTGGGATCGGGAGGGGGTTAAATGCTGGGTGAGCGCCATTTTTTCAAACCACGGGCGGACGTCAAAAGCGACAATATCCTGGGCGGACATCTGCTGATATAAAATAAACACGACGGCAATAAGGCCTTTGACTATTGCCGCATCACTGTCGCCCGCTAATTCAATCACCCCGGCTTCATTCTGGTGCATTATTATCCACACCTGGCTCTGACACCCCTGAATACTATTTTCCGGGACGTGGTCGCTTTCGCTCAGGGCAGGCAGACGCTGCCCCAGCTCAATGATGTAGAGGTACTTCTCTTCCCAGTTTGCGCAACGCGTAAAATTACGCAGCAATTTATCTCTGTCTGGCAATGCAGCCATCTCTTGCCCTCTTTTTAGCCCAGCAGCTGGTGGATACGCTTCAGCCCGGCCACCAGTCTGTCGACCTCTTCCAGTGTGTTGTACATCACCAGCGATGCGCGGCACATCGCCGGTACCTGATAAAACGCCATCAGCGGCATAGCGCAGTGGTGTCCGGTTCGCACCGCCACCCCGTAGTTATCGAGAAAACTGCCCACGTCATAGGCGTGGTGTTTGCCAAGGTTAAAGGCAATAACACCCTGACGGTCCGCCGGGCCATACAGCGTGAGATCCGGCACGCTGGCAAGTTCCGCCAGAGCGTAGCGCATCAGCATCTGTTCATATTCGGCGATAGCATCAAGGCCGATGCCTGACACATACTCCATCGCCGCGCCCAGCCCGATAATGCCGCCGGTGTTAGGCGTGCCCGCCTCAAAGCGCCACGGCGCCCGGGCGTAGGTTGTGCCTCCGCTCAGGCTGACGGTGGCGATCATCGACCCGCCCCCTTCCCACGGCGGCATCGCCTGTAAAATCTCATCTTTGACGTACAGCACGCCGATACCGGTAGGCCCGTAGAGCTTATGGCCGGAAAAGACATAGAAGTCGCAGTCCAGCGCCTGGACATCCACCGTATGGTGCATCACCGCCTGGGCGCCATCAATCAGCACTTTCGCCCCCACCTGGTGGGCTTTGGCGATAATCTCCGCCACCGGATTTTCGGTACCCAGCACGTTGGAGATCTGAGTAATGGCCACCAGCCGGGTGCGTTCATCCAGCAAGGTATCCAGCTGTTCAAGCTGTAACGTGCCATCCTCGTTAAGCGGGATAACCCGCAGTTCCGCCCCGACGCGCTCGCACAGCATCTGCCAGGGCACGATATTGGCGTGGTGCTCCATCTGACTGATGAGGATGTTATCGCCCGCGTGCACTTCGGCGCTGCCCCAGCTGTTCGCCACCAGGTTGATCCCTTCGGTGGTACCGCGCACAAAGACCAGCTCCTCCGGCGAGCGGGCGTTTAAAAATGTTGCCGCGCGGGTACGGACATTCTCCATCCGCTGCGTCGCCTCGGCGCTGAGGGTGTGGATCCCCCGGTGCACCGCCGCGTAACCATGCCGGTAAAACTCCGCCTCGGCCTCGATCACCTGCGTGGGCTTTTGCGCGCTGGCGGCGCTGTCGAGATAGGCAAGCGGCAGACCGTTTACTTCACGGGTCAGGACAGGAAAATCCGCCCGCACTTTCTCTACAGGGAAAATCATGCCACACCTCCAGGCAGACGCTGGCCGATACGCGCCAGCACCTGCTGTCTTAACGTTTCATCGTCGAGGGCTTCGGTCAGTTCGGCGGCAAAGGCGTAGATAATCATCTTCTCGGCCGCCTGCTTATCGATCCCGCGGGAGCGCAGATAGAACATCTGCTCATCGTCGATCCGCCCCACGGTGGCGCCGTGGCTGCACTTCACATCATCGGCGTAAATTTCCAGCTGCGGTTTGGTGTCCACCTCCGCCAGTCGCCCCATCAGCAGATTGTTGTTGGTCATCTGACCGTCGGTTTTGATGGCGTGCTGCGCCACGTTGATTAGCCCGTTGAAGACGGCCCGCCCCTTATCGCTGACGATGGTTTTATGCAGCTGGCGGCTGTTGCAGTAGCCCTTGTTGTGCTCAAGCCAGGTACGGGTGTCGCACACTTCAGATTTCACCGGCATCGCCAGGCTGTTGATGCGCAGGGTCGTATTTTCGCCGTTAAGCTGGGTGCTGGTGTTATGGCGCAGTACTGCGCCCCCCAGCAGGAAGCTGTGGCTGAATGCCGTCGCATCGGCGGCCATCAACAGGTCGTTATGGGCGAAGTGGTGGCTCGCCGCGTTCTCGAAAGCCAGCTTGATATGGTGCAGCCGGGCGTTGGCCGCCACGTTCATGGTCAGGCGCGAGCCGGTGAAATGGTGCATCTCATTGAGACTCACGTAATGCTCAATGATGGTTGCTTCTGCGCCCTGCGCCAGTTCCAGATGGTGACGAGAGTGAGCAGTGTTGATCTCTTCACCTTCAAGTCCCTGGGTGATGTGCATCAGCAGCAGCGGCTTTTCAGGACGGGCGTTACGTTTCACGCTGATATGCGTCACGCTCTGGGCCAGACTTTCGGTCAGATGCAGGAACAGCTCCGGCTGAACCGGTGCCGCCAGGCTTTGCCGCTCGTCGTTAATGGTCACCTCAAACCCGCTGCCGTCGGTGCTGTCGCTCAGTTCCGGACTAAAGCGTCCGTCAACAAAGACCAGCCGCGTGGCGTCGAGAGTAAGCGCCAGGGCATCCCGATCGCTCGCTGCCACCCTGGCGGGTCGGGAAACAAACTCGCCGTTAAGCAACCCTTCCAGCGGGGTATATTTCCAGTTTTCGTGCTTACGCGTCGGCAACCCGAGGCGCAGCATCTGCTGCAGGTGCTGCTGGGCCTGTTCAGAGCGGGTTCCGCCCTGTGCCTCAAACAGGCGGTGCCACTGCTGCAGCGCGTTACTGCTGTTCGCTAAGCCAGCCATAGCCCTGCTCCTCCAGCTGTTTGACCAGCGTAAAATCACCCGATTTCACAATCCGCCCCTGATAGAGCACATGCACATAATCGGGTTTGATGTAATCAAGGATGCGCTGATAGTGGGTGACGATGATAAACGACCGCTTGCCGTCGCGCAGGGCGTTAACGCCGTCGGCGACGATTTTCAGGGCGTCGATATCGAGCCCGGAGTCGGTTTCATCGAGGATGCACAGCTCCGGCTCCAGCACCGCCATCTGCAGAATGTCGTTGCGCTTCTTCTCCCCGCCGGAAAAACCGACGTTGACCGAGCGGGTGAGCAGATCTTCCGGCATCTTCAGCAGCTGGATCTTCTCTTCCATCAGATCCTGGAAATCAAAGCGATCCAGCTCCTCTTCGCTGCGGTATTTGCGCACGGCATTCAGGGCGGTCTGCAGGAAGAACTGGTTGCTGACGCCTGGGATCTCTACCGGGTACTGGAAGGCCATAAAAATGCCCTCCCCGGCTCTCTCTTCCGGTGACAGCTCCAGCAGATCTTTGCCCTTAAAGTCGACCGAACCGCCGACCACTTCGTAATCTTCGCGCCCGGCAAGGGTGGCTGACAGCGTACTTTTGCCCGACCCGTTAGGGCCCATAATCGCATGCACTTCGCCCGGGCGGACCTCAAGGCTCAGGCCGCGCAGGATCGCTTTATCTTCCACACTGACCTGTAAATCTTTAATGCTTAACATGTGCTTTCCTTAATCCTTAGCCGACGCTGTGTTCGAGGCTGATCGCCAGTAATTTTTGTGCTTCCACGGCAAACTCCAGCGGTAGTTCAGAGAACACATCCTTACAGAAGCCGTTCACAATCATCGAGATGGCATCCTCTTCGCTGATGCCGCGCTGCAGGCAGTAGAAGAGCTGATCTTCGCCGATCCGCGAGGTTGTCGCTTCGTGTTCCAGCTGGGCGCTGTTATTGCGGCACTCAACATACGGGAAGGTATGCGCCCCGCAGTCCGGGCCAATCAGCATGGAGTCGCACTGGGTAAAGTTACGGGCGTTGGTGGCCGTCGGCATGATTTTGACTAAGCCGCGATAGCTGTTCTGGCTCTGCCCAGCGGAGATCCCTTTCGAAATGATGGTCGACCGGGTGTTTTTGCCGATGTGGATCATCTTGGTGCCGGTATCGGCCTGCTGATGCCCGCTGGTCAGCGCCACGGAGTAGAACTCGCCGATGGAGTTATCCCCGCGCAGAATACAGCTCGGATATTTCCAGGTGATGGCGGAGCCGGTCTCAGACTGGGTCCACGACATTTTACTGTTTTCGCCTTCGCACAGGGCGCGCTTGGTGACGAAGTTCAGGATGCCGCCGGTGTTATTATCCCCCGGGAACCAGTTCTGCACCGTCGAATATTTCACCTCGGCGTCTTTATGGATGATCACCTCCACCACTGCCGCGTGCAGCTGGTAGCTGTCGCGCACCGGGGCGGAACAGCCCTCGATATAGCTGACGTAGCTACCCTCATCGGCAACGAGGATGGTGCGTTCAAACTGGCCGGTTTTCTCGGCGTTGATACGGAAATAGGTAGAGAGTTCCATCGGGCAGCGCACGCCTTTCGGCACGTAGATAAAGGTGCCGTCGGAGGCTACCGCCGCGTTGAGGGCGGCAAAGAAGTTGTCATTGCCCGGCACGACGGTGCCAAGATATTTCTTCACCAGCTCTGGGTGATCGTGGATAGCTTCCCCGAAGGAGCAGAAGATGATCCCCTGCTCGCCCAGTTTTTCGCGATAAGTAGTCGCGACCGAGACGGAGTCAAAGATGGCGTCCACCGCCACCTCGCGCCCTTCACGTACCGGCACGCCGAGCTGTTCGAACGCCTCCTCCACCTCTTTACTTAAAAAGGCGTTAGCCCCGGTCTGCTGTACCGCACCGGGCTCAGAGGCGCAGGTGTCGTCGCAATGACCGCAGGAGGGGGCAGAGTAGTAGCTGTAATTCTGATAGTTAAGCTTATCGTAGTGCGCCTTCAGCCAGTGCGGCTCTTCCATCTCCAGCCAGGCTTTGAACGCATTCAGCCGGAACTCCAGCATCCAGTCGGGTTCGTTACGCTTGGCGGAAATCGCGCGGATGACCTCTTCGTTAATCCCTTTTGCCAGCTCGTCGGTCTGCAATTGGGTGAAGAAGCCCTCTTTGTAATTAATGTGGCCGCCGGACCAAGTGTTGACGTCGTCAGTTGCTTCAGTATGTCGAGACATAATACCGCCTATACCCCAAAACTTTCGCCGCAGCCGCATTCGTTCTGGGCTTTCGGGTTATTGAATTTGAATAACTGGTTTAAGCCTTCGCGCACGTAATCCACTTCCGTACCGTCAATAAACGGCATCGCCTGGAGCGGCACATAGAGCCGGGCGCCGTCATGTTCAAAAACCAGATCGTCTTTTTCCGGCTGGCTGACGGTGGTGAGGACATAGCCGAAACCGGCGCAGCCCGTCTGTTTCACCCCTAACCGCACGCCGAGCATATCTGCCTGTTTGCTCACCAGCTCGCGAATGTGCGCCGCTGCGGCAGGGGTCAGCGATAATCCGCGCCATGCAAAATCTGTCGGATCAAACGTTTCTGAATGCTGTTCCATAAGTCCACCTCATGTATTGCGCCCTCTGGGCATAACACCATGTTAGTGATAATGATTATCACTTCAACCCCTCACTTGCAGGGGCATTCGGCTTAATCGCCCTTTTTGCATACTTTTATTAAGCATAGACCCTGATGACAGGCTTAACAGGCCTGACGAAGATTGTTTAATCTCTTGATAATCTTGATGATTAACAGAACAAATCGACCATAATGGTCAAAAGTTAAAATATGTATAGAAAATGCCTATTTTTGGAATAGCCAGATAGATAAGACGCAAGGACAGAGGATCTCCTGAAGGGCGGTGCCAGGTGAGCCAGGCTCTCCAGGATTGAGGCATGACCTTATTTGGGTACTTTAGGCCAACAGGCAAACCTGCGCCCCAGCAGGGTTTTTCTTTTTGTAAGCGTATTCTGAATCTCAGTCGGAAGGGTGAGGCGAACGCCGCCGGGTGCGCTATGCTTCGGCAAAAGGGCAGCATACGGAGGGGAAAATGCTCATTGCAGTTGTGACCATCGCCATCGTTGCCGTCGTCATAACCGGTCTGGTTATCCTGTCTGCCATGCAGGACATTAACAACGATTACTGAATGCAGAAAAAAGAAAGCCCTTAAGACTACCAGAAGTAATCTTAAGGGCTTCTCGCTCCATCCGGCGCTTATCTCCGGCACTCAATATGGCTTAGCTCTTGAAGGAGCATAGGAATAATCTCATAAACCTTGACGCACGAATTAACATTTCTTGCGGCCCGCCAGTAAGTCCCCCTTTTTCAAGGTGATAAAAAAGAAAAAAGGCCGCTTTTGCTGCCTTTCGCTTTAGATCACAGCCGTAGTCAGCCGCGACGAGCAGCACAAGCGATTCTGTTCATCCAGGATCTCAATCTCCCAGACCTGATGGCGTGAGCCAGCATGCAGCGCACGGCAGACGCCGCGCACCCGGCCGCTGCGCACGGAACGAATATGGTTGGCATTCACCTCCAGCCCCACCACCTTCTGCTCTCCTTCGGTGCAGAGATAGCCCGCCACCGAGCCCAGGGTTTCGGCCAGCACCACCGACGCACCGCCGTGCAGCAGCCCAAAGGGCTGATGGGTGCGGCTGTCGACCGGCATAGTGGCCTCCAGTTCATCCTCGCCGATACGGGTAAACTGGATATCCAGCAACCCCACCATATTCCCGTCGCCCATGGCGTTTAACGCCTGTAACGTGACAGCCCGTTTCCAGATCATCCCATAATCTCCAGTAAGGCCTGCAGTGGATGGCGCACGCCGTTGCCCTCGACGCGTTTGACCTGGCTGCGGCAGGAGTAGCCGGTCGCCAGGCAGCGGTTGCGCGGCAGGCGCTGCATCGCCTGGTGCCAGGAGAGCTCATAGATCCCCAGCGAGTTCGCATGGTTCACCACCTCGTGCCCGTAGGTTCCGGCCATGCCGCAACAGCCAACGCTGACGCTCTCCAGCTTCGCGCCAAAACGGGCAAAGATGGCCGACCACTGTGCTGGCGCGCCCGGCAATGCGGTTACTTCTGTACAGTGTCCGAACAGATACCACGCCTCGCCGCTGGTCTCCTGGGCGGGTTGCGCATCGAGGATCGTCGGCAGCCACTCATGTACCAGCATGACGTGGAAGTCGCCGCGCTTGTCACCGAGGGTCTGCTTGTACTCATCGCGATAGCAGAGCACCAGCGCCGGATCGACCCCAACCATCGGCATACCCAGCTGCGCCACCCGGTTAAGGAAATCCGAGGTTTTTTGCGCGGTTTTCGCAAAGCGGTTGAGGAAACCTTTGATGTGCTGCGCCTTGCCGTTCGGTGAAAACGGCAGCAGCACCGGCTGGTAGCCTAACCGCTCGGCAAGACGAATAAAGTCCGCTACCACCTGGGCATCGTAATAGCTGGTAAAGGGATCCTGCACCACCAGCACCGTTTTCGCTTTTTGCTCTGCGCTCAGCGCCTCAAGCTGCTCGAGGGTCAGGTTGGCTGAGCGGTGGCCGACCATCTGACGCTGCAGGGAGGGCGTGGAGAGCAGCGGCAGGTCGATCATGCCGATATGCTTCTCGGAAAGTTTCCGTACCAGCGGCTGGTTAATAAAGAAGTTAAAGGTGCGCGGCGCGCGGGCCATCAGCGGGGCATAACTCTCCACCGTCGCGACCAGGTGATCGCGCATCGGGCGCAGATACCGGCTGTGATAGAGCTGCAGGAAGCGGGAGCGGAACTCCGGCACGTCGATCTTAATCGGGCACTGGGTAGAGCAGGCTTTACAGGCCAGGCAGCCCGACATCGCCTCTTTCACCTCGTGGGAGAAGTCGTACTCCCCTTTACGCGCATGCCAGCTGTTGCGGGTGCGATCGATAAGGGTGCGCAGGCTGGCGCGTTTCTCCGGCAACTCTTTCTCCAGCGCAAGCGGATCGACGCCGCGTTCGGCCAGCAGGCGCAGCCACTCGCGCACCAGCGTCGCACGTCCTTTCGGCGAGTGAATGCGGTTGCTGGTGATCTTCATTGACGGGCACATCGGGCTTTTCGCATCGAAGTTAAAGCAAAGGCCGTTGCCGTTACACTCCATCGCCCCGCGCCAGGAGGCGCGCACGGCTATCGGGATCTGGCGGTCAAAGGTGCCACGCTTGACCGCATCCACCTGCATCATCGGGGCATCGACACCCTCCGGCGGACAGATTTTACCGGGGTTGAGGCGGTTGTTCGGGTCAAAGGCCGCTTTGATTTTGCGCAGCTCGCCATAGAGCTGTTCGCCAAAGAAGGCCGGACTGTACTCTGCGCGGAAGCCCTTCCCGTGCTCGCCCCACAGCAGGCCGCCATATTTGGCGGTGAGCGCCACCACCTCATCGGAGATCTGCTTCATCAGGATCTCCTGCTGCGGATCGCACATATCCAGCGCCGGGCGCACGTGCAGCACCCCGGCATCGACATGGCCGAACATGCCGTAGCTCAGGCCGTGGCTGTCGAGCAGAGCGCGGAACTCCACGATATAGTCCGCCAGGTTCTCCGGCGGCACGCAGGTGTCTTCAGCAAACGGTATCGGCTTGGCAGCCCCTTTGGCGTTGCCCAGCAGCCCCACCGCTTTTTTACGCATCGCATAGATACGTTCGATGCCAGCGAGATCGTTACACAGTTGCCAGCCAATCACCCCGCCCTCGCCCCGGGCGATAAGTTCGTCCAGCCGCTGGCACAGGGCAGCGACCTGGCTTTCGATAAGCGCTGCGTCATCGCCAGCAAACTCAACAATGTTCAGGCCCAGCATCTCTTTATCGGGCACGTCAGTGATAAGTTCGCTCACCGAGTGCCAGACGATATCTTCCCGCGCCAGGTTGAGCACTTTTGAGTCGACGGTCTCAACAGACAGCGCCCGGGCATCCACCATAAACGGCGCATTACGCAGCGCAGAGTCGAAGGAGTTGTACTTCACATTCACCAGGCGGCGCACTTTTGGCAGGCGGGTGATATCGAGACGCGCTTCAGTGATAAAGGCCAGCGTCCCTTCTGAGCCGGTGAGGATACGGGTCAAATCGAACTGGCTGAGATCGTTATTAAAGACATGACGCAGATCGTAACCGGTCAGGAAGCGGTTCAGTTTCGGGAATTTATCAATAATCAGCTGGCGGTTATCGCGGCAGCGTTCCAGCACGGTGCGGTAGATGCGCCCGGTGGCGGTGTTGTCCTTGCCGAGCGTTTCGGCAAGCTGAACCGGCACAGGCTGGGTATCAAGAATATCGCCGCCCAGCAGAACTGCCCGCACGCCGAGAACGTGATCGGAGGTTTTACCGTAGACCAGCGAGCCCTGTCCCGAGGCGTCGGTATTGATCATCCCGCCGAGAGTAGCCCGGTTACTGGTCGACAGCTCCGGGGCAAAAAAATAGCCGTAAGGCTTCAGAAACTGATTGAGTTGATCCTTAATCACCCCGGCTTCCACCCGCACCCAACCCTCTTCCGGGTTGATCTCAATGATGCGGTTCATGTAGCGGGACATATCGACGACGATCCCCGTGTTAAGCGCCTGGCCGTTGGTGCCAGTGCCGCCGCCGCGAGGGGTGAAAATCAGCGAAGCGAAACGCTCCTGGGAGGCCACACGGGCCAGGAGCGCCACATCAGCGGTAGAACGGGGAAAAACGACTGCATCGGGAAGTAGCTGGTAGATACTGTTGTCGGTCGCCATGGTCAGCCGGTCGGCATAACGTGTGGCGGTATCGCCGGTAAAACCCTGTTGCTCCAGTGCCTGCAAAAAATTAAGCACCAGCTGAACGACGCCGGGTGCCTGAGAAATTTGTGGGATCATTACTGTCGACCCTGCCCAATCTTAAGAGTTGTAGATAATCGTTTGCGTTGTGTCTCACATTTTGTATCACATTTTAAACGTATCCGCCCGACAGAATTACAGGCAGAATCTGCCTGTTAAAAATGGCTGAAATCACTAATGATTGTAGTGATGCGGTTTTATGTTCTCGCCGGTTTGCCGGTGTTCTCAAAAGGTAAATTTCATCTATGGTCAATCGACACCAGCCCAGGGACGTTGCACAAGTTTTGCTGTCGGTGCTGTTTCTGGCAATCATGATTATTGCGTGTCTGTGGATTGTTCAACCCTTTATTCTCGGTTTTGCCTGGGCAGGAACGGTGGTTATCGCCACCTGGCCGCTATTTATTCGTCTTGAACGCTTACTGTTTGGTCGCCGGACGCTGGCGGTGCTGGTGATGACGTTGCTCCTGGTCCTGCTCTTTGTCATTCCTGTCGCGTTGCTGGTTAATAGCCTGGTTGACGGCAGCGGCCCGCTTATCAGCAGTGTCACCAGCGGCGATATGACGCTGCCGGAGCTGGCCTGGCTCAACGATATCCCCCTGATTGGCGATAAACTCTATGCCGGCTGGCATAACCTGCTGGATATGGGCGGCAGCGCGATTATGGCGAAAGTACGGCCTTATATTGGCGCCACCACCACCTGGTTTGTGGGTACCGCCGCCCATCTTGGCCGCTTCGTCGTGCACTGCGTGCTGATGCTGCTGTTCAGCGCCCTGCTCTACTGGCGCGGCGAGCAGGTAGCGCTGGGCGTTCGCCATTTCGCCACCCGTCTGGCCTCGACACGCGGCGACGCGGCGATGCTGCTGGCGGCGCAGGCCGTGCGGGCCGTGGCTTTAGGTGTGGTGGTGACTGCTCTGGTGCAGTCGGTGCTGGGCGGTGTGGGTCTGGCGATCGCCGGGGTGCCTTACGCCACCCTCTTTACGGTGCTGATGCTGTTAACCTGCCTGATGCAGCTGGGGCCATTGCTGGTTCTGGTCCCGGCGATTGTCTGGCTCTACTGGAGCGGCGATACCACCTGGGGCACCTTCCTGCTGGTGTGGAGCTGCGTGGTGGGCACGATGGATAACGTCATCCGCCCGATTCTGATTCGCATGGGTGCCGACCTGCCGTTGATTCTGATCCTCTCCGGCGTTATTGGGGGGCTGATTGCTTTTGGGATGATCGGTCTGTTTATCGGACCGGTGCTGCTGGCCGTCTCCTGGCGACTCTTCTCTGCGTGGGTGCACGAGGTCCCGCTGCCGCCGACCGATCCTGCTGTCCTGCTCGCCTCCCTTAACGAAACGGACGAGGTCAAAAAGTAACGCTCCCGTTCTGGTGGGTTCGCCCACCAGAATGTTAAGCTCCACTTATCAATTGGGTTTCCCTTAAGCGCTGCTAAAGCCTTTCCTGCGCGTAATTCCTTCAATCTACTTCATAAATTCTTCATGCTTTTTAAACTATTGAGACGAATCTGATCGACGCAAAAATTCCCTATGCCTACTATTAGGTCACGGTTATGAATCAACAACACCTTGATTTATAAGCATGGAAATCCCCTGAGTGAAACAACGAATTGCTGTGTGTAGTCTTTGCCCATCTCCCACGATGGGCTTTTTTTTATCCTGCAAACCAGGCGGGAGAAAAGACTCCCGCCTTTACAGCACCTTAGCTCGCGCTCTTCTCAACCGTGCAGTGACTCACCATACGCCACTCGCAAGGTAATACCCGGGTGTCGCCCGTCGCCTCGACAGTGACCACCTCGCGAATATCCGCCGACGATGCCCCAACCTGCAGCTCAAACTCACCCGGTTCGACAACGCGTTTGCCGTCCCGCCGCGTAAAGTTGAAGAGATCCACTGGCAGCGTAAAGGTGAACGTGGCGCTTTCACCAGGAGACAAGGTGACGCGCTGGAAGGCTTTTAGCTCCTGCAAAGGCCGTACCTGACTGGCGACTTTATCCCGGACGTAAACCTGGACCACTTCGCTCCCGCTGCGCTCGCCGCTGTTTTTCACGTCGATGCTCAGCCTCACCTCGCCGTCGACGGGCACCCTGCTCTCAGCCAGCCGCGCGGCTCCCCAGTTGAAGGTCGTCCAGCCCAGGCCATAGCCAAAGGGATAGCGAGCCCCAAAGTGGAAGGCGAACGGCGTACCGCCGCTTTTCAGCTTGTGGTTGTAGTAGAAAGGCATTGCCCCCGCGCTTTTCGGTACGCTGACCACCAGCCTGCCCTGTGGCTCTGCCCGCCCGGTCAGTACATCGGCGATGGCCCAGCCGCCTTCCTGACCCGGCGCCCAGGCCATCATCAGGGCCGCTACGCGATCTTCCAGCCCCTGCAGGTTGTATGGCCGCCCTCCCGTCATCACCACGATCACCGGTTTGCCGGTCGCCACCAGCGCCTCCAGCAACTGCTGCTGTACGCCGGGCAGATTCAGGCTGTCCGTATCCGAGCCCTCACCCACGGTGCCGCTCTGGAACAGGCCCGCCAGGTCCCCCACGCATGCCACCACCACATCGCTGTCGTTGGCGACCCGCACAGCGTGCGGGATGAGCTGGGTATCCTGCGAAACCGGCGACTGCTGCATCGGTTTACCGCTGCTGTCCCCCGGGAAAACCGGGGCCCCCGCCATACGTTTTTCGATGATATGACACCCTTGCGCATACTGAACGTGGGCCTCGCCCAGGTAGTGCTTCAGTGCCTGCAGCGGGGTGGTCACCTGAGCGGTCTCTTCCACCATGTCACTGATGATCAAATGGACCGGGAAGCTGTAGCCGCTTAACAGCGCCAGCGGATCGTCCGCCGTGGGCCCGACCACCGCCACGCGAGGTTTACCGGAGAGAGGCAGAACGCCGCGGTTCTCCAGCAGGGTTAGCGAGCGCGTCGCCACCTCGCGGGCCACCCGGCGAGTCTCGTCACTTTGCAGATCGATGGCGTTTTCGTCGGCATAGGGATGTTCAAAGAGCCCAAGGCGGAATTTTTCGGTCAGTATGCGGGCGACGATCTCATCCACTTTCTCCATGGCCATCAGGCCCCGCTCCACCGCCCCGGCCAGATGCCGGGCGCAGTCATCTTTTGGCAGTTCGACGTCCAGCCCGGCGTTAAAGGCCAGCGCGGCCGATTCGGCTGCATCGTGAGACACACCATGGTGCTGATGCAACAGACTCACGCCGCCGTAATCCGCCACGATGATGCCGTCAAAGCCCCACTGCTCGCGCAGCACGGTGGTGAGCAGGAAGTGGTCGCTGTGGCCGGGTTGATTATCAATATCGTGATAAGCCGGCATCACTGACCCGGCATTCGCCAGCTTCACCGCCATCTCAAAAGGCAGCAGGAAGGTGTCGTTGAGTTCGCTGAAACCAAGATGGACCGGGGCGTGGTTGCGCGCCCCTTCGCTAAAGGAGTGGCCAACATAGTGCTTGAGGGTCGCCAGCAGATCGCGCTTATCGCCCTGCAAGCCCTTCACATATGCCGTTGCCATCACCCCCACCAGCCACGGGTCCTCGCCAAAGGTCTCTTCTGTTCGTCCCCATCGCACGTCGCGGGAGACGTCCAGCACCGGTGCCAGTCCCTGCTGGCAGCCAACCGAACGAGCCTCGTTACCTATCTGTTCAGCGGCACGATGCACCAGCGCCGGATCCCAGGTTGAACCGTAGTTCAGTGAGGAGGGAAACAGGGTGGCGTCTTTACACAGCAGCCCCACCAGGCACTCTTCGTGGAACAGCGCCGGTATACCGAGCCGCGTCTCCTCCATCATCATGCGTTGCAGACGGTTAGCGGCGCGCACGCCGGTTCTGGCATCAACAATGTGGGTGCCCAGCGGACGGGTGATCTGCCCGACGCCCAGCTTCAGGCGTTCACTCAGGGCGGCCTGTTCACTTACGCCGGCAAATTCATCGCTCAAATCGCTACGCTCACGGTGGTTGCCGTTCTCATCGAGGATCAGCCAGTAAGCGTGCATCTGGGCAAATTTCTCTTCCGGGGTCATGCGCGCCAGTAAGTCGGCGACGCGCTCCTGCACGGGACGGCCCGCATCCTTGTAAATAGCAGTCATCAGTTACTCCTGAGTTGCGGAATGAATTGCCGGGCTGAGGTGCCCTGCCTCGTTACGGGTTTCACGTTTGCTGGCGAGTTCACGCGCAATGGTATCCACCAGTCGGCTGTTGAGCTTGTAGACAGCCAGCAGCAGCACCATGCAAATAAACAGGCCGCAGGGGATCAGGGTGAACAAGGCGTTGATCGTAGAGAGCACGTGCGGGGCCTGGGTGGCCTCTCCCGGCGCGTAATCCACCATCCCCAGCACCCAGCCCACCACGGCACCGCCCAGCGCAAGACCAAATTTGATGGCGAACAGCGCGGTAGAGAACACCAGCCCGTCGAGTCGGCGACCGCTGCGATGCTCTTCGTAGTCCACCACGTCCGAGAACATGGTCCACTGGAGCGGCGTGGTCAGGTTTTGTATGAAGCTGAAGATGATATTCAAACCAAAGATCAGCCAGACCTGGGAGGGCGGAATGAAGAAAATCAGCGTGCCAAAAATAACGAAGGTAATAATGGTCCACTGATAAGCGCGAACCCGGTCAAATTTACCCAGCAGGCGTTCGGATAATAAGGCGCCACTCAGCGAAGCCACCATCCCAGAGACAATAAAGGCAAAAATCAGTTCGGGGCGCAGCAGAACATATTTCACGTAATACATCGTTGCTGACCCACGCGTGACCACCGCGGTAAGCAGGAGAATATTGAACAGAAAAACGATTCGCCACTGGCTATTTCCGGCCAGCAGTTTTAAATCCGTCAGCATTGAGCCCGAGGTGTCATTACGGGGAGAATAACGTTCGCGGGTCATAAAGAAACAGCAGAAGAATAAGATAATGCCTAATAACCCCATAAGGCTCATGGCATAAAAATAGCCCTTCTGAACGTTATCATTGCCTAAATAAGAGACCAGCGGTAAGGCGATAACCGTGACGATCAGACCGCCGATAAACGACAAACCAAAACGCCAGGATTGCAGGGAGTGGCGCTCGCGCGGATCCAGCGTCAGAGCGCCGGGCATTGCGCAGTAAGGCACGTTAATGGCGGAGTAGATAAGGCTTAAAATAGCGTAGGTTACGCAGGCATAGATAATTTTTGCCGTGGCGCCTACGTCCGGAACATAGAAGGTAATCAGGCAGCTGACGCCAAACGGAATGGCGAACCAGAGCAGCCAGGGGCGAAAACGACCGTGGCGGGTTTGGGTGCGATCGACCAGCGCCCCAATACAGGGATCGACAAAGGCATCCACCACCCTGACGACTAAAAACATGGTACCCATAATGGCCGCAGGCAGGCCAAAAACATCGGTATAAAAGTAGGCCAAAAATAACGTCGCGGTTTGCCAAACCAGCGCGCTGGCCATATCACCTAATCCATAGCCTATTTTATCCTTCGTACTCAATACAGAGGAAATTGTCATTTTTAATGAGCCTTTTTATCAGGTTAAAATTATTTCAACCAGCTGCGCAAGAATCAGATTCGTGCGCATTCGAGGCTCAATTATTAGCAACGCTTTGCCCGCTAACAATTGTCTAAATTAACAGACAAATTATGATATTTAGTTTTTTGATTTATTTGTGATGGAGAGCAAGTCTCGGGGGAAATAAAAAAGGTGAGGATCAATATCCTCACCTTTTATCGTGCAGAAGCTGAATGTTACTTTTTCAGTTCGGCCAGGCTCAGCCAGGTTTGTACCACGGTGTCCGGGTTGAGGGAGAGACTGTCGATCCCCTCGTCCATCAGCCATGCGGCAAAGTCTTCATGGTCGGACGGGCCCTGACCACAGATACCCACGTACTTACCCTGCTTCTTCGCGGCGCGGATGGCCATCGACAGCAGCGCTTTAACCGCCTCGTTACGCTCATCAAACAGCGCGGAAACCACGCCGGAGTCGCGATCCAGACCCAGCGCCAGCTGCGTCATATCGTTCGAGCCGATAGAGAAGCCGTCGAAGTGTTCCAGGAACTGCTCTGCCAGCAGGGCGTTGGACGGGATCTCACACATCATAATGATTTTGAGCCCGTTCTCGCCGCGCTTCAGCCCCTGACGCGCCAGTTCGTCAATGACCGCTTTCGCCTGATCCACGGTCCGCACGAACGGCACCATGATCTCAACATTGGTCAGCCCCATATCGTTACGCACGCGTTTTACCGCCTCGCACTCCAGGGCAAAGCAGTCGCGGAAGCTGTCAGAGACATAACGACCGGCGCCACGGAAGCCCAGCATCGGGTTCTCTTCTTCTGGTTCATAACGCTCGCCGCCCACCAGGTTGGCATATTCGTTAGATTTGAAGTCGGAGAGACGCACGATGACGCGTTTCGGGAAGAATGCCGCACCCAGCGTCGCAATCCCTTCAGTCAGACGGCCAACGTAGAACTCTTTCGGCGAGTCGTAGCCCTTCATCATCTCGCGGATCTCTTTTTGCAGCTTCTGATCCTGGTCGTCGAACTCCAGCAGTGCACGCGGGTGAACCCCGATCATACGATTGATGATGAACTCCAGTCGCGCCAGGCCAACGCCTTCGTTTGGCAGGCAGGCGAAGTCAAACGCCCGGTCCGGGTTGCCGACGTTCATCATAATCTTCAGCGGCAGATCCGGCATGGTATCCACGCTGGAGCTCTTCACGCTGAAGTCCAGCAGCTCCGCGTAGACATAACCGGTGTCGCCTTCGGCGCAGGAGACGGTGACGTTCTCATCGTCCTTCATACGTTCCGTGGCGTCACCACAGCCGACGACCGCCGGAATACCCAGCTCACGGGCGATGATCGCCGCGTGACAGGTGCGACCGCCACGGTTGGTGACAATTGCCGAGGCCTTTTTCATGATCGGTTCCCAGTCCGGGTCGGTCATGTCTGTTACCAGCACGTCCCCCGGCTGGATACGGTTCATTTCGCTGATGTCGTGGATAACCTTCACCGGGCCTGCGCCGATGCGGTGGCCGATGGCACGGCCTTCAGCGATGATTTTGCCCTGGGCATGCAGGGTGTAACGCTCCATCACCTGGCCGCGGGAACGGACGGTTTCCGGACGCGCCTGGACGATGAACAGTTTGCCGGTGTTACCGTCTTTCGCCCATTCGATATCCATCGGACGGCCATAGTGCTTCTCAATCTGCACCGCCTGCTTCGCCAGCTCCTGCACCTCGGCATCGGTCAGCGAGAAGCGATCGCACTGTTCCTGCGGCACATCTTCAATGCGAACCTGCTTGCCGTGCTCCTGGGTTGGGGCGTAAACCATGCGGATCTTTTTCGACCCCATGGTACGGCGCACGATAGCCGGGCGATCCGCAGCCAGGGTTGGCTTGTGAACATAGAATTCGTCAGGGTTGACGGCACCCTGCACCACCATCTCGCCCAGACCCCAGGCAGAGGTGATAAAGACCACCTGATCGAAACCCGATTCGGTATCAATAGAGAACATCACCCCTGATGAGGCCAGATCTGAACGCACCATGCGCTGCACGCCCGCCGAGAGCGCAACGCCACGGTGGTCATAACCCTGATGCACGCGATAGGAGATTGCGCGGTCGTTAAACAGGGAGGCAAACACATGTTTTACCGCCACCAGCACCGCATCGTAGCCCTGCACGTTGAGGAAGGTCTCCTGCTGTCCGGCGAAGGAGGCATCTGGCATATCTTCTGCGGTCGCAGAGGAGCGCACGGCAAAGGAGGCCTGCGCATCGTCAGCGGAAAGCTGGTTGTAGGCGTCGTGAATGGCTTTTTCCAGTTCAGGCTGGAAAGGTGTGTCGATGATCCACTGGCGGATCTGAGCCCCGGCTTTTGCAAGCTCGGAGACATCATCAATGTCCGTATTATCCAGTAGTTCGTAAATGCGCTGGTTTACGCCGCTTTGATCCAGAAAATAGTTAAAAGCATCGGCGGTGGTAGCAAATCCATTCGGTACGGAGACACCCATACTGGACAGATTTGTAATCATTTCACCCAGGGAGGCATTTTTGCCTCCAACTCTGTCTACATCATTCATGCCGAGTTGGTTATACCAAAGCACCAGCGGTGACGAGCCATTGTTGGACATCGAAACAATCCTTTTATGATATATGAACGGGTTTTGAGAAGTTCCTTACTGCGTATTTATACTGTCATATTTATTCGCGCTAAAAAAACGGTGAATCGTGTAAGCACATTTATTTTTTAGCTTTTCAGACTCTTCCCGCTTAAATGCTAACCTAATGATTCTTATGGATTCCCACAAAAATACTCAGACTTTAGGGTGATTTTGAAAAATGAAACACCCCTTTCATTTAAAATAAAAATAGCGTTTCATTTTTATTTTCCGGCCTACATTGCCTGTTGTATTTTACTTTTTTAATTTATGCTTTCAGTCAATTACATCTGATATACCGAGTGTGCAAAATGGATAATGCTGTCGATCGCCACGTTTTTTATATTTCCGATGGTACGGCCATCACCGCCGAAGTACTGGGCCACGCAGTCATGTCGCAGTTCCCGGTTTCCATTAACAGCATCACCCTGCCGTTTGTAGAAAACGAGAGCCGCGCCAGAGCGGTGAAAGATCAAATCGATGCCATTTTTCAGCAGACCGGCGTGCGCCCGCTGGTCTTCTATTCGATTGTCATCCCGGAGATTCGCCAGATCATTTTGCAGAGCGAAGGCTTTTGCCAGGATATCGTCCAGGCGCTGGTGGCCCCTCTACAACAGGAGATGAAGCTGGACCCCACCCCGGTGGCGCACCGCACCCACGGCCTGAACCCGGCGAACATCATTAAATATGACGCGCGTATCGCCGCCATCGATTACACTCTCGCCCATGACGACGGCATTTCGCTGCGTAATCTCGATCAGGCCCAGGTCATTCTGCTCGGGGTGTCGCGCTGCGGTAAGACCCCTACCAGCCTCTATCTGGCGATGCAGTTCGGGATCCGCGCCGCCAACTACCCCTTCATCGCCGATGACATGGATAATCTGGTGCTTCCGGCAGCGTTAAAACCCCTGCAACATAAGCTGTTTGGTCTGACCATTAACCCGGAACGCCTGGCGGCCATCCGTGAAGAGCGCCGGGAAAACAGCCGCTACGCCTCGATGCGCCAGTGCCGTATGGAGGTGGCTGAAGTCGAAGCCCTGTACCGAAAAAACAATATTCCGTGTCTGAACAGCACCAACTATTCGGTCGAAGAGATCGCCACCAAAATTCTCGATATTATGGGCCTGAATCGCCGCATGTACTAACAGGCTAGTACATTGGTTCATAATCCTTTATACTCGCTCCCCATTACAGGGCACGTCTGTGCCCTGCACTTGAAATCAGCGGGGATTGGTTTAAGGTGATGCCCATCACTTCCCGGTAAGTTACCGATGAAGCACTACATTCTGAGAAATACCATGAATAAAACCGATGAACTGCGCACAGCGCGTATCGATAGCCTGGTGACGCCAGCAGAGCTGGCCCAGCGGTACCCTGTTTCTGCGACAGTAGCCGAACACGTGACAACGTCACGAAAACGTATTGAAAAAATCCTTAACGGGGACGATCGCCGCCTGCTGGTGATTGTCGGTCCCTGCTCTATTCACGATCTCGACGCAGCGATGGACTACGCCCAGCGCCTGAAAGGACTCCGGGATAAACAGCAGTCACGACTGGAGATCGTGATGCGTACCTACTTTGAGAAACCGCGCACGGTGGTAGGCTGGAAGGGGCTGATCTCGGACCCCGATTTAAACGGCAGCTACCGGGTCAATCACGGCATCCAGCTGGCACGTAAACTGCTATTGCAGGTCAACGAACTTGGCGTGCCTACCGCCACTGAATTTCTCGATATGGTGACCGGGCAGTTTATTGCCGATCTCATCAGCTGGGGGGCGATTGGCGCCCGTACCACCGAAAGCCAGATCCACCGTGAAATGGCCTCGGCGCTCTCCTGCCCGGTGGGCTTTAAAAACGGCACCGACGGCAATACCCGCATCGCGGTAGATGCCATCCGCGCCGCCCGCGCCAGCCATATGTTCCTGTCGCCGGACAAGAACGGTCAGATGACCATCTATCAGACCAGCGGCAACCCCTACGGCCATATCATTATGCGCGGCGGCAAACAGCCAAACTATCATCCCCAGGATATCGCGGAAGCCTGCGATACCTTGCGCGAGTTCGACCTGCCGGAACAGCTGGTGGTGGATTTCAGCCACGGTAACTGCCAGAAGCAGCACCGTCGCCAGCTCGACGTCTGCGACGAGGTTTGCCAGCAGATCCGCAACGGCTCCAGCGCCATTGCCGGGGTGATGGCGGAAAGTTTCCTGCGCGAAGGTACGCAAAAAGTGGTGGTCGGCCAGCCTGTTACTTACGGACAGTCAATCACCGATCCTTGCCTGAGCTGGGAAGATACTGAAGTGCTGCTGGATAAACTGGCGGCGGCGGTGGACTCACGCTTTTAGCACCTGCGCCGGGTGGCGGCTACGCCTTACCCGGCCTACAAACCCCTTCCGTAGGCCCGGTAAGTTAAGCACCACCGGGCTTTTTTTCAGGTCGCATCTCTCAAGCCTCTCACCTTTTCTCACAAAAAGAGTTGCTGGACCGGTCAGTTTATCGATAATGCTTATCAATGTTACATTGATTGCTATTTTAAAAAATTATATGTCACCTATGGATAACAGTGCAGCAACGCTTACCCGTCATGAAGACAAAACCGCGCCAGCCACGGAGGCGACCGATCGCCGTATCGACAGTAAACAGCTGCTGGGCGAAGAGGGACGCGTCATCATTGAGCATCATGGTCAGCACTACCTGTTGCGCCAGACACATGCCGGAAAACTCATCCTCACAAAATAATCCCTTCGCCACCGCAGCCGGTATTCTCACGCGTTAGCTTGAGCAACTCACCTCAAGCCGCTTGCCCCAGTCTGGCGGGCGGCTGATATAGTCATCGTTACGGTCAGCAAACGGCGTCCGCAGGGCCTCATGCAGGCGGTGAAGCTCAGCGTAATCGCCTTTTTCGGCCTGCTCGATCGCCCGCTGCGCCAGCCAGTTACGCAGCACCATCGCCGGGTTGACGGCATTCATTTGGGCCTGACGCACATCGTCGGCAACATTCTCCTGCTGCAGGCGCGCGCGGTAAGACGCAAACCAGTCATCAAAGGCCTGACGGTCGATAAACTCATCGCGAAGCGGCGAAGCGGGGCTCTGCTGCTCGGTTTGCCCCAGCATGCGGAAGGTGCGGGTGTAGTCGCTGCCTTCCCGGGCCATCAGCGCAAACAGGTTATTCAGGATGGTGTTATCGCCCTTCTCCTCGGTCATCAGCCCCAGCTTGCGGCGCATCAGTTTGCCGTATTGCTGCAGGAGCACCTCCTGATAGCTATCCAGCGCGTCGTTGAGCGCCTCAACGTCAATAAACGGCGACAGAGACTGGGCCAGACGCTGCAGGTTCCACAGCCCGACAGCAGGTTGGTTATCAAAGCTGTAACGCCCCTGATAGTCGGAGTGGTTGCAGATATAACCCGGCTGATAGTCATCGAGGAAACCGTATGGGCCATAATCGATAGTCAGCCCGAGAATCGACATGTTATCGGTATTCATTACCCCGTGAGCAAAGCCCACCGTCTGCCAGCTGGCGATCAGGGATGCGGTACGCGCCACCACGTCGCGGAACCAGAGAAAGTACTTATCGGCCTCGTCCTGCCACTGCGGCCAGTAGTGACGAATAACAAAATCTGCCAGCTGGCGGACTTTTTCCGGCTCGCGGCGATAGTAGAAGTGTTCAAAATGGCCGAAACGGGCATGGCTCCGGGCAACACGGATCAGCATGGCTCCCTGCTCCATCGTTTCACGCGCGACGGGGGTATCGCTGGTGACAATCGACAGTGCGCGGGTAGTGGGAATGCCCAGGGCATGCATCGCCTCGGAAGCCAGGCTTTCGCGGATGGTGGAGCGCAGCACGGCGCGACCGTCGCCCATACGCGAGTATGGCGTGAGCCCGGCCCCTTTCAGGTGCCAGTCCATCGTTTGGCCATTGGCAAGCTGCTGTTCGCCAAGCAGGATCCCCCGCCCGTCACCCAGTTGTCCGGCCCAGACGCCGAACTGGTGCCCGCTGTAGACTTGCGCCAGCGGCTGCATGCCCGGCAGCAGCGTTTCGCCGCCAAAGACGCCAGCGCCCTGTTCAGGGCGAAAGAGCGAGGCCGGGATTGCCAGTTCGTCTGCCAGCGCCGTGTTATGCCAGATTAGACGGGCATTGTTCAGGGGCGTGGGTTTCAGTGCCGTGTAAAAACCAGGTAGTTCATCATGCCAGTGCGCGGTAAAAGACAGGGTCATAGGTCCTCCTGCTTTTAGTGTAGTGGGTTTGTCAGATGTTAAACACCGGTTAAGACCAAGGTTATCACTGCACCAGGGACGTGATCCGCTCAAGGGGAACGGCAGGCCAGAGGTTGCCCTGCATGGCACTGAAGCCGTAAACCGACAGCCGTTGCAAGGCGATATCATCATTAACCCCCGCCACCATCAGCGACTGACAGTACGGCGATATCTGGGCAAAGATAGCCCGTAAAAAAGGATCGAAGGTATTTTCAGTAAGATGATTCTGAATGAAATTTTTATCCAGCGCCACGCGTTTAAACATGCCATCAAAAATGGCTTTGGTTGACGCATCCCCGGTTCCGAAATTACCCAACACCAGCGGAAAGCGCAGCGCAAAATTCATTAGCGTGTTATTTAAATTACCTTTATTAAGGTCAGGGTAGTTCTCATAAATGGTGAACTCCAGCCATGGATATCGTTCACATATTGAAACACCTTCGTCTTCTGTTAACAGGTATTCAACGATAACCGGGGAGATATTTATCCAGGCGATGAGCTGATGCTGAATAAAAAAGAGCTTGCAGGTTTCAAGCAAGGCGAGCTGCTCCTGAAACAGCATCAACTCCTGTGCAGGGGTTAGCATAGGCCGCACCAGCTCGGTAGGTATGCGCACCTGGTTGTTAACGCCAACAAAGTTGACGTTTATTTCAAGTCCTTTAAGCGCTCCTGAGTCATGGCGCGCAGGGACTAATAAAAATTCTGTTTGGTACGCAATATCCAGCATCACAATCATGGCATCCGTCCTGATTTAAAGACGATACATGACATCCTGAAACATGTGCTGAAGCAATTCAACCTTATGGATTTTAATAGGAATAAATTCATTCGTTCCTTTTAATTTTCGGATTTTCCTTAGCCCTGAAATAATCTTATCCTGGTTGCTGCTTAATAGCCAGTTTAGCTTAACTACCAGAATTGCATCAAATTAATTCAGACCTCTGGCCTCCCGGTAAATTAAGCCTTAAAACGAATCTCATTTAAAAATTATGCTGCGTCGCGCCCGCCTGGCGCGACGGGGTTAAATACGCCGGGCTTGCCAGAAATTTTTGCGCCAGTAAACGTTGTTGAGAGACGAACGCATTACACCGCGGCTGGTCGAGGCGTGTATAAATTGATTATCGGTATCGTAGATCCCGACATGCAGGCCGCTCTCTCCGGAGCCGGTTTTGAAGAACACCAGATCGCCCGGTAACAGATCGTCTTTATCAATTTCGGTGCCTATAGTTGCCTGCTGGCGCGTTTCTCGCGGCAACTGCAGGGCAAACTTGTCGCGAAAGGTCAGCAGGACAAACCCCGAGCAATCCACCCCACCACGGGTCATGCCGCCGTAACGATAAGGCGTGCCTCCCCAGCTATGGAGTTGATCGTTAAGACCGGCAATTACGGCGATAGAATCAGACAGCCGCGCGTTGGGCGGCGGTGCGCGATGGCTGCTGCATCCTGCAAGAAATAGCGCGGCTACCAGGAGAAAACAGAATCGCATTCCCGATGAATCCTCTGATTTTTTGAATTTTCTGTAATTTAGCCTGTGAATATGTCGCTGTGCAACAAGCGGTTATTCCTGTGACGTCGAAATGATCATTCTGTGACCTTCGATGTCCAGGCGGCGGAAAGACATCTCATACGCTTTCGCCAGATTCGGCGGCGTCAGCACGCTGTCACGCGCCCCGCTGGCAATGAGTTGCCCCCGCTTCAGCAGCCAGACGCGATGCGCGTGGCGTAGCGTATGGTTGAGATCGTGGCTGCTCATGACTACCGCAACCCCCTGCTGTGAAAGTGCGCTCAATGCTCTGTCGAGCGCTACCTGCTGGGCCACATCGAGACTGGTCATGGGTTCATCCAGCAGCAGCAGTTGACCGTGGGGATTGCCCTGGGGATGGATTTGCAGGATCACCGCTGCCAGCCGCACACGCTGCCACTCTCCCCCCGAAAGCTGACTGACGTTTCGGGACAGCTTATCTTCAATACCCAGCATCGCTGCCACGTCACTTAACAGCCCCTTTTGCGGGTTGGTATGCTGATGCAGCGTCAGATAGTGCCAGACCGGCATAGCGAACGGCGCAGTTTGCTGCTGCGCCAGATATGCCCTGCGGCAGGCCAGCGAGGCGGGAGACCAGCGCGAAAGGGGTTCCCCCAGTAAGGTAATGTTCCCTTTACCACCGGTTAAACCCGCCATACGGGAGAGCAGCGTGCTTTTCCCGGCACCGTTCGGCCCGACAAGATGCACGATCTCCCCACCATTGACGGTGCTATCGAGCGGGCCCAGCCGCCCTTTCACCGCTACGGCGCTGAGCTGCATCAGGACGGTCATTAGCTGGCCAGCGCCTTTTCAACCGCAGAGGTGATGGCCGGATCGTCTGGCGTCATATCCGGTGAAAAGCGCTGGATCACCTTCCCGTCGCGACCGATCAGGAACTTCTCGAAGTTCCACAGGATGTCCTCCGGCGAGAGCGGCGCGCGGCCTTTACTGGCCATACGTTCATAAAAACCGCTGCCCTCTGGCGCCAGGGCGGTCGGTGCTGCCGCAATCAGCTTCTGATAAACCGGATGGCGGTTCTCACCGTTAACATCCACTTTACTGAACATCGGGAAGGTCACGCCATAGGTTGTGCTGCAGAATGTTTTGATCTCTTCTTCGCTGCCTGGCTCCTGGCCGAGGAACTGATTGCAAGGGAAGCCCAGCACGCTGAACCCCTCTTTTTCCCGCGCCTTTTGCATCGCTTCCAGTTGCTCATACTGGGACGTCAAACCGCATTTAGAGGCCACGTTAACCACCAGCAGCACTTTGCCTTTGTAGCTTTCCAGAGTGGTCTTTTCTCCATCAATGGTCGTCACTTCGGTGTTCAGAATATCGTTCGGCATAACATTCCCTCAGGTTGATGTTCAGAGTGGCAGCCTTAGCGGCCCGCTTTTAATAATAGCCAGATAAATACCGGTGCTCCCAGCGTAGCGGTGACAACACCAATCGGCAACTCTGCCGCGGTCAGAGCCAGACGCGCAATGATGTCGGCAATAAGCAGCGTAGCGCCGCCTGTCACGGCCGCAGCAGGCAGCAGCAAGCGATGGTCGGTAATCCCGCACAGACGCAGCATATGGGGGATAACGAGGCCGATAAAGCCGATGGCCCCAGACAGCGCCACGCTCACCCCCACCATCCAGCCGATGGCGATCACCAGGATGTTGCGCCAGAAGGTTAGCGGCAGTCCCAGTTGGCGAGCAGAAACTTCGCCCAGCACCAGGATGTTCAGCGGCGCTGCCTGAAAGCAGCCCCAGACGATGGCAGGCACCAGCAACAACATTAGCCAGCCCTGTTCCCAATTCACGCCACCGAAGCCGCCCATCATCCAGTACATCAGCTGGCGCAAATCAAATGAGGTAGAAAAATAGACCGCCCAGGTCATCAGGGCGCTACAGATGATGCCCAGCGCCACACCGGCAAGCAACAGACGGCTCACCGAGAGATGACGGCGGGCGAAGCGCAACAGAATAAGGGTAATGATGAGCGCGCCGGCAATGGCACAGAGGCTCAGTTCCCCTCCTGACAGGGCTCCCCCACCCAGCATTACTGCGGCAATCAACCCGACCCCCGCCCCGTTCGAAACGCCCAGTAAGCCAGGCTCCGCCAGCGGATTATCAAACAGCGCCTGCATAATTGTCCCGCTTAGCGCCAGCGCAGCGCCCACCAGCACCACGGCCAGCGTGCGCGGCAGGCGGATTTGCCAGATAAAGAGCTCCCCCTGCGGCGTAAACCACGACTGCGGCCCGATCCATTGCTCGCCCGCACAGAGGCTCAGCCCTAGCGCGGTGATCAGCGCCAGCAGCAGTAAGAGCACTTTACGTAGATCGGAACGGTATTGCAGACGGGCAAATTCAGACATTGGAATCATTTTGCGGGAAAAAGATGTAGTTGATTTTACGGTGGGTTTACAGCAGCGCAAAGAAAAAAGGCCGCTTTCGCGGCCTTTTTAGTTAGATCATCTCACTCTGCTTTGGGTGAAGCGTTTTCGACACGGCTTTTTAACTTCTGGCCGGGTCTGAAGGTCACCACGCGGCGAGCCGTAATGGGAATATCCTCACCCGTCTTCGGGTTACGACCCGGACGTTGATTCTTGTCGCGCAAATCAAAGTTACCAAAGCCGGAGAGTTTCACCTGCTCACCGTTTTCCAGAGCGCGACGAATCTCTTCGAAAAACAGCTCAACCAGCTCTTTGGCATCCCGTTTGCTAAGCCCAAGCTTATCAAACAGATATTCGGACATTTCAGCTTTTGTAAGCGCCATAGGTTCAATCCCTCAATGATGCCTGGAATCGCTCTTTTAATGCCTCTACACATTTGGCAACGGTAGCGGCAATCTCCTCTTCTTCGAGTGTACGGCTGGTATCCTGAAGGATCAGGCTGATAGCCAGGCTCTTAAAGCCCTCTGCCACGCCCTTGCCGCGGTACACGTCAAATAAGTTTACGCCAACTACCTGATTTACGCCAACTTTCTTACATTCGGCCAAAATATCTGCGGCAGGCACATTTTCAGCCACGACAACGGCGATATCACGACGGTTTGCCGGGAAGCGAGAAATCTCCTGAGCCTGAGGAATGACGCGGTCTGCGACCTTGTTCCACTCCAGCTCAAACGCCAGTGTACGGCCATTGAGATCGAGTTTGCGTTCCAGTTCCGGATGCACAACACCAATGAAACCAACGCGTTCACCTTTCAGATAAATCGCGGCACTTTGCCCCGGATGCAGCGCAGGAATAGCTTCAGCACGGAACTCAATTTCAGACAATTTACCGGTAAGTTCCAGTACAGCTTCCAGATCGCCTTTCAGATCGTAATAATCAACGCTGTTTTTACTGAGATCCCAGTGCTCTTCATAGCGGTTGCCGCAGATAGCGCCCGCCAGCATCAGATCCTGACGGATACCCAGGTTCGCCTGAGTGTCCGGCACAAAGCGCAGACCGGTTTCGAAAATGCGTACGCGGCTCTGCTGACGGTTCTGGTTGTAGACGATGGTAGTCAGCAGGCCGGTCAGCAGCGACAGGCGCATCGCGGACATCTCGCTGGAGATTGGGCTTGGCAGGATCAACGCTTCCTGGCCCGGGTGGATCAGCTGCTGCACTTTAGGGTCAACGAAGCTGTAGGTGATCACTTCCTGGTAGCCTTTATCGTTCAGCATGGTCTTCACACGCTTCAGAGAGAGGTCAGCTTCACGGTGGGAGCCCATCACCAGGCCAGCCTGTACCGGCTCATCAGGAATATTGTTGTAGCCGTAAACGCGGGCCACCTCTTCCACCAGATCTTCTTCGATCTCCATATCGAAACGCCAGCTTGGCGCAACGGCTGTCCACTGGTCCTGGCCTTCGGTTACTTCACAGCCCAGACGACGCAGAATGTCGCTCACCTGCGCATCGGCAATGTGGTGGCCAATCAGGCGATCCAGTTTGCTGCGGCGCAGGGTGATGGTCGCAGGCTTCGGCAGATGCGCCTCGCTGGTCACGTCAATAACCGGACCGGCTTCGCCACCGCAGATGTCGATCAGCAGGCGGGTAGCGCGCTCCATCGCTTTGTACTGCAGCGCCGGATCGACGCCGCGCTCATAGCGGTGAGAAGCGTCGGTATGCAGGCCGTGACGACGTGCGCGACCGGTAATGGAGAGCGGGCTGAAGAAGGCGCATTCCAGCAGCACGTTCTGGGTTTCATCGTTCACGCCGGAGTGGTCGCCGCCAAAGATCCCGCCCATCGCCAGCGCCTGGCCATGGTCGGCAATCACCAGCGTGTCGGCATTGAGTTTGGCTTCGCTGCCGTCGAGCAGAACCAGGGTCTCGCCCTCTTTCGCCATACGAACCACAATGCCGCCTTCAATGCGATCTTTATCGAACGCGTGCATTGGCTGACCCAGCTCCAGCAGAACGTAGTTGGTCACATCTACCACGGCATCGATGGAGCGGATGCCGCAGCGGCGCAGCTTCTCTTTCATCCACAGCGGAGTAGGCGCCTTAACGTTAATGCCTTTAACCACACGGCCAAGGTAGCGCGGACAGGCCTCTGGTGCGTCAACCTGAATCGATACCGTATCGTTGATGGTGGCAGCAACCGGTGCAATCTCTGGCACGTTCAGTTCGGTCTGGTTCAGCACAGCGACGTCGCGCGCAACGCCGATAATGCCTAAGCAGTCGGCACGGTTCGGCGTCACGCTGATTTCGATGGTGTTGTCATCGAGCTTCAGGTATTCGCGCAGGTCGGTACCGATCGGGGCATCTGCTGGCAGCTCAATGATGCCAGAGTGGTCGTCAGAAATACCCAGCTCAGAGTAAGAGCACAGCATGCCTTCAGACGGCTCGCCGCGCAGTTTCGCCGCTTTAATTTTGAAATCGCCAGGCAGTACCGCCCCAACGGTGGCCACGGCTACCTTCAGGCCCTGACGGCAGTTTGGCGCGCCGCAGACGATATCCAGCAGGCGTTCGCCGCCCACGTTCACTTTGGTGACACGCAGTTTGTCTGCATTCGGGTGCTGGCCGCACTCCACCACTTCACCCACAACCACGCCATTAAACGCACCTGCAACCGGCTCAACGCCGTCCACTTCCAGGCCTGCCATGGTGATCTGGTTAGAGAGCGCCTCGCTGTCGAGCGCGGTGTTTACCCATTCGCGTAACCACAGTTCACTGAATTTCATTGTTCTGTCCTGCCCTTATTTAAACTGTTTGAGGAAACGCAAATCGTTTTCGAAGAAAGCGCGTAAGTCGGTCACGCCATAACGCAGCATGGTCAGGCGCTCCATCCCCATACCGAACGCAAAGCCGGAGTAAACTTCCGGATCGATGCCAACGTTACGCAGGACGTTCGGGTGCACCATGCCGCAGCCCAGCACTTCCAGCCATTTGCCGTTTTTACCCATCACGTCAACTTCGGCAGAAGGTTCAGTGAACGGGAAGTAGGAAGGACGGAAACGGATCTGCAGATCTTCTTCAAAGAAGTTGCTCAGGAAGTCGTGCAGAGTACCTTTCAGGTTGGTAAAGCTGATGTTTTTATCCACGATCAGCCCTTCCATCTGGTGGAACATCGGGGTGTGGGTCTGGTCGTAGTCGTTACGATAGACGCGGCCCGGCGCGATAATGCGGATTGGCGGCTGCTTCTCTTTCATGGTACGGATCTGTACGCCAGAGGTCTGGGTACGCAGCAGACGGGTAGCATCGAACCAGAAAGTGTCGTGGTCAGCACGTGCCGGGTGATGGCCTGGGATATTCAGGGCATCGAAGTTATGGTAATCGTCTTCGATTTCCGGGCCGGTCGCCACGGTAAAGCCGAGCTCACCGAAGAAACTTTCAATGCGGTCGATAGTTCGCGTGACCGGATGCAGACCACCGTTTTCAATACGACGACCCGGCAGGGAGACGTCGATGGTTTCTGCAGCCAGACGCGCATTCAGCGCAGCGCTTTCCAGCGCGTTTTTACGCTCGTTCAGCGCCTGCTGAACCTGCTCTTTGGCTTCGTTAATTACCGCACCTGCAGCCGGGCGCTCTTCTGGCGGCAATTCACGCAGGGTAGTCATTTGAAGGGTCAATTGCCCTTTCTTGCCCAGATATTCCACGCGGACATTGTCTAACGCGGCAACATCTGAGGCCTGGTTAATGGCGGCCGTTGCACTGGCAACCAGCTCTGCGAGATGTGACATGGTTTTCCTCGTTATGTAGCGATATTTACAAGCGGCAGATACGAAAAAAGCCTCCATCAGGAGGCTTTCTGGCGCTGTTTTCCGTTTCGTCTTTCACGCGCTAGCCTCCTGATGTCAGGTGCTAAAGTAAAAGAAGAAGCGGAAAATAGCAGCATTCATGCTTGCGTTACCTTGTGTGGTATGGGACCTGTCGCCCTATTGAAAAGGGTCGCCAGAAAATTGTCAATGTTTTGATGCTGTTGAAACGAAAAGAGGGAGCAGAGCTCCCCCTTTCAACTGGCTTATGCCAGAGCTGCTTTCGCTTTTTCGACCAGAGCGGTGAACGCTACTTTGTCGAATACTGCGATGTCAGCCAGGATCTTACGGTCGATTTCAACAGAGGCTTTTTTCAGGCCGTTGATGAACTTGCTGTAAGAAATACCGTTCTGACGTGCTGCTGCGTTGATACGCGCAATCCACAGTTGACGGAACTGACGCTTACGCTGACGACGGTCACGGTAAGCGTACTGACCTGCTTTGATAACAGCCTGGAAGGCAACGCGGTATACGCGTGAACGCGCACCGTAGTAGCCTTTAGCTTGTTTCAAAATTTTCTTGTGACGTGCACGTGCAATTACACCACGTTTTACGCGAGCCATGTGTGCTCTCCTGTATCTATTCTAAGTTAAAAAAGTTAAACGTTAACGACTTATGCGTACGGCAGGCACGCGATTACCAGGCCCAGATCGCCTTTAGAAACCATGGCTTTTGGACGCAGGTGACGTTTACGCTTGGTAGCTTTCTTAGTCAGAATGTGACGCAGGTTAGCGTGCTTGTGCTTAAAACCACCTTTACCGGTTTTTTTGAAGCGCTTAGCAGCACCGCGTACGGTCTTAATTTTTGGCATTTTAATAACTTCCACTTCGCATTGTTAAATAAACGAAACGTAGGCGAACAAAACCTGCGAAGCCTGTCGGCTCCACAGGAGTTGCTACTTGAAGGCCTTACTGTTTCTTCTTAGGAGCGAGCACCATGATCATCTGGCGGCCTTCGATCTTCGTAGGGAAGGATTCGACTACTGCCAGTTCACTCAGATCGTCACGGACGCGGTTAAGCACTTCCATACCGATCTGTTGGTGGGCCATCTCACGACCGCGGAAACGCAGCGTGATCTTGGCCTTATCGCCATCTTCCAGAAAGCGAATCAGGCTGCGGAGTTTTACCTGATAATCGCCATCGTCGGTACCAGGACGGAATTTAATTTCCTTAACCTGGATAACTTTTTGCTTCTTCTTCTGTTCCTTAGAAGACTTACTCTTTTCATAAAGGAACTTGCCGTAGTCCATGATACGACAAACTGGCGGTTCGGCGTTAGGGCTGATTTCAACTAAATCTACTCCAGCTTCTTCAGCCTTTTCGATTGCTTCTCTCAGACTCACAATCCCCAGCTGCTCGCCTTCCAGACCTGTTAAGCGAACTTCCTGGGCGCGAATCTCGCCATTGATACGATTCGGACGTGCCGTTTGAACTCGTTTTCCGCCTTTAATACCTTATTCCTCCAGTTGTTGAAGACTGCGGCTGCGAATCTCTTGTTGCAGCTTCTCAATCACTTCACTTACGTCCAGGCTGCCCAGGTCTTTACCACGGCGGGTGCGAACGGCAACTTTGCCTGCTTCCACCTCTTTATCACCACAGACCAACATATACGGGACACGACGTAAAGTGTGCTCGCGGATTTTAAAGCCAATCTTCTCATTTCTCAAGTCTGCTTTTACGCGAATGCCCGCATTTTGTAGTTTCTGCGTCAATTCTTTAACGTAATCAGCCTGAGAATCGGTAATGTTCATCACCACTACCTGCACCGGCGCAAGCCAGGTTGGGAAGAAGCCAGCGAACTCTTCGGTCAGGATGCCGATGAAGCGCTCCAGAGAACCGAGAATCGCACGGTGAATCATTACCGGAACCTGACGCTCGTTGTCTTCGCCAACGTAAGAGGCGCTTAAACGCTGCGGCAGGGAGAAGTCCAGCTGTACAGTACCGCATTGCCATGCACGATCGAGGCAGTCATACAGGGTAAATTCAATTTTCGGACCGTAAAATGCGCCTTCGCCCAGCTGGTATTCAAACGGGATACCGTTCTCTTCCAGCGCGACGGCCAGGTCCGCCTCAGCACGATCCCAGGTCTCGTCACTGCCGATACGTTTTTCAGGACGAGTTGAGAGTTTGACCACGATCTTCTCGAAGCCAAAGGTGCTGTACATATCGTAGACCATACGAATACAGGCGTTAACTTCATCACGCACCTGATCTTCAGTACAGAAGATATGCGCGTCATCCTGCGTAAAGCCACGAACACGCATCAGGCCATGCAGCGCGCCTGATGGCTCGTTACGGTGGCAGCTACCGAACTCCGCCATACGCAGCGGCAGGTCGCGGTAGGATTTCAGACCCTGGTTGAAGATCTGAACGTGACCCGGACAGTTCATCGGCTTAATGCAGTATTCACGGTTCTCAGAAGAGGTGGTGAACATTGCATCTTTGTAGTTGTCCCAGTGGCCGGTTTTTTCCCACAGCACACGGTCCATCATGAACGGGCCTTTCACTTCCTGATACTGGTACTCTTTCAGCTTGGAGCGTACGAACGTCTCCAGTTCGCGGAAGATAGTCCAGCCATCGTTATGCCAGAACACCATACCCGGCGCCTCTTCCTGCATGTGATACAGGTCGAGCTGTTTACCGATTTTACGGTGGTCACGCTTCGCCGCTTCTTCCAGACGCTGCAGGTACGCGTTCAGGGCTTTTTTGTCGGCCCAGGCGGTACCGTAAATGCGTTGCAGCATCTTATTGTTGCTGTCGCCACGCCAGTAAGCGCCTGCGGTCTTCATCAGCTTGAAGTGATGGCAGAAACGCATGTTCGGCACGTGCGGTCCACGGCACATGTCGACATATTCTTCATGATGATACAAGCCAGGCTTATCATCATGGGCAATGTTTTCATCAAGAATAGTGACTTTGTAGGTTTCACCACGCTTCACGAAGGTTTCACGCGCTTCGTGCCAGCTCACTTTCTTCTTAATGACGTCATAGTTGCTCTCAGCCAGCTCGTGCATACGCTTTTCGAGGGCTTCGATATCTTCCTGGGTCAGGGTGTGGTCAAGGTCAACGTCATAGTAGAAGCCGTTGTCGATAACCGGGCCGATAGCCATTTTGGTGTGAGGCCACAGCTGTTTGATCGCATGACCGAGCAGGTGTGCGCAGGAGTGACGAATGATCTCCAGACCTTCTTCGTCTTTCGCGGTGATGATCGACAGCTTCGCATCGTTTTCAATTAAATCGGAAGCATCAACCAGCTCACCATCTACGCGGCCAGCAATAGTGGCTTTCGCCAGTCCCGGGCCGATATCCAGCGCAACATCCATTGGGCTGACGGCGCGGTCAAAATGGCGTTGGCTGCCATCAGGAAGAGTAATAACAGGCATTTTATATCCTTATTTGCAGTGATGCCCCACACATAAGAGCATATGCAAAGAAAATAATCTTTAATTTACAGTGGATTGCAAAACCATCTGACCAACAATCGTCAAATTGGCCCGCAACCATGCACAGGATCGAAATCAGATAAATGACAATTTACGATCAGCCCGAAGATGGTAACACTAACAAAAGGGTGAAAACACCCTTTACAGGCAGAATGAACGCGTTAGTACTTTTGCATGAGTTTGACGTGGAATTTCAGACAGCTGCTCGCAATAGCGGGCTGCTAAGCTATTCTTGAAAAGGTCCTTCAACATTCCATGGGGCAAATTATGAACGTATCCAGCAAAACAGTCGTTATCCTGAACATTCTTTCTGCCACCGCCTTACTCGTCATTCTGGCAGATAAGTTTCACTGGTTTTGACGCGTGTTGTTGCAGGCGCCTGAGGATGTAGCATCCCGGTGAAGCGCAATTATCTTTGTTCTTTGGTAAACTCCATGAATCAATGAACAAGGATGATCGGATGCCAACGAAACGCTTTACAAAAAAACACTGGAAGATGGTGATTGTGTTAATCGCCATCTGCGTTGCCATGCTGTTATTACGCTGGGCGGCAATGCTTTGGGGTTAATCGTCTCGCCTTCCCCTACGCCATAACGGTATTTCGCGTCTTGTAGGTAATAATGGCGCGAATATAAAATCGCGTTCTATATAACTTTACAAAAATGACAAAAATAAAAAAACCGGTACATCAAAATCCGGTTTTTTTAGTGGCAATAACAGCCCGTAAATGAATGGAGATAATCTGACAAATCGATCAGGACCATTCCCCGGCGACCAGTTTATGCACGTCGAATGCGTCATCCATGGACTGCCCGGTAGATTGCGAACCCGGGGCGATGTTTGATCCGGCTTCTACATCAGAGGCTTTGGTAATGCCGATTTGTGTAGAGGTGTCACTGGCAGAGTTATATACAGCGTCAGCGGCAAATGCGCCGAATGACAGTGCAGAAAGCACCAATGCTGCAGATGCAGTTGCGATTTTATTCATAATGTTTTTCTCTTACTGAATTAATACAGACCAACTTAAGGCAATATCTAGCCTGTGTTCATAGTTTAGATCTGGATCACACTTTTGCATAGTCAAAATATTTATCAATTCGTGTCAAATAAACTGAATAGTTAACGAAGCGAGGAATTATGGAGAGAATATGGAGATATCGGCTGCCGCTATATTCTAAAACAGTGTTTATTATTTATCAGCACAAAAATTAAAAACGGGCCAATATATTCTTGGCCCGCGATAATTACATTTTGTAGCCCAGAGAGACGGTGGTTCTACGATCGGTGTGTTCCGGCGCAGACGCTGGCGGCTCGGAGTTCCAGGTCACATTGTATGCAACTTTCAGCCCGAAATGGGCGTTGATTGCCACGTTAAGCGCGGTTTCGGAGTTGACGGTGGTGTCGTCAGCGCCAAAGACAGAAACGCCCTGGCTGAATTTCGCGTTATCGGTCATCTGCCATGCATAAGTTCCGGACGCGTAGCCCAGCGGCTGAGTTTCCGTGTCGCCGTCAGTGTATTCGTCATAACGTACGCCCGGACCAAATTCAAAGCGGAAGCTGTGTACCGGACCGTTCAGGAACTGCCGACCGTAACCGGCGGTCGCAACGTCACGCTCACGATAGCCGTTATAGCGATCGGTTAACCAGCTTGCCTGGCCAAACAGATAGTCATAGTCGGTCACATTGAAACGGCTACGCCCACCTACCGCATATTTCTCGGAAGAACGCTCATCGTTAGAAGAGGTGTTACTTGCGTTACCCCACAGCGACCAGGCGGTAGTATTGCCGTACCAGGTCAGGGTGGTGTCTGCGGTCAGGGAGGAGCTTTTCGTATTGCCCGATTGCGCCAGATAACCTGCGTTAAGGTTGCCTTCGAAGGGTTTCTGTGCAGTGGAGGGATCATCCATGACAGTAAAAACGGAATCATCGGCTGCTGCATTCATTGACGCAAGCAGACCTCCCGCTAACATCATCGCAGCGGGTACTGTCTTTAAGAGCTTCATTTATAAAGAGTCCGTACAACAAAAAAAGAGACCATTACGGTCCCGGAAACTTTCTTGCGGATCAATGCCATGGGATCCTTGGAAAGGTAACAAATTATAAAAAGGCTCAAATAACATAGCAATGATTTCTTGTTTCATTTTTGGAATAAGAACGATCTCAAAGCCCTCTAATATTTATAAAAAACAGTCACGTTACGTAAAGATATTTATATTAGAAATCATATTGTTATTTCTTTCGCTTCTGTGGGTTCGGTGCCAGGCTTAATGCAAACCTCACTTACAGGAGATAAGCATGGATCGTATTTTTACGTTGACGCTCTCCCCTTCCCTGGACAGCGCTACCCTGACGGCACAAATCTATCCTGAAGGTAAACTCCGCTGCAGCGTGCCGGTCTTTGAGCCCGGCGGCGGCGGCATTAACGTCGCCCGCGCTATTACGCACCTTGGCGGAAAAGCCACAGCCATCTTCCCCGCGGGCGGTGCGACGGGCGAACATCTCGTCTCACTCCTTGCCGACGAGCAGGTTGCCGTCGATACGGTTGAGGCCCGGGACTGGACCCGGCAAAACCTGCATGTTCACGTTGAATCCTCTAACGAGCAATACCGCTTTGTGATGCCTGGTGCGACATTAAGCGAAGATGAGTTTCGCCAGCTTGAAGAGAAAGTGCTGGCCATCGAAAGCGGCGCATTGCTGGTTATCAGCGGCAGTCTGCCACCCGGTGTGAAAACCGAAAAACTGACGCAGCTGATCCGCGCTGCCCAGCAGAACGGCATTCGCTGCATTGTCGATAGCTCCGGGGAGGCGCTCAGCGCCGCGCTGACGCTTGGCAATATTGAGCTGGTAAAACCTAACCAGAAAGAGCTGAGCGCGCTGGTCAATCGTGACCTCAGCCAGCCAGACGATGTGCGTAAGGCCGCCGAGGAGTTAGTGAAAAGCGGCAAAGCGCGGCGGGTCGTCGTCTCCCTGGGACCGCAGGGGGCGCTGGCCGTTGATGAAACCGGCTCGGTACAAGTGGTACCGCCGCCGATGAAAAGCCAGAGCACCGTCGGCGCAGGTGACAGCATGGTCGGCGCCATGACCCTGAAACTGGCGCAGGGCGCATCCTTACGGGAGATGACCCAGTACGGGGTGGCAGCAGGCAGCGCGGCGACCATCAATCACGGCACCCGACTCTGCTCGCTGGAAGACACGCAAAAAATATTCAAGTATCTGGCAAATGCGTAATGACAGCCCTCCCGGTTAGCCGGCGAGGGCGACAAATAGCATGAATCGACTATGCTAAAAAATTTCGGGATAACAACGAGGTGAATGATGAGTAGTGGAGAGATCGCGCGCTACGTGGTAACCATTAAAGTGCATGAAGATACGCTGACCGAGCTCAACGAAATGAACAACAACCTCACCCGCGGAGGTTTTTTACTGACCATGACTGACGATGAGGGCACGCTGCATGAGCTGGGCACCCATACTTATGGTCTGGTTACCCCGCTGGGTGAAGACGAGGTGAAGGCGCTGGCGTCGGGGCTGGTTGAGAGCGCAACCGGGAAAGAGCCGCAGGTTGAAGTCACGCGCTGGGAAAACTGGCAAAAAGAGCAACAATAAATGCCCGAGGGCCAACCAAACGGCCCAACTGTGCGTTAGCTCGTATTTTTTTACCATAGTTTCACGCTAACTTTATGATCTGGCAGACAACATGGGAGAGCGATCATGTGGCAGGCTATCAGTCATCTTTTGAGTGAACAGTTGGGCGAAGGTGAAATTGAACTGCGTAATGAGCTGCCAGGAGGCGAAATCCACGCCGCGTGGCATCTGCGCTATGCAGGCCTCGATCTCTTCGTAAAATGTGACGAACGTGAACTGTTACCGATATTCACAGCAGAAGCCGATCAGCTGGAACTGCTCTCCCGCAGCAAAACCGTATCTGTTCCTACAGTCCGGGCCGTCGGTAGCGATCGTGACTACAGTTTCCTGGTGATGGACTATCTCCCTCCCCGCCCGCTCGACGCGCATAATGCCTTTATTCTGGGGCAGCAAATCGCCCGCCTGCATCAGTGGAGCGAGCAACCACAGTTTGGCCTCGATTTTGACAATGACCTCTCCACCACGCCACAACCCAACGCCTGGCAGCGACGCTGGTCAACCTTCTTTGCCGAACAGCGCATCGGCTGGCAGCTGGAGCTGGCAGCGGAAAAAGGGCTGGCGTTCGGCAATATTGACGCCATTGTCGATCATATTCAGCAGCGCCTGGCCTCGCACCAGCCGCAGCCTTCGCTGCTGCATGGCGATTTATGGTCGGACAACTGCGCGCTGGGGCCGAACGGCCCCTACATCTTCGACCCGGCCTGTTACTGGGGAGACAGAGAGTGCGATCTCGCCATGCTGCCGCTCCATCCTGAACAGCCGCCGCAAATTTACGACGGCTACCAGTCGATATCACCGCTGCCGGCAGATTTTCTGGAAAGGCAACCGGTGTATCAGCTCTATACGCTGATGAACCGCGCCATTCTGTTTGGTGGGGAGCATATGGTGAATGCGCAGCGAGCGCTGGAGCGGGTACTGGCGGCATAACGCGCAGGCTGCCGGGCTTCAGCGCCCGGCAGCGAACGCTTAGATCAGGCCGAGCAGCGAAAACAGGAAATACCCGGCGACGATCATCAGCACGGGCAGCACGTAGAGCGTGAATATTTGCAGGAAAATAGTGTTATTCGGTACCACAATACGTGATTCGATCTGCTCACGGGTCAAGCCCTCCTCCCCTCTCGCTTTCTCCAGAATCAGCTGCGCCTCCAAACCTTCGCGGATCATGCGCGTCTGGCGGCGCATCCGCGCTCCCGAGGCCTGCAGCGCGAGGGCAATAAAGATCAGGGCAAAAATAATCCAGAACGCGATGTTCATCCCCTGCCGAAAATCAGGCGTGGGCGAGTTGTACCAGAAAAAGTTCAGGAATGGGGTATTGAACCGCATCATCTCAATCATGACATGGGCAAAATCAAGCATCACGGCATTAATCCCGGCCTGCTTCTCGCTGTGGTCATAGATAAATTTCAGAACAGAAATAATGGTCGAGATAACTGATGGGATAAAAATCACCCATCCGGCGATCTGTTTCAGTATCGCAACGCGACCAGCTTGTTGATATGTCATTGGTTCCTCATTATGAAATTACATCCTTTGTGGCTAAGTTTACCTGCTGGATCTCATTTTCGCCCGCTCTTTACTGGCGATATGCTAAATTGCCAGGGTGAGGTAGCGCTTACCGCTGCTAAAACCAACGAAAGGAGAGGTTGCATGTCGACGCCACGTCAAATTGTTGCTGCCATTTTTGATATGGATGGATTACTGATTGATTCTGAGCCGCTGTGGGATCGGGCTGAACTGGATGTAATGGCGAGCCTGGGTGTGGATATCAGCCGCCGTCACGAGCTGCCGGATACCCTCGGCCTGCGCATCGATATGGTGGTTGATCTCTGGTACGCCCACCAGCCGTGGGTAGGTCCAGGCCGGGATGAAGTGACCGATCGCATTATCAACCGCGCCATTACGCTGGTGGAAGAGACCCGTCCCTTACTCAAAGGCGCGCGTGAGGCCGTATTACTCTGTAAAGAGCAGGGACTGAAGGTCGGTCTGGCCTCCGCCTCGCCGCTGCATATGCTGGAGAAGGTGCTGATCATGTTCGATCTGCGCGACAGCTTCGACGCGCTGGCCTCGGCAGAAAAGCTCCCGTACAGCAAGCCGCATCCGCAGGTCTATATGGATTGCGCTGCGAAACTGGGCGTCGACCCGACCGCCTGCGTGGCGCTGGAAGACTCGGTAAATGGCATGATTGCCAGTAAAGCGGCCCGGATGCGCTCAATTGTTGTTCCTGCGGAAGAGAACCAGCACGACGCGCGTTACGCACTGGCCGATGTCAAACTGACCTCCCTGCAGGCACTTACCGTGGCGCATCTGCGCGGGTAATGGTCACTGGCGGGCAGCACCCTGTTGCCCGCAAACATGACCGCCTTAAAAATTTTTGAAACACCATTTCATTTTAATTTGATCTTCCTGATAACTGATTCTATGCTTACCTCAGAACAACTATATCCCCCTACACACTGAGGTCTGTATGATACTGGATGCCTTTAATCTTTCAGGAAAAGTTGCCATCGTTACCGGCTGTGATACCGGCCTCGGCCAGGGCATGGCGCTGGGTCTGGCCCAGGCTGGATGCGATATTGTCAGCGTCAATCGCCGCGTTCCGGAAGAGACCGCCGCAGGCGTGAAGGCGCTGGGGCGCCGGTTTCTGGCTATTCAGGCCGACCTCAGCAAGCAGGATGCCATTGAAAGTCTGGTTGAACAGGCGGTGACCGGCATGGGGCGGGTCGATATCCTGGTGAATAACGCCGGAACCATTCGCCGGGAAGATGCGTTGACCTTCAGTGAGAAAGACTGGGATGAGGTGATGAACCTCAACCTGAAGTCGGTCTTTTTCCTCTCTCAGGCCGTGGCCCGCCAGTTTATTGCCCAGGGGCAAGGGGGCAAAATTATCAATATCGCTTCCATGCTCTCCTTCCAGGGGGGGATCCGCGTTCCCTCTTATACCGCGTCAAAAAGCGGCGTGCTGGGGCTCACCCGGCTGCTAGCCAACGAGTGGGCACAACATGGTATTAACGTAAATGCAATCGCCCCGGGGTACATGGCGACCAACAACACCCAGCAGCTACGCGACGACGAACAGCGCAGCAAAGAGATCCTCGACCGTATTCCGGCGGGTCGCTGGGGCAAGCCGGACGATCTCCAGGGCCCGGCGGTGTTTCTGGCCTCTTCCGCCTCGGACTATGTGAACGGTTATACCCTTGCCGTCGATGGTGGCTGGCTGGCGCGTTAACAGCTTTGTGACAAAGAGTTACACCGTCACTACTTCCGTATACTGTATAAAATCCCTATACTGGATGCATCGACAGTTTAGTGGGTTTTATCATGACGGCGGAAGGTCATCTGCTTTTTTCTCTCGCCTGCGCAGTGTTTGCCAAGAACGCTGAGCTTACACCGGTGCTGGCGCAGGGTGACTGGTGGCATATTGTGCCATCGGCGGTTTTGACCTGCCTGTTACCGGATATCGATCATCCTAAGTCGCTGCTCGGGCAGCGGCTGAAGTGGATCTCCAAACCCATTGCCCGCGCCTGCGGCCATCGTGGGTTTACCCACAGCTTGCTGGCGGTGTTCGCCGCCCTGACCCTCTTCTATTTAAAAGTGCCCGACAGCTGGCTTATCCCCGCAGACGCCATTCAGGGAATGGTGCTGGGTTACCTGAGCCATATCCTGGCCGACATGCTCACCCCGGCTGGGGTTCCCCTCCTCTGGCCCTGCCGCTGGCGTTTTCGTTTGCCTATCCTCCGGCCGCAAAAAGGTAACCAGCTGGAGCGTGCGCTGTGCATGGCGCTGTTTGCCTGGGCCGTCTGGATGCCTCAGACGCTGCCTGAAAACGGTGCCGTGCGCTGGTCTTCGCACATGATCAATTCGCTGCAATTTCAGTTCAACCGCTTTATTCATCTGCAAAGTGAGCAGTAACTGGACAAACTTAACCGTTTTGGCATAACCCATTCCATTTGGATATAAGCGACTGGATCACACTTCTGCTAACCTTGCGCCAACAAGGTCGGACTGATACCGATCTGATATTAAATCAGGAGAACGGGGATGAATTTTCCATTAATCGCGAACATTGTGGTGTTCGTCGGCCTACTGCTGTTGCTGGCGCAGGCGCGTCATAAACAGTGGAGCCTGGCTAAAAAAGTGCTGGTCGGTCTGGTCATGGGCGTGGTCTTTGGCCTGGCGCTGCAGGCCATTTACGGTTCCAGCAATCCGGTACTGAAAGAGTCTATTCAGTGGTTTAACATTGTCGGCAACGGCTACGTCCAGTTGCTGCAGATGATCGTCATGCCGCTGGTCTTCGCCTCTATTCTGAGCGCGGTTGCCCGTCTGCATAACGCCTCCCAACTGGGGAAAATCAGCTTTCTGACCATCGGTACGCTGCTGTTTACTACGCTTATCGCGGCGCTGGTCGGTGTGCTGGTCACCAACCTGTTTGGCCTGACGGCAGAAGGCCTGGTGCAGGGCACCGCGGAGACCGCGCGCCTGACCGCCATCGAGACCAACTATGCGGGTAAAGTGGCGGATCTCACCGTTCCGCAGATGTTGCTCTCCTTTATCCCGAAAAACCCGTTTGCCGATCTGACCGGTGCCAACCCGACGTCTATCATCAGCGTGGTAATTTTTGCCGCCTTCCTGGGCGTAGCTGCCCTGAAGCTGCTGAAAGATGATGCGCCGAAAGGCCAGCGCGTACTGACCGCCATCGATACCCTGCAGAGCTGGGTGATGAAGTTGGTGCGTCTGGTGATGCAGCTGACCCCGTATGGCGTTCTGGCGCTAATGACCAAAGTGGTTGCGGGCTCGAACCTGCAGGACATCATTAAGCTGGGTAGTTTCGTGGTGGCCTCGTATCTCGGTCTGGGCATTATGTTTGTGGTTCACGCCATTCTGCTCAGCGTAAACGGCGTCAGCCCGCTGAAATACTTCCGCAAAGTGTGGCCGGTACTGACCTTCGCCTTTACCAGCCGCTCCAGCGCCGCCTCCATTCCACTGAACGTGGAAGCGCAGACCCGTCGTCTGGGCGTGCCGGAATCGATTGCCAGCTTCTCTGCCTCCTTCGGTGCAACGATTGGCCAGAACGGTTGTGCGGGTCTCTACCCTGCCATGCTGGCGGTGATGGTTGCCCCGACGGTTGGGATTAACCCGCTGGATCCGGTCTGGATTGCGACCCTGGTGGGGATTGTCACCGTGAGCTCTGCCGGTGTGGCCGGTGTGGGCGGCGGCGCAACCTTCGCGGCACTGATTGTTCTGCCTGCGCTGGGTCTCCCGGTAACGCTGGTGGCTCTGCTGATCTCCGTTGAACCGTTGATCGACATGGGGCGTACCGCACTGAACGTCAGCGGCTCCATGACCGCCGGGACGCTGACCAGCCAGTGGCTGAAGCAGACTGACAAAACTATCCTGGCAAGTGAAAATGACGCGGAGCTCGCGCACCGTTAATCGCCTTCTGAGTTAAAAAAAACCGCCTTCAGTGATGACGGCGGTTTTTTTATCTCTGTTAATCCTCAACCTCTTCATCCTGACGGACCTGTAGCGCCCAGCGCTGGGCTGATTCCGGTACGGTAAAAGCTGGAGAACGACGAAAACGCTCCCCGATCAGCACAAAGGCCACATATTTACCGCGTAACAGCCAGACGTCACGAAAGCCATCCATTTTGGTGGCATGTTCTGGCGGCGCAGGTTCAACGCGAGGCTGGTAACTGATCACAGGGCGGTTTTGTTGGCGAAGAGGTTTCATAAGCAGCAGTTTCACTAAACAAGCATAAAAATCAGCAAATTCTTATCATAGCCGATTGCCCCTCCTGCGTCGCGCCTCACGTGTCTTATGCAACATAAGCTCTGACCTTAGATCGGCCTTTCACCCGGTTTATAACCCGTAATGTTCTATAGTTATTGAGTTTTGACGCAAAAACGGCCGCATTTCAGCAATGAAAAGGAGACGAGTGCAATGTCGCAAAATGATAAGACCCATAAACCTGAACAGTCCCCGCTTCACGATGCCAGCGAAGCGAAACCCGGAATGGACTCGCTGGCCCCGGCAGACGGTTCTCACCGCGCAAGTCCAGTCCCTACTCCGCCAGGCCAGGAGCCGACGGCCCCCGGCAGCATGAAGGCACCTGATACCGGCAACCAGAAACTGAATGCGCTGGAGGGGGTTCGCAAAGGGGGGGAAAACTTCCCGTTGACCACCAACCAGGGTGTGCGTATAAGTGACGATCAGAACTCCCTTCGTGCCGGTACGCGCGGCCCCACCCTGCTGGAAGACTTTATCCTGCGGGAGAAGATCACCCACTTTGACCATGAACGTATCCCGGAGCGCATCGTACACGCCCGCGGCTCCGCCGCACACGGCTATTTCCAGCCTTATAAAAGCCTGAAAGAGATTACTAAAGCCGATTTCCTGTCGGATCCGGATAAAATCACGCCGGTTTTTGTACGCTTTTCCACGGTACAGGGCGGCGCAGGTTCCGCCGACACGGTGCGCGATATTCGCGGTTTCGCCACCAAGTTTTACACTGATGAAGGCGTTTTTGATCTGGTGGGCAACAACACACCGATCTTCTTTATTCAGGACGCACACAAGTTCCCCGATTTTGTTCACGCCGTAAAACCGGAACCTCACTGGGCTATTCCCCAGGGCCAGAGCGCACACGATACCTTCTGGGATTACGTGTCGCTGCAGCCGGAAACCCTGCACAACGTGATGTGGGCGATGTCCGACCGCGGCATTCCGCGCAGCTACCGCACCATGGAGGGCTTTGGCATTCATACCTTCCGGCTGATTAACGCCGAAGGCAAAGCCACCTTTGTGCGCTTCCACTGGAAACCGGTCGCCGGTAAAGCCTCTCTGGTATGGGATGAGGCGCAAAAGCTCACCGGGCGCGATCCAGACTTCCATCGCCGCGATCTGTGGGAATCCATTGAAGCGGGCGACTTCCCGGAATTTGAGCTCGGTTTCCAGCTGATCCCGGAAGAGGACGAGTTCAAATTTGATTTTGATATCCTCGATCCGACCAAGCTCATTCCCGAAGAGCTGGTGCCGGTTCAGCTGGTGGGCAAAATGGTGCTCAACCGTAACCCGGACAACTTCTTTGCCGAAAACGAGCAGGCCGCGTTCCACCCAGGGCATATTGTCCCCGGGATGGACTTCACCAACGACCCATTACTGCAGGGGCGTCTCTTCTCCTATACCGATACGCAAATCAGTCGTCTGGGCGGGCCTAACTTCCACGAGATCCCAATCAACCGACCAACCTGCCCGTACCATAATTTCCAGCGGGACGGGATGCACCGCATGGAGATCGACACCAACCCGGCGAACTACGAGCCAAACTCGATCAACGACAACTGGCCGCGCGAAACGCCGCCGGGGCCAAAACGGGGCGGATTCGAGTCCTATCAGGAGCGCGTGGAGGGATCGAAGATCCGCGAGCGTAGCCCCTCTTTCGGTGAATACTATGCCCATCCGCGCCTGTTCTGGCAGAGCCAGACGCCCGTTGAGCAGGATCATATTGTGGGCGCCTTCAGCTTTGAGCTGAGCAAAGTGGTGCGGGCCTATATCCGCGAGCGGGTGGTCGATCAGCTGGCCCATATCGATATCACGCTGGCCCAGAAGGTGGCGGACAATCTGGGCATCACCCTTACCGACGAGCAGCGTAACCTGGCTCCGCCGCAGGATGTGAACGGCGTACAAAAGGATCCCTCCCTCAGCCTGTATGCAGTTCCTGGCGGCGATATCAAAGGCCGTGTGGTGGCGGTATTGCTGAACGATACTCCACGGGCCAGCGACGTGCTGGCGGTGCTCCAGGCGCTCAAGGCCAAAGGCGTTCATGCCAAACTACTCTATTCGCGCATGGGTGAAGTCACCGCCGATGACGGCTCGGTACTGCCAGTGGCGGCCACCTTCGCCGGTTCACCGTCGTTGACCGTCGATGCGGTCGTCGTGCCGTGCGGCGATATTCAGAGCCTGCTGAATAACGGCGACGCGGCTTACTATCTGCTGGAAGCGTACAAGCATCTCAAGCCGATTGCGCTGGCTGGCGATGCCCGTCAGTTTAAGCCGCTGCTGAAGGTGGCAGATCAGGGCGAAGAGGGTATCGTCGAAGGCGATACGGCTGCGGGTGCATTTATGGATGAACTGACGTTGCTGATGGCGGCGCACCGGGTATGGTCGCGCAGCAGTAAGATTGACCAAATACCTGCGTAAAAAAAGCCGGGTGGCGCTTGCGCTTACCCGGCCTACGGTTCCGTGTAATTTGCTAACCGGATAAAACCCGGCGCAAGGTTCCATTGAATTTGTAGGCCAGGTAAGGCGAATCCGCCACCCGGCATTTCCTCACAGATCCCCGAACGTTCCCAGACGATACCCGCGCTCGGCAATCGCATACTTCAGCGACGTCGAGGTCAGCACCTCCATCTCCGTCAGTCGTGGCCAGCAGTAAGCGCTTTTACGGATCGTATTGTCGATAAAGGCCGGATGCGCCATCACCTCCAGCGACCGCTCTCCCTGCTGTACGGACCTGTCCAGTACGCTTAAAAACAGCGCTTCACTGATTTCATCGCCATAAAATGCGCTACTGAAACCGTCCGTCGTGGGCGGCAGATCGCCCCCCATTTCGCCGGGCATGTCGGCCTGACGATCCACACGCAGCGCCACCCCTTTGCGGCGGGCAAACTCGGCCACCAGCGGGAAGATGGCCGGGATCATATGCACGTGATGATGGCTGTCGATATGGGTCGGTTCGCGCCCGAAGAGATCGACGAAGCGATTGAACTGACAGTCCAGTTCGCGGGCGATCTCCTCCAGGGGTAACGTCCCCTCCTCTGCCATCTCCCAGATCCATTTGCCCAACACCCCCTCCCGGGTCAGCCCTGGCATAGCGGTCAGCGGCATACCAAGGGTCAGAACAAAGTGCATGCCCACGCCCAGATCGGGCAGATCCCGGCTGAGCGCCGCGGCGTGCTCAATGGCTTCACCGTTCACCATCGCGGTGGTGGAGGTCACCACGCCGTGCCGACAGGCTTCCACGATGCCGTAGTTCTGCCCTTTTGAGAGGCCAAAATCATCGGCATTGACGATCAGCAGATATTCCATAGCGATCCCTCTTAGTGCTGCTCGCTTTTCAGTTTATCGATCGTGGCGGCGAAGTTCGGCAGCCATTTTTCATGGGCCAGGATCAGATCCCGCGCCAGCTTCTCGGCATCACGATCGGAGTGCACCAGCGGGCTCAGGTTCAGCGCCAGCAGCACGTCGTTCAGCTCGCCGCTGATGGCCGCCTGGCTTGCCGCCACTTCAAAGCCCTTGATGGTGTGGATGAGGCCCATCACTTTGTCATCGAAATGGGTCAGTCGCGGATGTGGCTTCGCCCCGTCACGGCCCAGGATGCAGGTCATCTCCACCGCCCAGTCCGCCGGGATGTTATCGATGTGGCCGTGGTGCGGCACGTTGACGTAGTGTTCCGCCTGCTTGTCGTTGTAGATAGCGTTGATCACTTCGCAGGCCGCATCGGAGTAGTATGCTCCGCCGCGCTGCTCCAGCTCTTTCGGCTTCACGTCCAGATCCGGGTTCTTATAGAGCTCGAACAGCTGTTTTTCCACCTTCTGCACCACCTGCGCGCGGGCACCGCCTTTGTAGTATTCGCCCATCTCGATCGCCAGCATCTCTTTCAGCTTGAAGTAGTAGAGCAGATAGGAGCATGGCAGCAGATTCAGGGAGCGGATCAGCCCTTCGCTAAACGGCAGGTCAAAGATGTTCTTCACCGAACTTGCTTTCAGAGTGCCGCTGGCAACGCCATCCAGCAGCTCCGGGAAACGTGATTTGCCGTTGACCAGGACATCCTTGATAAAGACCATGTGGTTCAGGCCAAACAGGTCGATAGAGAGGTCGTCGTTGTCGGTCAGGGCCAGCACGTCGTGAATAAACATCTTCATGCCGATAGGGATATTGCAGACCCCAATGAAGCGTTTGAACCCGGTATGGCGATAGACCGCTTCGGTGACCATCCCGGCCGGGTTGGTGAAGTTAATCACCCATGCCTGGGGGCAGATCTCCTGTACATCTTTAATGATGTCGAACACCACCGGAATGGTGCGCAGCCCTTTGAACAGGCCGCCTGCACCGTTGGTCTCCTGGCCCAGATAGCCGTAGCTCAGCGGGATACGCTCATCCAGCTCGCGCGCTTTCAGCTGGCCGACACGCAGCTGCGTCGTCACGAAATCGGCATCTTTCAGCGCCTGACGACGGTCGAGGGTTTTATGCACGGTCATCGGCACACCCGCTTTTTTCACCATACGCTGGCACAGGTCGAAAATAATATCGAGCTTCTCCTGGCCCTCGGCCACGTCAACCAGCCACAATTCGCTGACCGGCAGTTCATGATAACGCTTAAGGAAGCCTTCCAGTAATTCCGGGGTGTAGCTGCTTCCGCCGCCGATGGTCACTACTTTAAGTTTCTTTTGCATAATATTCTCCCTGGAGATGCGCTTTTTAAGTATAGCGATCCCGTCCCATTTATATTGGGCAAGCCTGTTAATCGATATTCCCGGCGGTAAACCCGCCGGACGTTAATTAATAACTGTGAGGTTTTTCCGGTAGCTGTTAGGGGTAAATGAGGTCAATTTCTTAAAGGTTTTAATAAACAGACTCGGACTGCTATAACCGGATTCGTAAGCAATATCCGTCACCGAATAATTGGTGATTTCCAGCTGTTTTCTGGCGAAATTGATCCGTATTTCATTAATAATCTGCATCGGCGTTTTCTGGTAATAACGCTGGGTGGCACGGGTCAGGTATTCCTGGGATTTTCCCGACAGCGCCACCATATTTTCCAGCGCGTTTTCACCAAAACGCAGCTTGTCATGCATCATTTCAACGGTCGTGCGCAGCCATTGCGGAATATCGTCGGTTGCCTGCTGCTCTTCGCGATAATGGCGTAGCCGATTGACGACGTAAAAGGTCACCGTTTCAATAAATTCATCGAATTCATTGTCGCGGAAGTTGAGTGAGGCAATAACGGTATCGATCCAGTTCAGGAATTCACTTTTAACGTGATAAACCTGCGATGCAACAAAGCAGAACGGCAGCAGCGGCGAGTAGTGGGTTTCGAAGAAGCGTTTACTGATGCTGACGTTGAGAATGCGCGTGGCACCAAAATCGTAAAAGCTCTGATGGTGAGAACCCATCGGGATAAAAACAAAATCCCCACGCTCCAGCAGCACCCGCTTGCCGTTGATCTCCTGGAAATAGCGGCCGGTCAGCACGATGGTGAACTCATAGTAGTCATGCTGATGCAGACCGCTGATGCTCTCCACCTTGTTGTAGATAAACACATGAAAATTTTTACCATTAAACAGCTGTTGTTCCCGGGCGGTAGTGATTTCCATGGCGCTGACCTCCTGCTATCAGTCTGATCTACTGCATTTTCTCGTGAAGTTCGATGAGTTCCGCCACCAGCTCACGCGCCAGCATGGAGGTCATCAGATGGTCCTGGGCGTGTACCAGCACCAGGCTGACCTTCATTTTACCTTCACCCTGATCGCTTTCGATCAGTTTTGTTTGCACCAGGTGCGCTTCATTGAGCGCGGTGCGCGACTGGGCCATCATCTCTTTCGCGGTGTCGAAATCGCCCTGCTTGGCTTTTTTCAGCGCCGCGTACGCCAGGCTGCGCGCCTGACCGGAGTTGATGATAAGCCCCATCACCACTTCTTCAAGATCGTTCTCTGCGACCTCTTCCGCTTCTGCAACTACATTCTCTAAATCAAACATGTTTTCTCTCCTGTAGTGACGCGGGTCGCCCCGCGTCATACGACATCAGAATTTCAGTGCGAGGGCGATATCCTCTTCGCTCTCTTCTTCATCAATGGTGGTCTGGGCTTTATTGGCGATGGCAACGAATGGCATATAGAGCAGGGTTGCCACACCCAGGTTAAATATCGCCAACAGGAAGGCCGCTACGCTGCCGTTGGTGTTGAAGAAGGCGCCCAGACCGGCTGGCATGGTCCACGGTGCAATGTTAGTGACCGGCGGGATGATGCCCAGGTAGTAAGCCGTCAGGGTAATGGCCGCCAGCAGCGGCTGCACCAGGACGAACGGAATAAACATCACCGGGTTCATGATAATCGGCAGACCGAACAGGATGGGCTCGTTAATCTGGAAGATGCCTGACGGCAGGGCCAGCTTCGCCACCTGACGATGATCCGCACGACGGGAGGTGATAAACACCGCGATGATCAGGCCCAGCGTCGCCCCGGTACCGCCCAGGAAGATGTAGGAGTCCAGCATCGGTTTCGCCCACACGTGGAAGGTTTTACCGGCCGCCAGCGCTGCGTCAACGGAGCCGTACTGCTGGTAGAGCGCCACGTTTTCCAGCGCCCATGGGGTCATGATGCCGCTGTCCAGCGCAGCCAGCGCCAGAGAGCCGTGAACACCGAAGAACCACAGCAGGGAGGTGAAAATCACGTAAGCCCAGCCTACCACGCCCCCCATGGATGCCAGCGGTGTGGAGATGGTGTCCATGATGATCTGGTGGAAGTTGGTGCCCCAGTGTGAGAGCGCCCAGGCGATAGTCCCCATGATGGAGAGAATAATGAAGCCGGGGATCAGCGCCGAGAACGAGCGCGATACCGATGCCGGAACGCTGTCCGGTAAGCGAATCACCCAGTTGCGTCGAATAATAAAGGTAAACATCTCCGCCACCACCAGACCGATCACAATGCCGGAGATGATGTTTGCCCCGCCCAGCCAGTTGGCACCCACTGCGTAGGCTTCGCCCACGCTGTAAGGGGTGACGGTCATAAACGCAGCAACAGATAATAAACCGGCGGCCAGTGAGTCGACTTTACGCTCTTCTGCCAGCGCCATCCCGATAAAGAAAGGTGCCATCAGCGACATAATACCCAGCGTACCGTTGTACACATTGCCGCCGATGGCCTTGAAACCATTTAATGTTTCAATAGTTGAGGGATCTAAACGCACGCCTAATGAATAGAAAAATGAACCATCACCGAAGCTAAGAAAAACGTTGTTAATTAAAACGAACATGGCCCCGGCCAGTGTTAACGGCATTACTTTAATAAAACCGTTTTTAATGGCGTTGACATGCGGTTGCTTTCCTATTTTAACTGCAAAAGGAAGGAGTACCTTTTCAAGCGCAGCAATAAATCTACTCATAGAAAATACCCTTAAATGCCGCAATAATATTGCGGCGTAAATGTGTGAAATTGCTCTTTGACGGGAAAAATAAAAATTAAATTAATTAGCAGCTTTTTTAATCGCCGCTACTGCAGCTTTAAGAACACCCAAACCATCCACTTTGCCGTACAGGGCAGAGTCGATCACTTCAACCGGTTTATTCGGTAACAGACGCTGAATTTCTGGCAACATATAGGCAATTTGCGGCCCCAGCAGTACCACATCGGCACTGGTGCCTTTTTCGCCTGCCAGCGTTTCCGGGAAGGCTTCAATGATAACCGGAACTTCGTACTTCTCGGCCTGCGCGCGCATCTTTGACACCAGCAGTGACGTTGACATGCCTGCTGAGCAAAACAGATAGATATGTTTCTTTTCCATAATGACTTCCCTCTTATATAGCCACCGCGTTAGCTGCGACTTCAGCACCGTTACCGGGCGTTCTTCTCGCAGGCTGGTCTGATGGGATGAGTATACGGCAAGCGAAAAGGCTGTGGTAATCTAGGATGTTTTGGAATTGTCTCTCATTGACCTGCGGTTATGACAACCTTCACATTTCAGGCAAATAATTCGCGATAAGAAATAAGATTATAGGGGGGAAAAAGAAAAACCGGCCAGTTGGCCGGTTTGGATCTGCTCAGGCAAAAGGGTTATCAGGCTTTAGGTGCCTGCGGATCGGTGTCATATTCCGCGCAGGTCTGGTAGCCAGAGTTCATAACGTGACCTGTGTCATCTAATGCAACAAAATAGGTTTCGGTTTTACCATCCCGTTGACCCAGGATATAGGTCTGGCAAGTACCGCGAGCGTGGATCATCGTCACTTCAGAGGATGGCTTACCGGCCAGCTGCTCGACCTGAGCGCGGCTCATCCCTTTCTTAACATCTTTGACCACAGGCTCTTTAAACTGATCGGTTGTGCGGTCATAAGCGGTACAGCCCGCCAGTAAAGTCAGTACAGCCGCTGCGCCTAACATTCCTGCTACGTTCTTGTTCATATTCCGTCCTCTTGTTTATCAGCGTGTTAAGTAAGCCTGGAATAGAAAACCACATTTTTCAACCTCAAGCGTGACGGCAAAGTTTTTTCGGAAAATTCCGGCAAAACAAAAATAACCTGCTAAATCGCTCTATTTCGCTCCATTCAAATTTGTGATCCTTGTCGTTTTATCCATCACAGGTTAGCTTTAACAGTACATTCATCAGGCAAATTTGTGTAACGGAGGGGCTAGATGGCTCTGCAACAAGAGATTATCCAGGCACTGGGTGCAAAACCCACTATCAACGCGGAAGAAGAGATTCGCCGTAGCGTCGATTTTTTGAAATCCTACTTAACCCGCTTCCCGTTTCTGAAAACGCTGGTGCTGGGCATCAGCGGCGGTCAGGACTCTACGCTCGCCGGGAAGCTCGCCCAGATGGCGATCAACGAACTGCGTGCCGAAACGGGGAATAACGACCTGCAGTTTATCGCGGTGCGCCTGCCCTACGGTGTGCAGTTCGACGAGCAGGATTGTCAGGATGCCATCGCGTTCATCCAGCCCGATCGCGTGCTGACCGTCAATATTAAAGAAGCGGTGCTGGCCAGCGAAAAAGCGCTGCGCGAGGCGGGCATTGAGCTGAGCGATTTCGTCCGCGGTAACGAAAAAGCCCGCGAGCGCATGAAGGCGCAGTACAGCATCGCCGGGATGACCAGCGGCGTAGTGGTGGGGACAGACCATGCGGCAGAAGCCCTGACCGGCTTCTTCACCAAATATGGCGATGGCGGTACCGACATTAACCCGCTGTTCCGTCTTAACAAGCGCCAGGGCAAACAGCTGCTGGCCGCGCTGGGCTGTCCGGAGCATCTGTATAAAAAAGCCCCTACCGCAGATCTGGAAGACGATCGCCCTTCCCTGCCTGACGAAGCTGCGCTGGGCGTGACCTATGAAAATATTGATGATTATCTGGAAGGTAAGACGCTGGACGAAGGCACCGCCCGCATTATCGAAGGCTGGTACCTGAAGACCGAGCACAAACGTCGCCCGCCGATCACGGTGTTTGACGACTTCTGGAAAGCGTAATCTGACGGGGCGGCTTATGCCGCCTCTTTTTTAACCGCACCACTGCTGCTACACTGTATGCCTGAACAGTATCAGGAGTATGTTGTGAGCAGGCGTCAATCGGCACCGCGGCTTGAATTTGAAGCGGCAGCAATCTATGAATATCCCGAACATCTGCGCCCGTGGCTTGAGGCACTTCCCAGGCAGCCAGGCGTCTACTTCTTTCATGGCGAAAGCGATGCCATGCCGCTTTACATCGGCAAGAGCGTCAATATCCGCAGCCGGGTGCTGTCGCATCTGCGCACGCCGGACGAAGCCGCTATGCTGCGCCAGTCCCGGCGTATCACCTGGACGCAAACCGCGGGCGAACTGGGCGCCCTGCTGCTGGAAGCGCGTTTAATCAAGGAGCAGCAGCCGCTGTTCAATAAACGATTACGTCGCAACCGCCAGCTCTGCTCGTTGCAAATCACCGAGGGTAAACCGCAGATCGTCTATGCCCGCGAGGTCGATTTCTCCCATACCCCGAACCTGTATGGCCTGTTCGCTAACCGCCGGGCGGCGCTGCAAACCTTACAGACGCTGGCCGACGAGCGACAGCTCTGTTACGGCCTGCTGGGGCTGGAGTCGTTAAGCCGCGGGCGGGCCTGTTTCCGCTCCGCCCTGAAGCGTTGTGCAGGGGCGTGCTGCGGGAAAGAGAGCGTGGAGGAGCATCAGCAGCGGCTGGTTGAAGGGTTGCAGGCGATAGGCGTCACCTGCTGGCCGTGGGACTGCGCCGTGGCGCTGAAAGAGTCGCGCCCGGAGATGACCCACTACCACATTATCCATAACTGGCTCTGGCTGGGCGCGGTCGAAAGCCTGGACGAGGCGGCGGAACTGCTGCGCACGCCCGCCGGTTTTGATCAGGATGGGTATAAAATACTCTGCAAGCCGCTGCTGGCGGGCAAGTATGAGATCATTCCGCTCAGTGGCCCGGAAGCCAGAAAATCTCGCTGAACAGCAGGGTGCCCTCGTCCTTAAGCAATCGCAGGGTATGGTCGCCTTCATGCCAGTACGCCCCCTGATCGGCGGTCAGCAGTTTATCACCCAACTGCCAGGCGCCGCTCAGCACAAACACCACGCCGCCGCGTGACGCGAATGTCGTGAAGGTGCGATCCGCCACCCGCACCTTAGCCCGGCAGCAATCCCGGCGGGTCATGATGTTAAAGTCCATCGACATCTGCCCTTCCAGCAGCTGCGCCTTGACCGGCAGTTCTCCGGCAAAGCTGAAGGGTTGATGACGCCGCAGCGTGTGATTAAACGCCTTTCCACCATCCAGCTGCACTTCTCCCCCTTCCAGCAGGGTGATCACCCGATCAACACCGGGGGAAACAGAAAAATCACCGTTGCTGGCAAGGGAGGCAATACTGGCGCGCCAGTTAAAGTCCCGGGTTGCAGGAGGGAAACAACATATTTCGCGCGTCTCTCCCGCGCCGTTGCGCCAGAGGTTAACCGGCATTTTGCGGATATCGAAGAATTCCATCACCACTCCAAATGGCGCAATACGCGCCAAAGCACCCCGCCCAGGGCGGTCGCTTTTTGTTTGTTATCGTTAGGTCGCTGCAGAACAGTATCGGCAGATGTGCGGGTGGGCCTTAGTCTGACGACGAAAAAAGTAACGTCAGAAATTTCAAACACATTCTGCAAATCGATAACAGGAGAATACCGGGATGGCGGCGGCTGGCAAGAGGCTGGAAAAGAAAAAACCGCCGGACCTGCCCACAGCAAATCTGCTTGAGTGGACAAGACTCCGGCGGTCTTGAATAGCTGAACCGATTATTCGGCTGAGGTGGTCATTTTACCTTTCGCCGCGGAACGTTCTGTCAGACGCTTCTCAAAATTGGCATTAAACTGCTTTTTCTGTTCCGGGGTAAGGATGTTGTAAATCTTGTTTTGGGTTTCCATGTGCGCCAGCATGCGGGCTTTATGCTGCTCGGCCATCTTATCAACCTGCGCTTCGGCCTTCGCTTTATCGAAGGCGTCGCTGGCGATGATGTCATGCATTGCGCGGCGCTCTTCTACCGGCGGACGCTTCATCTGGTCACGCTGGCTTTTCATGATGTCGCGGATCTGCTCTTTCTGCGCATCCGTCAGGTTCAGGTCTTTAAACATCATGTCGTGATGCATGCCCGGCTTACCTTTGTGATGCATCATTTTGCCTTCGGTCGGTGCAGCCGTGGTGGTGGTGGCGGTATCAGCGGCGAACGCCGCGCTGGTAGCGCCCAGAGCCAGGGTAGAGGCAACAAACAGTGCAGTTAATTTACGCATAATTTTGTCCTTCCTTTCAGTTATTCTTCGGCGCTATGCCGTGTTGACGAGATTAACTTTACGGGGTTTATCGTCAATTAGTCAGAGCAACGGTAAAACAGTGAAAGTGTAAAAAACAAATTATCGTCAAATATGGAGAAAATAAGGATAAAGCGTGGAGAGTTGAAACAAAAATATGCATGCAGATGATTTTAAAGAGATTGTGGAGAAGTATACCGACAAACAGATTAATAATAAAGCAAACAACCAGGAATAATCCGTAATAAAACGGCAGTCGAGTGAAATGGCTGAGAAAATAAACAACCCCACCGCGTTACGCAGATGGGGTCAGGTAATTTTCAGGCAACTTTTTCCAGCATCAGCCCGGCGCGCAAACCAAAGGCCACGGCGGGGTTCGGGAAAAGAACATACTCGGTTGGCTTTTGTACTTCATAGCGTTCTTCGCCATCCTCTGCCAACAATACCCCCTGGCGGAACGGCGTAAAGTTCAGGGTATGACTCGCCATGTGCAGCACAAAGGCCTCGCTGCGGCGGGTGATCTGTTGCACCACCCGATACTGCGCCACGGGCCCGGCATGGGACGTCGATACCTCACCACACAGCAACGCGCGCAGCGCCTGATGGGTGGTGGCAAAACGCGTTAAATCGTTATGCCCGAACGGCAGCGCTTTTCCCAGCTCCAGGGTGCAGGCCAGCGCCCCAAAGCGTTCGCAGGTGAAATGGGTGAAGGTACCGCCGGGTGCCTGATGAAAGACCAGCGCCTCCAGCCCGGCATCCGCCAGCCACTGAATAAACGCCTCATCCCAGGGCTGATTGCGCTGGGGCAGCACGCCAAAGCGCTCATGATACGAGGCGCGGATGGCGGTATGCAGATCCAGATGCCAGCGATCGGAACCCGCCTGCCGGTAAAAGGCCGCTAACAGATCCTCCAGCAGCGCCGCCCGTTCGGTCTCCTCGCAGGCCGGGAACTGCGTCCCGCGCCCGCTGAACAGGCGATTGATATCGCAGGTCAGGTAGCGCTTGCCGGCTCGCAGCGCCGGAGGATTCCCGTAGATAATCAGCAGACGGCAGCGCAGCGAGAGTTCGCCGCGAAAGAGCGCCCTGACCAGCAGGTCGACAATCTCCACCGGCGCCGTTTCGTTGCCGTGTATCCCGGCAGAGAGCACCAGGGCTCGCTCGCTGTCTGCCTCCGGGATGAGCTCCAGCACGCCGCGTGCCAGCCAGCGCCAGTGAAACGAAGCCCCTTTGCCCTCCCGTCGGGCGGGCGTTTCATTCGCCATGGTCAGCGCCAGAAAATTTTCCATAACGCCTCCTTTATTGCTGGAACGGGTAGACGGAGCCCAGTTGCAGAATGCGGGTCAGGGCATCCAGCGCTTCGCGTCCTTCCCGTAAAAGCTGCGGATCGACCAGGTCGGCCTGGGTCAACCGATCGCGATAGTAGCGATCCACCCAGTCATTAAGGGTGTTGAACAGGGTATCGTTCATCATCACCGCCGGGTTAACCGCCCGCTGCTCCTCAGGGGTGAGCACCACGCGCAGGCGCAGACAGGCCGGACCGCCGCCGTTGGCCATGCTTTCGCGCAGATCGAACACCCGCAGCTCGCTGATGGGGTTATCCTCGGCCACCAGCTGATTCAGATAGCGCCAGACGCCAGGATGGTTCTGCGACTCCTGGGGTAGCACCAGCATCATGCTGCCGTCGTCACGGCTCAGCAGCTGGCTGTTAAAGAGATAGGTTGCCACCGCATCCTGCACCGAAACGGCTTCCGTCGGCACCTCAATCGGCATAAATCCGGGCACGCGATCGCCCAGGGCGTGCAGCAGCGCTGACTGGTGAACAAACGCCTGCTCGTGGCAGAACAGCACCTGGCGGTTCGAGACCGCAATCACGTCGTTATGGAACACTCCCTGGTCGATCACCAGCGGGTTTTGCTGGGCAAACATCAGTTGGCCCGGATTGACCTGATTCAGGCGGGCAACGGCCTGGCTTGCGGCCAGAGTCTGACGGGCCGGGTAACGGGCAGGCGCGGGGCCAGTCCCCTCATCACGACCATAGACAAACAGTTGCAAACCCGGCTCGCCATAATCGCCGCCAAGACGGTTATGGTTGGCCGCCCCTTCGTCGCCGAACATCGCCACTTGCGGCAGCGCTGTATGGACACTGAACCGGGACTCATCGCGAAAAATAGCCCGCAGCACCTGTTCCGTGGTGCCAGCTTCACTGGCGCGGTGGAACTTGTTGTTCAGGTTCGCCACCGTCAGATGCACTTTTCCGTCGAGGGTATCTGCGGAGGGGGCCACCGTCGCGGCGTTGGCAACCCACATGGAGGAGGCCGAACTGGCGGCAGAGAGCAGCTGCGGCATTTGGGTGCCCGCTTTCTCCACCACCTGCTCGTCGCTGCCGGTAAACCCGAGCTGGCGCAGGACGGCGACGTTAGGCCGCTCCTGCGGCGGGATCACCGCCTGAGGAAAACCCGCATCCGCCAGCGCCTTCATTTTTAACAACCCCTGCTTTGCCGCCAGCCGCGGGTTGGAGATCTGAAAGCGGTGTTTTGTGGAGGCCTCATTGCCGAAAGACAGCCCGGCATAGTGGTGGGTTAACCCCACCAGCCCGTCGAAGTTAACTTCACGCGCTTTCATGACGCTTCTCCCGTGTAAAATCGAGGCCCGGATTCAGCTGCTCCGGCAGGACGATGGCCGGCGTCTCCAGGCTCGCCATCGGCCAGGCGCAGTAATCCGCCGCATACCAGGCGCTGGCACGATGGTTACCGGAGGCGCCCACCCCGCCAAACGGGGCGGTACTGGCCGCGCCGGTGAGCGGTTTATTCCAGTTCACAATCCCGGCGCGCGCCTCCAGCAGCAGCTGGTCAAATTTCTCACGATCCGGGGAGATGAGACCGCACGACAGGCCGTAGCGTGTGGCGTTTGCCATCGCAATGGCCTGGTCAAAATCGTCATAGCGCCAGACGCAGAGCAGCGGACCAAAGACCTCTTCGTCCGGCACACCGCTCACGCCAGTCATCTCGACGATTGCCGGGGTTAATAAAGAGGTTCCCGCCTTCACCAGCCGTGGCTCCAGCAGCGACTGGCCGCCGCGGGCGACATGTTCCCGCCAGGCGTGATAGACATTTTTTGCCGCCTGTTCGGAAATCAGCCCGCCGATAAACGGCTGCTCGCTGGCATCCCACTCGCCCGGCAGCAGCCGCCTGCTCACCTCAACCAGACGGGCCAGGAAAGCATCCCCTTCAGCACCGCGTTTCACCAGCAGCCGGCGGGCGCAGGTGCAGCGCTGCCCGGCGGTAATAAAGGCTGACTGGATGGTCAGGTGGACCGCGGCATCGGTATCCGCCGGATCGTCAACGATCAGCGCATTGTTGCCCCCCATCTCAAGGGCGAGAATTTTCTCCGGTTGCCCGGCCAGCTGGCGGTGCAGCTGATAGCCAGTTCCGGCGCTGCCGGTAAAGAGCAGCCCGTCAATATCGCTCAGCGCACTCAGCGCCTGACCGGTTTCGCGCCCGCCCTGGACGAGATTGAGCACCCCCGGCGGCAGCCCGGCCTGCTCCCACAGTTTGACCACCGCTTCGCCGCTCCAGGGCGTTAGCTCGCTCGGCTTGAAGATCACCGTGTTACCCGCCAGCAGGGCGGGCACGATGTGGCCATTCGGCAGATGGCCGGGGAAGTTATAGGGGCCAAACACCGCCAGCACGCCGTGCGGACGATGGCGCAGCGTAGCGGCCCCGTCCGCCATCTCGGTACGCTGCTCGCCGGTGCGGGTGTGGTACGCCTTAATTGAAATGGCGACCTTGTTGATCATGGCGGTAATTTCGGTCGCCGCCTCCCAGCGCGGCTTGCCGGTTTCGCTGGCAATAACGCGGGTCAGCTCCTGCTTATTTGCCTCCAGCAGGGTGGCAAATTTCTCCACGATCGCCTGACGAGCGCTGAACGGCAGCTTCGCCCAGCCGGGGAACGCGGCGCGCGCGGCGCGGCACGCCTGCTCAACCTGCCCGGGGCTGGCATCCGCCCCTTGCCATAATCTCTCCTGCCCCACCGGGTTATGTTTGCTGCGAAGTTCACCTTCGCCGGTTACCCAGTCACCGTTAATCCATAAGTTCATACCGTTTTCTCCTCGGGGCACAGACGCACCATGCGAATACGATCGCCAGCGCAACATTTCAGGGCATCCAGTTGCGCTGCGGTCAGCACCAGACGTTCACATTCGGGGTCCACGCGGATCAGCGTGGCGCGATAGCTGTCATATTGTTCGTTCGCCACCAGGCAGGCCGGAAACTCACCCGGCGCGGGCTGCCCCTCGGCCACCTCCACCAGACGGCTTTTGCGGATCGCCCGCACCCGGTCGATATCACACTCCAGCGTCGGGCCGCCGTCGAAGATGTCGACATAGTTTCGGTAGCGGAAGCCCTCTTTTTCCAGCACCGCGCGGGCCGGCGCGGTATGCGGATGGACCTCGCCAATTACCGCCTGCGCCTCGGGGCTGAGGAAATGGGTGTAGATGGGATGTTTTGGCATCAGCTCGGCGATAAAAGCTTTCTGCCCGGTGCCGCACAGGTAGTCCGCCTTGCTGAACTCCATGGAGAAGAAGCGCTCGCCCAGGCTTTTCCAGAACGGCGAGAAGCCTGTTTCGTCGATGACGCCGCGCATCTCGGCAACCACTTTTTCGTTAAAGCGATCGCGGAAGGCGGCCATAAACAGAAAGCGCGATTTGGAGAGCAGATAGCCGTTGCCCTCTTTGCGCCACTCCGGGTCGAGAAACAGCGAGCAGAGCTCGCTGCTGCCGGTGTGATCGTTACTGAGAAACAGCGTGGGCAGTGCGTTGTAGACGTTCAGCTCTTTCGAGGCATGCACCAGGGTGCCCACACGGTAGTTATACCAGGGATCGTTCAGGCCTACCGCCACCTCAATGGCGCAGATCCCCGCCACGGTGCCGGTAACGGTATCTTCCAGCACAAACACGTAGCCCTGTTCGCCTTTCGGCAGCGTCCCTTGCCAGGTCTCGATGGAGCGCTCAATGCGCGCCGAGAGCGTATTTTCGTCAACGGGAAGCGAGGTTAGCCCGCCTCCCGTCTTACCGGCAAGCTGCATGAGGGCGGAGAGATCCCCGCGCTCAATGGGACGGATGACCATCATGATGACACCCCGGACTTCACCTGTTCGCAGGCCAGCGCAAAGCGATCTAACCCGGTCCGCACCTCTTCTTCGCTGACAACCAGCGCAGGCGCGAAGCGCACTACGTTAGCCCCGGCGATCAACACCATCACGCCCGCTTTTGCCGCTTCCTGTGAAATGAGTTTAGCTTTTCCGGCGAATTCATCCGTGAGCACGCAGCCAATCAGCAGCCCCAGACCGCGAATCTCTTTAAACAGGCCGGTTTTGCTGTTAATGGCCTGAAGACGCTCAACAAACCAGTCGTGACGCTGCTTCACGCCGTTCAGCACTTCCGGCGTGTTGATGATATCCAGCACCTGACCGGCCACCGCCGATGCCAGCGGGTTGCCGCCGTAGGTGGTGCCGTGGGTGCCGACGGTCATCACCCGGGCAAATTTATCGGTGGTGAGCATTGCCCCGACAGGGAAGCCGCCGCCCAGCGCTTTGGCGGTGGAGAGCACATCCGGCGTCACGCCGTAGTGCATATAGGCATAGAGCTCACCGGTGCGGCCGACGCCGGTCTGGACTTCATCGAAAATCAGCACCGCGTTGTGGCGATCGCACAGCTCGCGCAGCCCCTGCAGGAACGCTTTGTCGGCAGGCACAACGCCGCCTTCGCCCTGCATCGGCTCGACGATCACCGCGCAGGTGGACTCATCTATCAGCTCGCTGGCGGACTGCAGATCGTTATAGACCGCGTGGCGGATATCCGGTGGCAGCGGCACGAAATCCTGGGAGTAAGAGGGTTGCCCGCCCGCGCTGACGGTAAACAGGGTGCGGCCGTGGAAGGCATTTTTGAAGGCGACGATACCGCTTTTATGGCTGCCAAAATTGTCGTGCGCATACTTACGCGCCAGCTTCAGCGCGGCTTCGTTGGCCTCAGCGCCTGAGTTACAGAAGAACACTTTTTCCGCGAAGGTGGCGTCGATCAGTTTTTTCGCCAGGCGCAGCGCGGGCTCGTTGGTGTAGCCATTCCCGGTATGCCAGAACTTTGCCGCCTGGTCGTTCAGCGCCTGACGCAGCGCCGGATGAGCATGTCCCAGGGCGTTAACCGCAATGCCCCCAGCAAAGTCGATATACTCTTTGCCCTGCTGATCCCACAGGCGCGAGCCCTCTCCCCGTACCGGAATAAAAGCCGCCGGGGCGTAAACCGGCATCATCCATTCATCAAAGTTTTCACGCGTAATTGACAGAGACATAGCGACCTCATCCGGTAAATAAAAGGTTGATAAAATGTTAAATATTTATGTGTTTGCCCTGTGAATGTAGATTGCAGCGTTCGTGCCAGCCAGCGATAAAAATGCATAAACGGGAGGGGGTAACGAAATATCAACAGGTTACAACATAGAGTTATTCACTGTTATTGCATAAAAAGTGAATATTTTTACAACAAGCGCAGCTTTACCGAAGGAAAAACAGAAATATTATGCATAGGCCAAATATAATTCTGGAATTGTGATCGCTCGCGAAATTTGTGTAGCTTTTATGCGCCATCGGAGGGCGCAACGCGCCAGAACGGTGCAGAAATTGCACTATCGGCAGGATCTGTTGCAGTAATGGGTGGAACATACGCAGCGGCGGCAGTCAGCGGGAGGAAATTCTGCTACCATCCTTGCACTATTCACCTTGCACTGGCAGCGACTATGAAATTTGTCTCTTTTAATATCAACGGCCTGCGCGCCCGCCCTCATCAACTGCAGGCCATCGTCGAAAAACATCAGCCTGACGTCATTGGCCTGCAGGAGACAAAAGTTCACGACGATATGTTCCCCCTCGAAGAGGTGGCAAAACTGGGTTACAACGTCTTTTATCACGGCCAGAAAGGTCACTACGGCGTGGCCCTGCTGACCAAAGCGGCGCCTGTCTCGGTACGTCGCGGTTTCCCGGGGGATAACGAAGAGTCCCAGCGCCGTATCATCATGGCGGAAGTGCCCTCCCCGCTGGGTAATGTCACCGTGATCAACGGTTACTTTCCCCAGGGCGAGAGCCGCGACCATCCGCTGAAATTCCCGGCCAAAGAGAAGTTCTACCAGGATCTGCAGTCATTGCTGGAAACGGAGCTGCAAAAAGATCATCCGGTGCTGATCATGGGCGATATGAACATCAGCCCGACCGATCTGGATATCGGCATCGGCGAGGACAGCCGCAAGCGCTGGCTGCGCACCGGGAAATGTTCTTTCCTGCCGGAAGAGCGCGAGTGGATGGGGCGTCTGCTGGGCTGGGGTCTGGTGGATACCTTCCGCAACGCCAACCCGGAAACCCACGATCGCTTCTCGTGGTTTGACTACCGCTCTAAAGGTTTTGATGATAACCGCGGCCTGCGCATTGACCTGCTGCTGGCAAGCAGCCCGCTGGCGGAGCGCTGCATCGAAACCGGGATCGACTATGAGATCCGCAGCATGGAAAAACCGTCCGACCATGCCCCAGTCTGGGCGACCTTCGACGTGAAATAAATGGCTGTACGTCCCGGTAAAGTTCTGCTTATTTGCGCCCTTCTGGGCGCTTTTACCCTTCTTTTTAGGCTACTGCCGCCCGGCACGCTGACGCTGGAAAACCTTCAGGCGCAGCATCAGGCCCTGCAGCTATACTGCCAGCAGGCGCCGCTGAAAAGCGCCATACTCTTTTTCCTTCTCTATGTGCTGGTCACTACCCTGTCGCTGCCGGGCGCCGCGGTGTTAACCCTGCTCGGCGGGGCGCTGTTTGGCCTGTGGCCGGGGATCCTGCTGGTGTCGTTCGCCTCGACGCTGGGGGCCACGCTGGCGATGCTGAGCAGCCGCTACCTGCTGCGGGACTGGGTGCAGCGCCGTTTTGCCGGGCCAATGCGCACGGTTAACGAAGGTGTCTCGCGGGACGGGGCGTTCTACCTCTTTGCCCTGCGCCTGATGCCGCTGTTCCCGTTCTTTATGGTCAACCTGCTGGCCGGGATCGCCCCGATCGGATTGTGGCGCTACTGGTGGGTCAGTCAGCTCGGCATGCTGCCAGGGGCAATCGTCTATCTTAATGCCGGACACCAGCTGGGGCAGATCGCCGCGCTGCGTGATATCCTTTCATCCGGCGTGGTCATTGCCTTTACGCTACTGGGGCTGCTGCCGCTTATCACCCGCTGGCTGTTCGCCCGCTTTTCCCGCACTTCTTCATAACAGAGAGGCACTATGCGCCGTGTGCGTTTTTGCATGTTGTTAACGGGCCTGCTGATGGCAGGACACGCGCTGGCCGATGACGGCTGGCAGAAAATCAAAGAGGAGGCCCAGGGCCAGACCGTCTGGTTTAACGCCTGGGGCGGCGATGAGGCGGTGAACCGCTACCTGGACTGGGTGAGCGGGGAGATGAAAAGCCACTACGCCATAAACCTGAAGATTGTCCGTCTGGCGGATGCCGCCGACGCGGTGAAGCGCATCCAGACCGAGGCCAGCGCCGGGCGCAAAACCAACGGTTCGGTAGATCTACTGTGGGTCAACGGCGAGAACTTCCGCACCCTCAAAACCGCCGGGCTGTTGCAGACCGGCTGGGCGCAAATGCTGCCTGACTGGCGCTATGTGGATACCGCGAAACCAGTGACGGAAGATTTTGCCATCCCGACCGAGGGAGCCGAGTCTCCGTGGGGCAGCGCCCAGCTGACCTTTATCGCCAGCCGCAAGAGCCTGCCGCAGCCGCTGGCTGACCCGCAGGCGCTGCTGGCGTACGCCACGCAACATCCCGGCACCATCACCTATCCGCGCCCGCCCGACTTTACCGGCACCGCGTTTCTGGAACAGCTTCTGCTGACGCAAACCCCCCAGCCGGAGGCGCTGAAACAGCCGCCGGACAGCGCCACCTTTGCCCGGGTGACCGCGCCGCTCTGGACTTATCTCGATAAACTACATCCGTACCTGTGGCGCGAGGGCAAAGACTTCCCGCCTTCACCGGCGCGGATGGATGCCCTGCTGGCCAGCGGCAATTTAAACCTGTCGATCACCTTTAACCCGGCCCACGCCCGGCAGAAAGTGGCCAGCAAAGCGCTGCCCGCAGACAGCTACAGCTTTGGTTTTCAACAGGGGATGATCGGCAACGTACATTTTGTGGCGATCCCGGCCAACGCCTCCGCCAGCGCGGGGGCGAAAGTCGTCGCGAATTTCCTGCTCTCGCCGCAGGCACAGATCCGCAAGGCGGACCCGGCTAACTGGGGCGATCCCACTGTGCTGGATCCTCAAAAACTCCCGGCGGCAGCGGCGGATAAATTGCGCCAGTTTATGCCGGCTGAGCTTCCGCCAACGCTCGCTGAACCACATGCCGCCTGGGTGAACGCGCTGGAGCAGGAATGGCTGCGTCGTTACGGCACCCACTAAGCGGGCTTGCCTGGCTGCTGATGGCGGCGGTGTACCTGCCGCTGCTGCCCGCCTTCGGCCTGCTGCTGCCCCCGATCTTCTCCCTTGATAACTGGCGGGCGCTGGCCGCCGATCCGCAGATCCCGCAGGCGCTGGCCGCCACGCTGGTTTCCACTCTGATTGCCGCCGCCGGGGCGCTGATGCTGGCCCTGGCGGTGGTGGCCGCGCTGTGGCCCGGCAGCCGCTGGCGACGCCTGTGCAACCATCTGCCGTGGCTGCTGGCGATCCCCCACGTGGCGTTTGCCGTCAGCGTGCTGCTGATATTTGCCGAAGGGGGAGAACTCTACCGCCTCTGTTCTCTCTGTTCACCGATAGTGGATCGCTACGGGATCGGGCTGGGGCTGACCCTCGCCGTCAAGGAGAGCGCCTTTGTGGTCTGGGCGATTTACGCCTCGCTGCCGGAAAAAGAGCTGGCGCAAAAGGTGACGATCCTGCGATCGCTGGGTTACGGACGCTGGCAGGCGCTGCGCTGGCTGATCCTGCCCGCCATTGCGCCTGCTCTGGGGGCTGTGATGCTGGCGGTGATCGCCTGGTCGCTGTCGGTGGTGGATGTGGCCCTGATCCTCGGGCCGGGTAATCCCCCCACCCTGGCGGTGCTGGCGTGGCAGTGGCTGACGCAGGGGGACAACGTCCAGCAGGCCAAGGGGATGCTGGTGTGCGTGATCCTGCTTCTGCTGCTGGAGCTGATTGCCATCGCGATATTTATCAGCTGGCGGCGCTGGCGAACCACCATTCCGGCCATCTCCGGGGAGCGCCCGATGCCGCGTCCGCTGCTAACAGGGCGAGCCTGCGGCCTGCTGCTCCCCCTGGCCGGGATCGCCAGCATCGCGGTGCTGGTTCTGGTGGCGGGCAATGCCAGCGTTTCGCGGGAGACGGCCGGGGTGAGTCTGACGCTGGGGCTGCTCTCAGCGGGGATAGCGCTGGGGATGATCCTGCTCTGGCTCGAATGGGGCCCGCAGCGCGGGGTATTTTGGGTCTGGCTGCCGCTGGCCCTTCCCGCCCTGCCGCTGGTGGCCGGGCAGTACCGGCTGGCGCTGCTGTTGCAGCTGGACGAGCAGTTTGTCGCCGTGCTGTGGGGACATTTACTGTGGGTGCTGCCGTGGATGCTGCTGGTGATGCAACCGGCGTGGCGCAGGCTCGATCCGCGCCTGATCCTGACAGCCCGCACCCTCGGCTGGGGATCGCTTAAAATTTTCTGGCTGATCAAATGCCCGCAGATGATCCGCCCGGCACTGACGGCGTTTGCCGTCGGCTTTTCCGTCAGCGTGGCGCAGTATCTGCCCACCCTGTGGCTGGGTAGCGGACGGTTTGCCACCCTCACCACCGACGCGGTGGCGCTCAGCAGCGGCGGCAGTAGCGCGGTGCTGGCAGCCCAGGCGCTCTGGCAACTGCTGCTGCCGATGCTGATTTTCGCCGCCTGCATTTTGCTTTCCCGGCTGGTTGGCCGTTTTCGACAGGGGTTACGTTAATGCTTGTGGTCAAGGATGTTTCGCTCTCTCTGCGTCAGACGGCGCTGCTGCACAACATCAGTTTTTCGGTGGTGCCCGGCGAAATCCTCACCCTGATGGGCCCTTCCGGCAGCGGCAAATCGTCGCTGTTTGCCTGGATGGTAGGTGCCCTGCCCGCTGATTTTCGCGCCGAAGGGGAGCTGTGGATCAACGCCCGTCGCTGCGACACGCTGCCCACCGAACAGCGCGGCCTGGGTCTGCTGTTTCAGGATGCACTGCTTTTTGATCATTTCAGCGTCGGACAGAATTTGCTGCTGGCGCTTCCGGCGTCCATCAAAGGGGAGCAGCGTAAACAGCAGGTAATCGCGGCGCTGGATGCCGCCGATTTGCCCGGTTTTTTTCAGCGCGATCCCGCCACGCTGTCCGGCGGGCAGCGCGCCCGGGTCAGCCTGCTGCGCGCCCTGCTGGCCCGGCCCCAGGCGCTGCTGCTTGATGAACCCTTTAGCCGACTGGATAAAACGCTGCGCGACCAGTTTCGCCGCTGGGTATTTGCCGAAGTGCGCGCCCGGCGCATTCCCGTCGTTCAGGTGACCCACGATGAAGAGGATATTCCTGCTGCGGGTCGGGTGCTGGCGATGGAGAAGTGGCAATGAATCCCATGGCAACCTGCGCAAACGCAACGTTTTTTGTCGGGAGGATTGCCACAATCACCGCTCTTTTTTCTTACGACGGGCATTTCGATGAAACGTGTTTCTCAACTGACCGCGCTGACCGCCGCGTTAGGTCTCGCCTCTTTCTTCTCTTTTGCCGCTGATATGGCGCCTTCCCTCACACTTGCAGAGCTTCAGCAGCAGAAAGGCGCGGTGATCGATACCCGCATCAGCGCCTTTTACAACGGCTGGCCCCAGACGCTGAACGGCCCATCCGGACATGAGCCTTCGGCTCTTAACCTCTCTGCCAGCTGGCTGGGTGCCATGTCTGAGGCGCAGCTGAAAGCCTGGGCCATGCGGCATCAACTGACGCTGACCACCCCCATCGCATTATATGGCAGCGACAGTGATAACCAGGCCGTGAAGGCGCGGCTGACTGAGGCAGGCTTCAGCCACATCACCCTGCTCGGTGATGCCCTGCAAACCCCGTCTCGCCTGCAGCGTCTCGCCCATTTCGAACAGCTGGTCTATCCCCAGTGGTTACATAAGCTCCAGCAGGGAAAACCGGTCCCTGCCGCCCCTGCCGGCGAGTGGAAAGTGATTGAGGCCGCCTGGGGCGCGCCGAAATTTTACCTGTTGAGCCACATTCCCGGCGCGGACTATATCGACACCAACGAAGTGGAAAGCGAGCCGCTGTGGAACAAGGTCTCTGATGCCGATCTGAAGGCGATGCTGGCGAAACACGGCATCCGCCATGACACCACGGTGATCCTCTACGGACGCGATGTCTACGCCGCCGCGCGCGTGGCGCAGATCATGCTGTATGCCGGCGTGAAAGATGTTCGCCTGCTGGACGGCGGCTGGAAAACGTGGGATGACGCGAAGCTGCCGGTCGAGCGCGGCACGCCCGACGATGTCAAACCCGCCGCCGATTTTGGCGCGCCGATCCCCGGTCAGCCGCAGCTGATGCTGAGCACCGAACAGGCCCGCGGCCTGCTGCATCGTCAGGACGCTTCGCTGGTGAGCGTTCGCTCGTGGCCGGAGTTTACCGGTGTCACCAGCGGCTACAGCTACATCAAACCTAAAGGGGAGATCCAGGGCGCCCGCTGGGGCCACGCCGGAAGCGACTCGACCCATATGGAGGATTTCCATAACCCGGACGGCACCATGCGCAGCGCGGATGATATCGCCAGGATGTGGAAGCAGTGGAACATCCTGCCGGATCAGCAGGTGGCCTTCTATTGCGGCACCGGCTGGCGGGCATCAGAAACCTTTATGTATGCCCGGGCGATGGGCTGGAAACATATCGGCGTCTATGACGGCGGCTGGTATGAGTGGAGCAGCAACCCGCAGAACCCGGTAGTGGCTGGGGAACGCGGGCCAGACAGTTCACTCTGATCGCGGCTGGCGCTGAACCTCCTTCAGCGTCAGATACCCGCTCCAGATGCGCGTTGTGGTGGTGAGCCAGCACAACGCGCCAAACACCCACGCCAGCCACCCGAAATGCGCCGGGAACAGGCAAATGAGCACGAACAGCAGCAGCGTTTCCGTCCCCTCCGTCAGGCCACCCAGATAGTAAAACGACTTGTGGGCATAGCCTGGATTGTCTATCTCATGCTTCGCGGCCAGGGTAGCAAACGCCAGAAAACTGCTCCCAGTGCCGATAAAGGCAAACAGCAGCCAGGCGGCAGGCAGCGAATTGTTAACCGGATCCGCCAGGGCAAAGCCAAAGGGCACCAGGGCATAGAAGAGGAAATCGAGGGAGATATCGAGAAAGCCTCCGGCATCGCTCAGCCCGCGCCGCCGGGCCAGCGCGCCGTCCAGCCCATCGAGCAAGCGGTTCAGCGCAATGGCCACCAGCGCCGCCAGGTACCAGCCCAGCGCCAGAAACGGCAGCGCCAGTACCCCGATGGCAAAGCCCATCAGCGTAATACCGTCCGGGGTGATGCCCGGTTTATCCAGGGTTGCGACCAGCCGGTTGAGCAGCGGCTTGATGCGCGGATGAAGGTGGCGGTCAAGCATCCTGTTTTTCTCCTCTTATCGCGCACAACCCCTGGGAGGGGATATCCAGCGCCGCGTTAAAGCGGGCGGATAAATTCTGAAATCCAATCAGCGCCGTCATCTCGGTAATCGCCTCGTCATTGAAGTACTGGCGCAGCGCCGCTTTGGTGGCCTCATCCACCACCGGCGGTGTGGCGGTAACGGCTTCCGCATAGGCCAGCGCGGCGCGCTCCTTATCGCTGAACAGGCTGCTGTCGCGCCATGTCGCGACGGCCTGCACTTTATCCAGCCCGCCGCTGCGTTCCGCCAGGCGCAGCGCGTTGGCATCGATGCAAAAGGCGCAGTGGCAGATCTGCGAGACGCGGGTCATCAGCAGCGAACGCAGTACCGGCTCAAGGGGCGATTTTTTGCGTTCCAGAAAGCCTACAAACAGCGCTACCAGCCAGAACAGCCGGGGCATTCTTCCCCACCAGCGCAGCGGATTAAGCACTGCGCCATAATGTTTTTTCTGCATTGCCGCGACAGGCGTTAGAATGGTGGGAATGGATTCGATGGGTTTAACCCAGACGGGTGGTCTCTCTTTCACAGGATGCTCCTGGCGTGTTAAGTGCGCAGATCCTAACTCTTTTTCTTTTATTCATTATTGACGACCATGCTAAAAACACTCGATGTTGTCTGCGCTATTCTCGAACGGGATGGCAAAATTTTACTGGCGCAACGCCCGCTGCATGCGGATCAGCCCGGTCTGTGGGAGTTTGCCGGGGGAAAAGTGGAGGCGGGGGAAACCCAGCCCGCGGCATTAGTGCGTGAACTGCGCGAGGAGTTGGGCATTGAGGCCTGCCCCGCAGAGTATATCGCCAGCCATCAACGGGAAGTGTCCCAGCGACTGATTAACCTACACGCCTGGCACGTCGCGGAATTCACCGGCACGCCGGAAGCGCGCTATCACAGCCAGCTGGTATGGTGTTCACCGCACGAGGCGCTGGATTACGACCTCGCCCCGGCAGATATCCCTTTGTTACAGGCGTTTATTCTCTTACGCGACGCCACACCAGCGGATTCGTACTCAGGGCGTTAGGATCGCGCTGGCACTGCAACAATACCCCCTCGGCTTTTACCACCGCCCCTTCTGAATAGTTCTGATCCTGATAGATACAGCACTGGTTACACGGCGGTGGACGCTGACCGCTGGAGCTGAAGATCTCCGGCGGGATATTCACATCCACCCCGGTTCCAAACCGCTGATCGGCCTGACTGCCAGCCGCGAAAACCCCAAGCAAAACAGCCATCACAATACGCTTCATCGACGCTTCTTCCTGTTATGTCCTGATATTCACTATAACGGTAAAAACAGCGCGAAGCTTTAATCCCCCCTTCGGTCATCGTTTTTTATTATGACCCGGCGCGTTTAATGAATTTAACTTGAGGACGAAATTTAGCTTGCGTCACAAAGCCTGTCGGGTGGTATAGTCGAAAAACACAACATCACGAAGATATTTGTTACAAATTAAATAATCCCAATATATTAGAGGAACTTATAGTTATGGACCAGGCTTGCTCCCGTGACTCCTTTCTGAATCGTGTTCAGCAGCGTGACCCGCATCAGAGCGAATTTGCTCAGGCCGTCCGCGAAGTAATGACCACCCTCTGGCCATTCCTGGAACAAAATCCCCGCTATCGTCAGATGTCCCTGCTTGAGCGCCTGGTTGAACCTGAACGCGTGATCCAGTTCCGCGTGGTCTGGGTTGATGACCGCAACCAGGTACAGGTTAACCGTGCCTGGCGCGTACAGTTCAACTCGGCGATCGGCCCGTTCAAGGGGGGCATGCGTTTCCATCCGTCGGTAAACCTGTCGATTCTGAAGTTCCTCGGCTTTGAACAGACCTTTAAAAATGCCCTGACCACCCTGCCGATGGGCGGCGGCAAAGGCGGCAGCGATTTTGATCCGAAAGGCAAGAGCGAAGGCGAAGTGATGCGTTTCTGCCAGGCGCTGATGACGGAACTCTATCGTCACCTGGGCGCCGACACCGACGTACCGGCTGGCGATATCGGGGTTGGCGGACGCGAAGTGGGCTTTATGGCCGGGATGATGAAAAAACTCTCCAACAACAGCGCCTGCGTCTTTACCGGTAAAGGCCTCTCCTTCGGCGGCAGCCTGATCCGCCCGGAAGCCACCGGTTACGGTCTGGTCTATTTCACTGAAGCAATGCTGAAGCGTCATGGGATGAGCTTTGAGGGCATGCGTGTCGCCGTATCCGGCTCCGGCAACGTGGCTCAGTACGCTATCGAAAAAGCGATGCAGTTCGGCGCACGCGTCATCACCGCCTCCGACTCCAGCGGCACCGTGGTGGATGAAGCGGGCTTTACAACCGAAAAACTGGCGCGCCTGTGCGAAATCAAAGCCAGCCGCGACGGTCGCGTGGCCGACTATGCCCGTGAATTCGGTCTGACCTACCTTGAAGGCAAACAGCCGTGGTCAGTGCCGGTGGATATCGCCCTGCCTTGCGCCACCCAGAACGAACTGGATGTCGAGGCGGCGCGCCAGCTTATCGCCAACGGCGTGAAAGCGGTAGCTGAAGGGGCCAACATGCCCACCACCATTGAAGCCACCGACCTGTTCCTCGAAGCGAACGTGCTGTTTGCCCCGGGTAAAGCGGCTAACGCGGGCGGCGTGGCGACCTCTGGCCTCGAGATGGCGCAAAACGCCGCTCGCATGGGCTGGAAGGCGGAGAAAGTGGATGCGCGTCTGCACCATATCATGCTGGATATTCACCACGCCTGCGTCGAGTACGGTGGGGAAGAGAAGCAGACCAACTACGTTCGCGGCGCGAACATCGCCGGGTTTGTGAAGGTCGCCGATGCGATGATGGGTCAGGGTGTGATCTAAGCCTTCACTGCGGATGCTACGCCGGGCGGCGCTGGCGCTTGCCCGGCCTACGGTTCGTGTTTTGTAGGCCGGGTAAGGCGAAGCCGCCACCCGGCAATTCTTTACGCCGCACTCTTCTTCTTAAACTTTTTCTTCTTGTCGCCGCCCGGCGCCACCATGCCGCGAAAATCCCTCACCGACGTGTTTCGCGCCTGGTTGATCAGATCGAACAGCGTACCCACCAGCGGCTGCATAAAGTCCTGATAGCGACACTGCTTTTCGCTGATCTGAGTCAGCACCGACTCCCAGTGGGCGGTCATGTCTGGCCTCGCGGCCATCTCCGGCAGGGAGTGGATCAGCGCCCTTCCGGCATCCGTCGAGTGGATATAACGCCCTTTCTTGTGCAGAAAACCGCGTTTGAACAGCAGCTCAATGATCCCGGCGCGGGTCGCTTCGGTTCCCAGGCCGTCAGTCGCGCGGAGGATCTTCTTCAGATCTTTATCCTGCACAAAGCGGGCGATACCGGTCATCGCGGAGAGCAGCGTGGCGTCGGTAAAGTGCCGCGGCGGCTGGGTCTGTCGCTCCACCACTTCGCCCCTCTCGCACAATAACTCGTCATTTTTTGCCACCACCGGCAACGGCGTACCGTCGTTCTCCTCGTCCCGCTCTTTATTGCCCAGCAGCGTACGCCACCCTGCTTCCGCCAGAAAACGCGCCTTGGCAATAAACTTGCCTTTGGCGATCTCCAGCTCAATGACGCACTTGCGGAACACCGCATCGGGGCAGAACTGCATCAGATACTGGCGGGCCACGAGGGTATAAATCTTCGATTCGTTATCCGTCAGGTTGACGGAACTGCTGCGCGCGGTGGGAATGATGGCGTGGTGGGCATCCACCTTTTTATCGTCCCAGCAGCGGTTGCGGGTATCCGGGTTGACCACCGGCTGTGGAACGAGATCGGGGGCGTGTACGGCAATGGCGTTCAGCACCGCGTGGCGCCCGGCGAAATGCTCTTCCGGCAGGTAGCGGCTGTCGGAACGCGGGTAGGTAATGAGTTTGTGCGTCTCGTACAGCTTCTGGCAGATATCGAGTACGTTTTGCGCGCTCAGGCCGTAGCGTTTTGCCGCCTCGATCTGCAAAGCAGAGAGGGAGAACGGCAGCGGCGCGGGTTCTGATTCCCGTTTATCGTTATAGCTGGTGACGACGGCGGGCTGGCCCTGGATGCGGGTCACCACGTGATCGGCCAGCGGACGATGCAGCAGACGTCCCTCTTCATCCTGGTAGGGTTCACAGGCCTCACTCGGCTGCCAGACTGCGGTAAAGCGTTCGTCCTTCGGGGTGACGATATGGGCTTTCACCTCGAAGAAGTCTTTGGCGACAAAGTTCTCGATCTCTTCGTCGCGACGCACCACCAGCCCCAGCACCGGCGTCTGCACCCGGCCAACGGAGAGCACCCCCTGGTAACCCGCGTTGCGCCCGAGGATGGTATAGGCGCGGGTCATGTTGATGCCGTAGAGCCAGTCGGCGCGGGCGCGGGCCAGCGCCGACACGCACAGCGGAACAAACTCGCTGTTGGCGCGCAGACGGGTGATGGCCCGCTCTACCGCCTGCGGGTTGAGGTCGTTAATCAGACAGCGCTGCACCTGCTGGCGTTTTTCCGGCGCCAGACTCAGGTAATCCAGCACCTCGTCCACCAGCAGCTGCCCTTCCCTGTCCGGGTCACCGGCGTGGATCACCTCGGATGCCTCGTTCAGCAACCGCTTAATGACGTTGAGCTGTTTGGTGACCGACGGGCGCGGCTGCAGCTGCCACTTCTCCGGCACGATGGGCAGATCGTTAAGATTCCAGCGCGCATAGCGGCTGTCGTAGGCGTCCGGCTGGGCCTGCTCCAGCAGGTGGCCGATACACCAGGTGACCACCTGGCCGTTTCCGCACTCAATGTAGCCGTCACCCTTGCGATGCGGTTTGGGTAAAACGTCCGCAATCGCCCGGGCAAGGCTGGGTTTTTCGGCAATAAATAACCGCATTGAATTAACGGATCTCAATCATCGGACGGCCACCGCGGGCGGTCACCAGCTCGCCAATGGCGGTCAGGGTAATACCGAACTCGGCGGCGGTCGCGCGCACTGCCTCTTCGGCGTCCGGCGTCACGGCCAGCAGCAGGCCGCCGGAGGTCTGCGGGTCGCACAGCAGATCGCGCCACTCGGCAGGCATCTCGCCCATCAGATGGCCGTAGCTGGCGAAGTTACGCTGCGTGCCGCCCGGGACCGCGCCTTGCGCAATGTAGGCTTCCACGCCCGGCAGCTTCGGCACGTCCTGATACCAGACCTGCGCCTGAACGCCTGCGCCCTGGCACACTTCGCTCAGGTGGCCCAGCAGGCCAAAACCGGTGACGTCGGTCATCGCCTTCACCCCCTCGATGTCGGCAAAGGCAGCACCGGCAAGGTTCATCTGGCACATCACCTCTGTTGCCAGCCCTTTGTGCTCAGGCAACAGCAGCGATTTTTTCTCGGCGGTGGTGAGCACGCCAATGCCCAGCGGCTTGGTGAGGAACAGCTTGCAGCCCGCTTCCGCGGTGCTGTTGCGCTTGACGCGCTCCGTTGGCACCACGCCGGTCACCGCCAGGCCAAAAATCGGCTCCGGGGCATCAATGGAGTGGCCACCCGCCAGGGCGATCCCCGCCTGCTGGCAGGCGAAACGCCCGCCCTCGATTACCTCGCGGGCGATCTCCGGGGCCAGGGTGTTAATCGGCCAGCCAAGGATCGCAATCGCCATGATCGGCTTGCCGCCCATTGCAAAAATGTCGCTGATGGCGTTCGTGGCCGCAATGCGCCCGAAATCGTAGGGATTGTCTACGATCGGCATAAAGAAATCGGTGGTGCTGATAATGCTGGTGCCGTTACCCAGATCGTAGACGGCAGCATCATCGCGGGTTTCATTGCCAACAAGCAGGTTCGGGTCGATAAACTTCGCCTGCTCGCTGTGCAGAATGGTTTCCAGCACTTTGGGGGAAATTTTACAACCGCAACCGGCTCCATGGCTGTATTGCGTTAAACGAATAGCTTGCTCGCTCATGACAATCTCCTTTCATTACAATTGCACTATGTTAGCGCTCATTCCATTAAGTGATAAGTATGACTGTCTGAATTCTGCTGCACTTGCTCAGGATCCAGACAGTTTTATGCCATTAATCAGAAACGGGTGATAAAAGGCGCGGTGTCAGGCACGGAAACGGTGGTGGAGGCTTTAAGCTGCGGGGTGCCCAGATAGAGGAAACCGACGATTTTATCATCTGCGCCGCAGTCGAGGCCTTCCCGCACGACCGGGCTGTCGGTCAGTGCGCCGCTACGCCAGATACCGTTATAGCCCTGGGCGACTGCCGCCATCTGCATCGCCATGACCGCGCAGCCCGCGGACATCTCCTGCTCCCACACCGGCACCTTGTGCTGCGGCTGGCATTTCGCGACCACGGCGATGATCATCGGGGCGCGGAACGGCGCGTTACGGGCTTTCTCAATCGCCTTTTCATCCTGCCCGGCGGCAACAGCGCCCTTCTCCAGCAGGGTGCTAAAGCGCTCGCGTCCTTCCCCTTCGATGATAAAGAAGTGCCACGGCTGCAAGGTACCGTGATCCGGGGCGCGCATTCCGGCGCGAAGAATATTCTCCAGCTGTTCGCCTGCTGGCGCGGGCTCCGCCAGACGCGCTGCGCTACGACGGTTAACAAGCAGTTCGAGTGCATCCATTGGGTTAACTCCTGTCTTGAAATTTACTCAAAATTAACACGACGGCAGATTTTGTTACAGCGTAGCAGGCGATTCCTGCTGACAAGTGACGGTCGGGTCATTACGATAGCCCGACAACGCCGTCCAGTAGCGACGGAATAGGTAATTATCTGGACAGGGAGAATACATGCGAACCCTCTGGCGACTGTTTGCCGGCTTTTTTAAATGGACGTGGCGACTGCTGAATTTCGTCCGCAACCTGGTGATGAACCTCTTTTTCATCCTGTTTGTGATAGTTTGCGTCGGTGTCTGGATGCACCTCAGCGCCTCCAGCCAGAGTCAGAGCGCCGGGCGTGGCGCGCTGCTGCTGGATATCGCTGGCGTGGTGGTGGATAAACCGTCCACCAGCAATCGCCTTGGCGTGCTGGGCCGCCAGCTGTTTGGTGCCAGCGGTGACCGTCTGCAGGAAAACTCACTGTTCGATATCGTCGACGCCATTCGTCAGGCGAAGGACGATCGCAACATTACCGGCATCGTGCTGGATCTGAAAAATTTTGCCGGGGCAGATCAGCCTTCGATGCAGTATATCGGTAAAGCGCTGCGGGAATTCCGCGACAGCGGCAAACCGGTGATTGCGGTAGGCGATAACTACAGCCAGGGGCAGTACTATCTGGCGAGCTTTGCCAATAAAGTGTGGCTCTCGCCGCAGGGCACCGTCGATCTGCACGGTTTTGCCACCAACGGCCTCTATTACAAATCGCTTCTCGATAAGCTGAAGGTCACCACCCACGTCTTCCGCGTCGGGACCTATAAATCTGCCGTTGAGCCATTTATCCGCGACGATATGTCCCCTGCCGCCCGTGAAGCGGACAGCCGCTGGATTGGCGAACTGTGGCAGAACTACCTCAGCACCGTGGCCGCTAACCGCCAGATCACCACCGGGCAGGTCTTCCCGGGCGCGCAGGGCGTGCTGGATGGGCTGCGTAAGGTTGATGGCGATACCGCGAAATATGCGCTGGATAACAAGCTGGTGGATGCCCTGGGCTCAAGCGCCGAAATTGAAAAGTCCCTGACCAAACAGTTCGGCTGGAGCAAAGAGGAGAAGAACTACAGCGCCATCAGCTTCTATGATTATCAGGCGAAAAAACGAGCCGATACCGGGGACAGCATCGCTGTGGTCTTCGCGAACGGCGCGATCATGGATGGCGAAGAGACGCCGGGCAACGTTGGGGGCGATACCACTGCCGCGCAGATCCGCGACGCGCGCCTCGACCCGAAAGTGAAAGCGATTGTGTTGCGGGTTAACAGCCCGGGCGGCAGCGTCAGCGCATCGGAAGTGATCCGCGCTGAGCTGGCAGCCGCGCGCGCCGCCGGGAAACCGGTAGTGGTCTCCATGGGCGGTATGGCAGCATCCGGTGGCTACTGGATCTCCACCCCGGCGAACTACATCGTGGCGAACCCGAGCACCCTTACCGGCTCCATCGGCATCTTCGGGGTGATTAACACCGTTGAAAACAGCCTCGACTATCTGGGGGTGCATACCGATGGCGTCGCCACGTCGCCGCTGGCCGACATTGCCGTAACCAAAGCGTTACCGCCGGAAGTGTCGCAGATGATGCAGCTTAGCATTGAGAATGGCTATAAGCGCTTTATCACCCTGGTGGCCGACTCCCGTAAGCGGACCCCGGAGCAGATCGACCAGATTGCCCAGGGTCACGTCTGGACAGGTCAGGATGCGAAGAGCAACGGTCTGGTGGATAACCTGGGCGACTTCGATGATGCCGTCGCCAAAGCCGCTGAACTGGCGAAGCTGAAGCAGTGGCACGTCGATTTCTATCAGGATGAGCCGACCTTCATGGATCTCGTGATGGACAGCGTCTCCGGCTCGGTAAAAGCCATGCTGCCAGACGCGCTGCAGGCTTACCTGCCCGCTCCGGTCGCCACGGCGGCGAAAGCGGTCAAAGCCGAGGGCGACAAGCTGGCCGCCTTCAACGATCCGCAAAACCGCTACGCGTTCTGCCTCACCTGCGCTAACGTACGGTAATTCCCATCCCCTCTTCCGCGAAGAGGGGATTTTTCTTTGAAGCAAACGAACCTTACATCATGCAAAAGAAATCAATTTATGTGGCCTATACCGGCGGTACCATCGGTATGCAGCGTTCGGAAAATGGCTACATCCCGGTATCTGGCCATCTGCAGCGCCAGCTGGCATTAATGCCTGAATTCCATCGCCCGGAGATGCCGGACTTCACCATTCACGAATATGATCCGCTGATGGACTCATCCGACATGACCCCGGAAGACTGGCAGCACATCGCCGACGACATTAAAGCGCATTACGACGACTACGACGGCTTTGTGATCCTGCACGGCACCGACACCATGGCGTTTACCGCCTCGGCGCTCTCCTTCATGCTGGAAAACCTCAGCAAGCCGGTGATCGTCACCGGATCGCAGATCCCGCTGGCGGAGTTGCGTTCCGACGGGCAGATCAACCTGCTTAATTCCCTCTACGTGGCGGCCAATTTCCCGATCAACGAAGTGAGCCTGTTCTTCAATAACCGGCTCTACCGCGGAAACCGCACCACCAAGGCCCACGCCGACGGCTTTGATGCTTTTGCCTCACCGAACCTCACGCCACTGCTGGAAGCGGGTATTCATATTCGCCGCCTCGGTACGCCTCCGGCGCCGCACACCTCCGGCGAGCTGGTGGTCCATCCGATCACCCCGCAGCCCATTGGCGTGGTGACGATCTACCCCGGTATCTCCGCCGAGGTGGTGCGTAACTTCCTCCGTCAGCCGGTGAAAGCGCTGATCCTGCGCTCCTACGGCGTGGGTAACGCCCCGCAGAACGGCGAGTTCCTGAAAGAACTTCAGGAGGCGAGCAGCCGTGGGATTGTGGTGGTGAACCTGACCCAGTGTATGTCCGGTAAAGTAAATATGGGCGGCTACGCCACCGGTAACGCCCTGGCGCAAGCGGGGGTAGTGAGCGGATTCGATATGACGGTCGAGGCCACGCTGACTAAACTTCACTACTTACTCAGTCAGGATCTGGATGTGCAGGCGATCCGCACCGCGATGATGCAAAACCTGCGTGGCGAACTGACGCCAGACGAATAAGGAGTTCCTATGAAGCAACGAGCCCTGTTACTGGTCGATTTACAGAATGATTTTTGCGCGGGCGGCGCGCTGGCGGTGGCCGAAGGCGACAGTACGGTAGACGTCGCCAACGAATTGATTGCGTGGTGTAAGGCGCGCGGTGAAGCGGTGGTTGCCAGCCAGGACTGGCACCCGGCGGATCACGGCAGTTTTGCCAGCCAGCATGACGTTGAGCCCTTTACCGAGGGCGAACTGGACGGCCTGCCGCAGACCTTCTGGCCCGATCACTGCGTGCAGCATACCGAAGGCGCAGAGCTGCATCCCCTGCTTAACAGCAAAGCCATTGACGCGGTGTTCCAGAAGGGTGAAAACCCTGACATCGACAGCTACAGCGCCTTTTTCGACAATGGGCACCGGCAAAAAACGGGGCTGGATCAGTGGCTGCGCCATCACGAAATTGTGGAGCTGATTGTGATGGGGCTGGCGACGGACTACTGCGTAAAATTTACCGTGCTGGACGCGTTGCAGTTGGGCTACCGGGTGAACGTCATTACCGACGGTTGTCGTGGGGTGAATATTCAGCGCCAGGATAGCGCCCAGGCGTTTATGGATATGGCGGCGGAAGGTGCGACGCTGTATACGCTGGCGGACTGGCAGGAGACGCAGGCCTGATAGCCTTGTGCCGGGTGGCGGCTACGCCTTACCCGGCCTACAAAACCCTCAGGCCCGTGCAAGCGCCAGCGCCGCCGGGCAAAACCCCGCCAACCGTAGGCCCGTGCAAGCGCAGCGCCGCCGGGCAAAACCCCGCCAACCGTAGGCCCGTGCAAGCGCAGCGCCGCCGGGCAAAACCCGCCATCCGTCGGCACGTGCAAGCGCAGCGCCACCGGGCATAATTCTCATTAAGTCTCATAAAGTGAACTGCCTCGCACTCTCAGCGAGACGGCAATGTTATTCTTTTTTGGCACTTTTTTCGCCACGCCCTTACGTGGCGTGCTTTTTTTACCGTCAAAATTGAAGAGGAATTGCTATGAAACGTTTGCCCTTGCTGGCAGCTTTACCCCTGCTCTGCGCATCCATTGCTTCCGCCAGTTCGCTGATGTCCGTCGGCTATTTTAACGGTGGCGGCGACGTCACTGCCGGGCCGGGCGGGGATATCAATAAACTCGATGTTCGCCAGATCACCCACCTGAACTACTCCTTTGGTCTGATCTATAACGACGAGAAAGACGAAACCAATCCGGCGTTAAAAGACCCGGCCAGACTGCATCAAATCTGGTTATCTCCTAAGGTTGAAGCCGATCTGGCTTTGCTCCCTGTCCTGCGTAAACAGAACCCTGCCCTTAAGGTGCTCCTCTCTGTTGGCGGCTGGGGGGCTCGTGGCTTCTCGGGCGCGGCATCCACCCCGGAGACCCGCGCAGTGTTTATCCGCTCCGCACGGGCGATCGTAGAGAAATATGGCCTCGACGGGATCGATCTCGACTGGGAGTTTCCGGTTAACGGCGCATGGGGGCTGGTCGCCAGCAAGCCAGAAGACCGGGCTAACTTTACCGCCCTGCTGAAAGAGCTGCGTAGCGCGTTCGGGGATAAAAAACTGGTGACCATCGCGGTGGGCGCCAACGCCGAGAGCCCAAAAAGCTGGGTGGATGTGAAGGCAGTGGCGCCCCTGCTCGATTACATCAACCTGATGACCTACGACATGGCGTATGGCACCCAGTATTTTAACGCCAACCTCTATGACTCCAGCGCCTGGCCGACCGTTGCCGCCGCGGATAAATATAGCGTCGACTTTGTGGTGAACAACTATCTGGCCGCCGGGCTGAAGCCACAGCAGATGAATCTCGGTATCGGCTTCTATGGTCGCGTGCCGAAACGTGCCGTCGAGCCAGGTATCGACTGGAGCAAACCGGACGCGCAGAAAAATCCCGCGACCCAGCCCTACTTCAGCGCACAGCAGATCGCCCTGTTCAAATCACTGGGCTACGATCTGACCAAAGACACCTACGTGAAATACAACGACATTGTGAAGACGTTTTTAAACGATCCGCAGAAACGGTTTACCGAACAGTGGGACGATGAGGCGAAAGTGCCGTGGCTGTCGGTGAAGTCCGATAACGGCAATCCGCTGTTTGCCCTGTCGTATGAAAACCCGCGCTCGGTGGCGATCAAAGCCGAGTACATCAAAGAGAAAGGTCTGGCCGGAGCGATGTTCTGGGAGTACGGCGCGGATGATAACAACCAGCTGGCGAAGCAGCTGGCCGAGTCGCTGGGGATAAAACACCCGTAACGTTAAACAGGCCCGGTGAGCCATTCACCGGGCTGCAATGGTTCTGATTACTGGACCTTCAGCGTCGCAATCGGCTTCGGTGCAATACCAAAATCTTCCTTCAGCTGCTGTTTGCTTTTCATCACCATCTGGCCCTGGGTGTCGATGGTCATATGCTGCGCTTCGGTGTTATTGCGCGCCTGCCAGAGCATCACCAGCTGCAGGCAATTCTCTTTCTGCTCCGGGGTCAGGGCCACGCCATCGGCCCATTTGCCAAGCTCTACCGCCGTGACCAGACGCTGATACACTTCCGGCGTCATGCCATTGATCATCTCTTCAATATTCATGTTAAATCGGGCTCCGAAGGAATAATTTGCTGAATCGATTTTTCAGCCTTTCGTCTGGTCGCCATTCTCGTCGTCGGTGAAGCTTAAGGAGGCGGAATTGACGCAAAAACGCTCGCCTGTCGGCTGTGGGCCATCCGGGAAGACGTGACCGAGATGGGCGTCACAGTTTCCGCAGCGGATCTCGATGCGCTCCATACCATGGCTGAGGTCCTTCAGATAGTGAATAGCCTCTTCACTGACCGGTTCATAGAAGCTTGGCCAGCCACAGCCAGAATCGTATTTACTCTGGGAGCTAAACAGCGCAGCGTCACAGACCAGGCAGTGGTAAACACCATCCCTTTTGTTATGCAGCAGACGCCCGGTGAATGGCGGTTCCGTCCCGTGATTTTGCGTCACGTAGAACTGCATTTCGGTGAGGTTTTTTTTCAGTTCATCGGAGTTATGTTGATTCGACATAGGCTTACATCTCGCAGTTGAAACAGACAACTTTTACAGCCGATTCTAACAAAACATTAACACTGAAGTATGAACTTTTGATCTAAACTTACTCGTTGCGCAGAAGCGGTCAGACAAATGTGATCTACTCCACGTTTTTATGTGGGCAGCCCTTTAAAATTCCGTGCGCAGGCCCCATATGGGTGCAAGCTCCAAGGGAATGTGAGGTAGGTCAATCGAGCAAAGCTAATGCTAAGGATTGATTTGTCGCAATGATTGACACGATTCCGCTTGACGCTGCGTAAGGTTTTTGTAATTTTACACGCAACCTTTTATTCACTAACAAATAGCTGGTGGAATATATGACTATCAAAGTAGGTATCAACGGTTTTGGCCGTATCGGCCGTATTGTTTTCCGTGCTGCGCAGGAACGTTCTGACATCGAAATCGTTGGCATCAACGATCTGTTAGACGCTGAGTACATGGCATACATGCTGAAGTACGACTCAACTCACGGTCGTTTCAACGGCACCGTTGAAGTGAAAGACGGCCACCTGGTTGTTAATGGCAAAACCATCCGTGTTACTGCTGAAAAAGACCCAGCTAACCTGAAATGGAACGAAATCGGTGTTGACGTTGTTGCTGAAGCAACCGGTATCTTCCTGACCGACGAAACTGCGCGTAAGCACATCACCGCTGGCGCGAAAAAAGTTGTTCTGACCGGTCCTTCCAAAGACAACACCCCAATGTTCGTTCGTGGTGCTAACTTCGAAACTTACGCTGGCCAGGACATCGTTTCTAACGCATCCTGCACCACCAACTGCCTGGCACCGCTGGCAAAAGTTATCAACGACAACTTCGGCATCGTCGAAGGTCTGATGACTACTGTTCACGCAACCACCGCGACTCAGAAAACCGTTGACGGCCCGTCTCACAAAGACTGGCGCGGCGGCCGCGGCGCAGCTCAGAACATCATCCCATCTTCTACCGGCGCAGCTAAAGCTGTAGGTAAAGTTCTGCCAGAACTGAACGGCAAACTGACTGGTATGGCGTTCCGCGTTCCAACTCCAAACGTATCTGTTGTTGACCTGACCGTTCGTCTGGAAAAAGCAGCAAGCTACGAAGAAATCAAGAAAGCAATCAAAGCGGCTTCTGAAGGCCCAATGAAAGGCGTTCTGGGTTACACCGAAGACGACGTTGTTTCTACCGATTTCAACGGCGAAGTTTGCACTTCCGTGTTCGATGCTAAAGCAGGTATCGCACTGAACGACAACTTCGTGAAACTGGTTTCCTGGTACGACAACGAAACCGGCTACTCTAACAAAGTTCTGGACCTGATCGCTCACATCTCCAAATAAGTGAGATGAGAAATTGATCCAAAAAGGCGACCCTGGTCGCCTTTTTTTTGCTTTAAAGACAGAGGATTGCGTAATGATTAAAACAATTTTTGCACTTCCGGTAGTCGAACAGCTTACCCCTGTGCTTTCCCGCCGTCAGATTGACGATGTTGAAGTGATCGTAGTTGACCATCCGCAGGTTCAGGCTTCTGTTGCCCTGCACGGCGCGCACCTGCTCTCCTGGCAGCCGGAAGGTGAAATGGAAGCGCTGTGGCTAAGCGATAACACCTCTTTCAAAAAAGGGGCCGCTATTCGCGGCGGCGTACCAATCTGCTGGCCGTGGTTTGGCCCGGCGGCGCAGGAGGGTCTGCCGTCGCACGGTTTTGCCCGCAACCTGCCGTGGACGCTGAAAGCCCACAACGAAGATGAGTCCGGCGTGGTGTTAACCTTTGAGCTGCAAAGCGATGATGAAACGCGCAAACTCTGGCCGCACGACTTCACTCTCTATGCCCGCTTTAAGCTGGGTAAAACCTGCGAGATCGAACTGGAAGCGCACGGTGAATTTGAAACCACTTCCGCCCTGCACACTTACTTCAACGTCGGCGATATCGCTGCCGTCACCGTGAACGGCCTTGGCGATACCTTTATCGACAAAGTGGATAATGCGAAAGAAGGCCGACTGACCGACGGCGCGCAAACCTTCCCGGATCGTACCGACCGCGTCTATCTGAACCCGGAAGCGTGCAGCGTTATCGAAGATACCTCCCTGAACCGCGCCATTGAAGTAATTCATCACCACCACAGCAACGTGGTTGGCTGGAACCCTGGCCCGGCGCTGTCAGTCAGCATGGGCGATATGCCGGATGACGGTTATAAAACCTTTGTCTGCGTAGAGACCGCCTGCGTCAGCGAACCGCAAAAAGCGACGGAAGAGAAACCGACCCGTCTGGGACAAACCATTCACATTGTGAAGCGTTAATGCCCTGCCCTTGCCCTCTCCATGCTGAGAGGGCATGACGCACACTTCACACCACGTCTAATGCCGTTTTGTTTTTCGGCGCCGGGAAGGCGGCATCCAGCTTCTGTAACGCCTCTGCTGAGAGGGTAATGCCCAGCGCGCCCGCGTTCTCTTCCACATGCATGATTGATGACGCCTTCGGGATCGCCATCACCCCAGGGTGACCGATCACCCACGCCAGCAGCACCTGGGCCGCCGTGGCGTTGTACTCTCTGGCAATCGCATTGACCACCGGGTGATTCATCAGCCCGGCGCGCAGTCGCCCGGCCTGCGCCAGCGGGCAATAGGCCATCACCGGCATCTGCTGTTGCTGGCACCAGGGCAACAGATCATATTCGATACCGCGTGAGGCCAGATGGTAGAGCACCTGATCGGTGGCACAGGCCTGCCCGCCCGGCACCTGTCCCAGCTCCTGCATATCCGCATAATCAAGGTTCGAGACGCCCCAGCGGCCAATTTTGCCCTGCTGTTGCAGCGTCTCCATCAGTTCGACAGTCTCTGCCAGAGAATAATTTCCCCGCCAGTGCAGCAGATAGAGGTCAATATGATCGGTGCCCAGACGGCGCAGGCTGGCTTCGCAGGCGGCAATCCCTTTTTTGCCACCGGCATTCCACGGGTAGACTTTGGAGACCAGAAAGACCTTATCGCGCAGGCCTTTAATCGCCTCGCCAACCACCTCTTCCGCGCCGCCCTCGGCATACATCTCCGCGGTATCGATCAGGGTCAGCCCCCGCTCAATGCCTGCCCGTAAGGCATCGCTCTCCTGGCGGCGCCGGCTTGCCTTTTCACCCATATACCAGGTGCCCTGACCGATGGCCGGAAGCACCCTGTTGTCGCCAAAGTTGACGGTTTTTTCGCTCATAATACGCTCCTGTTTGTCTGCACCACCCTAAAACAAACGGGGCCCGAGGGCCCCGTTATGATGCACAAATTGCGCAGTACAAATGCACAATCAGAAACTGTAGGTCACACCCACCGACATCAGACCGGTCCACGATTTATCAACCATCGGGCTGTCTTTCACCTCATCGCTGAGACGGGTATAGCGGCCGGTACCGTAGACGTTCCAGTCCGTGGCGAATTTATAGCTGGCCGTCAGCTCCAGGTACGGTTGCCAGCTGTCGTCTGCATCGTAGCTGCGCAGGCCGCTGCGTCGTGCTTCGTTACGGGAAACGCCATAATAGTAGTCGTTGTAGTTGTCGCTGTTGTATTCCAGACCGATGCCCGGGGTGAGCGTCAGCCCGCCGTTGGTGTAACGGTACAACCACGCCAGATCCCAGATATAACCGTTACTGTTGTCGAGCGTGTCGCCAGCCAGGGCGGTGCGCAGGAAACCGTACTGCGTGTTATGTACCCATGAAATCCCCGCCATCATGGTGCTTTTACGCTTGTCCAGCTGGCGCAGCTGACGGTTGTCACTGTCGCCAGGCTTGAAGTGCGTCGGGTCGTAATAAGCCATGATGGAGAGTTTGTCGGTCTGGTCGTTCCACAGATAGTAGCCACCGCCCAGCCCACGGAACCAGAAGTTATCGCCTTCATAGGTGATAACCGGAACCGGGTAGAAATCACGATCGTACTGTTTATAAGGGCTATTGATTACGCCGACACCAGCACCAATTGACCACTGATTCTCCGCGTATGCTGTACTTACTGAGGTGGCAACGATAATCCCCAGTGCCAGAAGTTTGAGTTTGGTCACAATCCATTCTTTCCTGTAGTCAAATAATCAGCGAGTGAAGTGTAACCGTCATCTCCCCCATTGCTCAAAATTTTTTGTCTGCTAATCAATTTGATTAACAGAATATTTTGTTTGCGGCAGATGACGAAACGCTGTCACGCGCATTACCGTTCAGTGAAATAAGTGTGTTTGACGTTTAAGATTTGGCTATTTTTTTGGATGAGTTATTGATATGTCATTGAAATTAGTTTTGGCATACATGCAAGTTTTGCAAATGCCATCTACGCTTAATTTTAAGAAGCTGAATACCTGATCACCCCGCAGTTTCAGCCGCCCGACCTGGCACACGGGTTGCTGCTCTGGCAGTGAGGTGCAACGGATCCCGCTTCCGGGAGCCTCTACTATTCATATGAACGGCTCTTTTCCTGTGCTAAAAAACGAAAGGACGGCATGCCATGAATATATTCGATCACTATCGCCAGCGTTATGAAGCTGCCAAGGACGAAGAGTTCACACTGCAGGAGTTTCTTACCATCTGCCGGCAAGATCGCAGTGCTTATGCCAATGCGGCGGAACGACTATTGATGGCTATCGGTGAGCCAAATATGGTTGATACCGCCCAGGAGCCACGGCTTTCCCGTCTGTTTTCGAATCGGGTCGTCGCCCGATATCCTGCGTTTGAAGAATTTTACGGCATGGAAGATGCCATCGAGCAGATTGTCTCTTATCTGAAACATGCTGCTCAGGGTCTGGAAGAGAAGAAACAGATTTTGTATCTGTTGGGTCCCGTTGGCGGCGGTAAATCCTCGCTGGCCGAGCGGCTGAAATCGTTGATGCAGCGCGTACCTATCTACGTCCTGAGCGCCAACGGTGAACGTAGCCCGGTGAACGACCATCCGCTGTGCCTGTTTAACCCGCAGGAAGATGCGCAGATACTGGATAAAGAGTACGGCATCCCTCGCCGCTATCTCGGGACGATCATGTCGCCGTGGGCAGCGAAGCGCCTGCACGAATTTGGCGGTGATATCACCAAATTCCGCGTGGTGAAAGTATGGCCATCCATTCTGGAGCAGATTGCGATTGCCAAAACTGAACCGGGTGATGAGAACAACCAGGATATCTCTGCTCTGGTCGGTAAAGTGGATATCCGTAAACTGGAAAACCACGCGCAAAACGATCCTGACGCATACGGCTATTCCGGTGCGCTGTGCCGCGCCAACCAGGGGATTATGGAATTCGTCGAGATGTTTAAAGCGCCGATTAAGGTGCTGCATCCACTGTTGACGGCAACCCAGGAAGGTAACTACAACGGGACGGAAGGTATTTCCGCCCTGCCGTTTAACGGCATTATCCTGGCGCACTCCAACGAATCTGAATGGGTTCAGTTCAGAAACAATAAAAACAACGAGGCGTTCCTTGACCGTGTTTACATTGTCAAAGTGCCTTACTGCCTGCGGATCTCCGAAGAGATCAAGATTTACGAAAAACTGCTTAACCACAGTGAGCTGGTTCATGCCCCTTGCGCCCCGGGAACCCTGGAGACGCTGTCGCGCTTCTCAATCCTGTCGCGCCTGAAAGAGCCAGAAAACTCCAGCATTTACTCGAAAATGCGTGTTTACGACGGTGAAAGCCTGAAAGATACCGACCCGAAAGCGAAATCCTATCAGGAGTATCGTGACTACGCCGGTGTCGATGAAGGGATGAACGGTCTCTCCACGCGTTTCGCGTTCAAAATCCTCTCCCGTGTGTTCAACTTTGACCACACCGAAGTGGCCGCTAACCCGGTACACCTCTTCTACGTGCTGGAGCAGCAGATTGAACGTGAACAGTTCCCGCAGGAACAGGCTGAACGTTACCTGGAGTTCCTGAAAGGCTATCTGATCCCGAAATATGCCGAGTTTATTGGCAAAGAGATCCAGACCGCCTATCTGGAATCTTACTCCGAGTATGGACAGAACATTTTTGACCGCTACGTCACCTATGCCGATTTCTGGATCCAGGATCAGGAGTATCGCGACCCGGATACCGGCCAGCTCTTTGACCGCGAGTCACTGAATGCGGAACTGGAAAAAATCGAGAAGCCTGCCGGGATCAGTAACCCGAAAGACTTCCGTAACGAGATCGTCAACTTCGTGCTGCGCGCCAGAGCGAACTTCAGCGGACGGAATCCAAACTGGACCAGCTACGAAAAACTGCGCACCGTTATTGAGAAGAAAATGTTCTCCAATACCGAGGAGCTGTTGCCGGTCATTTCGTTCAATGCCAAAACCTCAACCGAAGAGCAGAAAAAGCACGACGATTTTGTCGACCGCATGATGGAGAAAGGTTACACCCGCAAACAGGTTCGCCTGCTCTGCGAATGGTACCTGCGCGTGCGTAAGTCATCTTAACAGCCCAAAAAGCCCGGCGGCGTGTGGTTTGCCGGGCCTACAACAATGTTCCGTAGGCCGGATAAGCGTCAGCGCTGTCCGGCACTTACGGGCACTGAAAGTTGGCAAATGCAGTACGGGGGGCATATGACCTGGTTTATTGACCGGCGTCTTAACGGCAAAAACAAGAGCACGGTGAATCGCCAGCGCTTCTTGCGTCGTTATAAAGCGCAAATCAAACAGTCGATCTCCGAGGCCATTAACAAGCGTTCGGTGACCGACGTAGACAGTGGGGAGTCCGTCTCTATCCCGACGGATGATATTAGCGAACCGATGTTCCATCAGGGGCGCGGTGGTTTGCGCCATCGCGTTCATCCCGGTAATGACCATTTTGTCCAGAATGACCGTATTGAACGTCCACAGGGGGGCGGCGGTGGCGGCGGCAGTGGTCAGGGCCAGGCCAGCCAGGACGGTGAAGGTCAGGACGAATTTGTGTTTCAGATCTCCAAGGATGAGTACCTGGATCTGCTGTTTGAGGATTTGGCCCTGCCGAATCTGAAGAAGAACCAGCATCGTCAGTTGAACGAATACAAAACCCACCGGGCCGGTTTTACCGCCAACGGCGTGCCGGCAAATATCAGCGTGGTGCGTTCGCTGCAGAACTCACTGGCGCGCCGTACCGCCATGACCGCGGGCAAACGGCGTGAACTGCGCGAGCTGGAAGCAAGCCTGGATATTGTGGCGAAAAGCGAGCCAGCGCAGCTGCTGGAAGAGGAGCGTTTACGCAAAGAGATCGCCGAACTGCGCGCCAAAATCGAGCGCGTGCCGTTTATCGACACCTTTGACCTGCGTTACAAGAACTATGAAAAGCGTCCTGAGCCTTCAAGCCAGGCGGTGATGTTCTGCCTGATGGACGTTTCCGGCTCGATGGATCAGGCTACCAAAGATATGGCCAAGCGCTTTTATATTCTGCTCTATCTCTTCCTGAGCCGAACCTATAAGAACGTGGAAGTGGTCTATATTCGCCATCACACCCAGGCCAAGGAGGTGGATGAGCATGAGTTCTTCTACTCACAGGAGACGGGGGGGACTATCGTTTCCAGTGCCCTGAAGTTGATGGATGAGGTGGTGAAGGAGCGTTACGACCCGGCGCAGTGGAACATCTATGCTGCTCAGGCGTCGGACGGTGATAACTGGGCAGACGATTCGCCGCTGTGCCATGAAATTCTGGCGAAAAAACTGCTGCCGGTTGTGCGTTACTACAGCTATATCGAGATCACCCGCCGCGCTCACCAGACGCTGTGGCGTGAGTATGAACATCTGCAAAGCACGTTTGATAACTTCGCGATGCAGCACATTCGCGACCAGGACGATATCTATCCGGTATTCAGAGAGCTTTTCCATAAGCAATCTGCCACCAGCAACAGTTAACGCCACCGCCGGTCATTGACCGGCGGTTTTACGTTAGCTTTCTGTCAGAACGTAACGTTCATTTTTGCCCACACGGTCCGACCCGGTTCATTGACCGGCGTGTCGGAGGAGTAGCCAAAGCTGCTGTTCCCCGCCAGGTTAAGATGCTCGCTGTAGTTTTTGTCCAGCAGGTTATCGACCCCACTGCTCAGCTTCAGGTAGTTATTCACCTTCCATGCCGCGTTGGCGGAGAGAATGGCAAAGCCAGCGCTCTGATCGAAATCTTTGCCGACCACGTTACCTTCATTCATCGCCACCCGATGCTGCGGGCTCACCATGCGCAGCAGGCCGGTTGAACTCCAGTCGCCCTGCTCCCACGTGAGGCCAAGACGCGCCTCCAGCGGCGGCATTTGCGGCAGCGGCTGGTGGTCGTCCGTGTTCTCCCCCCAGGAGTAGTTAAGGGTAGCGTCGGTTTTCCACTGATCGCTCAGCTGCCAGGAGGCGCCCATCTCCCCACCCATAATGGTGGCATCCACGTTGTCGGCCTGGCTGACGTGGGAATCGTCAGGATCGTAGCTAAACAGAATAAAGTCGTTGATGCGCCCGACATAGGCGGAGATCCACCCGGTGGTACGCTCGCCTTTATACTGGGCGCCGACGTCAAGCTGGGTGGTTTGCTCTGGTTTGAGATTATCAAAGACATCCGAGGTGCCGTCCGGGCCATAGGTGGGCGAAAACAGCTCCCAGTAATCGGGGAATCGTTCGGTATAACCGAGCCCGGCGTAGACCATCGCCGGTGCCGTGCCCAGATTATGCTCCACGCGCAGGAAGCCCGCCGGAAGGGTATCCTCGCGGCTGTCGCTGCCGATGCTGGTATAGTTATCCACTTCGACCTTATCCAGACGCGCGCCGCCAATCACTTTACTCAGATCGGTCGCATTCCACGTCAGCTCGCCGAACGCGCCGTAATCGTGAAAACGTGCATCCTCCTGCCAGCCTTTGTCCTCATCATCTTCATTGCTGCGATGGGTGTTGGTCTGCATATCCAGCCCGCTTTGCAGCTGGAAATCTGACCATAGCCAGGTCCCCACCATCCTGCCGCCGACGGTGCGACGATCGACCTGTTTTTCCATCGGCATCGACATATCCATCGATCCCATCGGCATGCCGTTCATGGAGCCGGAATCCGGGGTGCCGGAGGAGCGCATGGAGTAGTTGTCCATGATGTGGTTGGCGTAGTTGTAATAGGCGCTCATCTCCAGGGAATCGAAAATGTCGCCGATATTCTCTTTCTTAAAGCGCAGGCCCAGGCTTTCGCGCTTGAACTGGGATCCGTCCATGCCGCGCCCGGCATAGCTTGCGTCGCCATCCCCCTGACCGGCGGTGAGTTCCAGTAACGTATCCGCATCCGGTGTCCAGCCGATGGCCAGATCGGTGTTCCACTTGTCCCATTTCGAGGCCACACGATCGCCGTTACCGTCTTTGTAGTCGCCCGCTTTCGATTTATTGCCGTTGAGGCGTACATAGCCCGTGTCGTTACCGAAGCTGACATTGGCATTTTCATCGAAGCGGTCATTCGAAGCGGCGAGAAAGCTGGCGTCGCCCTTGATGCCGGCGCTGTCAAAACGGGGCGGTTCACGTTCGAAGCGCACCGTTCCGGCGGAGTTTCCCGGCCCCCAGAGCACGGTTTCCGGCCCTTTGGTGACCGTCAGCAGATCGTAGCTTTCCGGCGAGATGTATGAGCTTGGCGCATCCATTCGCGACGGACAGGCGCCGAGCATTTCACTGTCGTTGGTTAGCAGGCGCAGACGCGAACCAAACATGCCGCGAAATACCGGATCGCCATTACTGCCGCCATTACGGATCTGGCTAAAGCCGGGGATGGTTTTAAGGTAATCCGAGCCGTCGCTGGCCGGCACCGGCTGGCGCGGGGTTTTGGGCGACGTGACCACTTCAAGTGGAGAAAGAACCGGTGCCGTCACGGTGATCACATCCTGATCGTTCACCGGTGCTGTGCTGATAGTCCCCGCGGCAAGCGCTGCGCCGGAAAAGGCGGTGAGCAGCGCCAGAGCCAGAGGATGGGGGGGAAACGTAAATTTTTTCATTGCTGTGCCTGATTGAAGAGTGGCGTGGTGTACCGCTGCGAAACCGAATCCTTTCGATAACGAAAGCGCTTAACGAGCAGGCACATAAACTACGTAAAGTTTGCCGAAGGGGGTAAACCGGAACAACGTTGCGTGAGGAGAATAAGAGCGGTAGAAAAAAGTTGTAAATTGTCATGTTGTTGGTTTTGCTGATACTCAACGCCAGCAGCGAATATTCAAAATAACGCCATTTTTTCCCGGCTGAACCGCCTGTCCGTGGCGTTAACCCGCACCGTCTCTCCGCTTCAGGCAATCGCCCAAATCACACTCTTTTTTGCACAAAACCCTTTTTACCGGCACGCGAGCACGTAAAGTAAGCAGGCTTACTTTTCTATTTTGGCAAGGAATACCCTATGTTTGACCCTACCCTGCTCATTCTTCTGGGCCTGGCCGCGCTGGGCTTTATCAGCCATAACACCACGGTCGCAATATCAATTCTGGTTCTGATCATCGTTCGCGTGACGCCGCTTAGCGGTTTTTTCCCGTGGATTGAAAAACAGGGGCTGACCGTGGGGATCATCATCCTGACCATCGGGGTGATGGCCCCCATCGCCAGCGGCACATTACCGGCTTCCACGCTTATCCATGCCTTTATGAACTGGAAATCGTTGATCGCCATTGCCGTGGGGGTATTTGTCTCCTGGCTTGGCGGTCGCGGCGTTACGCTGATGAGCTCCCAGCCCACGCTGGTCGCGGGTCTGCTGGTGGGTACGGTGCTGGGCGTGGCGCTCTTCCGCGGCGTCCCGGTCGGCCCGCTGATCGCCGCCGGGCTGGTGTCGTTGTTTATCGGGAAGTCGTAGCGAGGCTGGCGACATACCGGGCCGGGGTCTGGCCCAGCCCCTTTTTGAACATCGTGATAAACGCCGTGGTGGAGTCATAACCCAGGTTTTGCGCCACCTGCTGCACCGACTGCCCGCTAATGAGCCCCTGCAGGGCGACAATCAGCTGGAGCTGATGCCGCCAGCGGCGAAAGCTGAGCCCGGTTTCGCTGACCACCAGCCGGGCGAGATTGCGCTCACTCATCGCAAAATGGCGCGCCCACTGGTGCAGCGTCTGCCAGGCGGCAGGCGATTCGGCCATGGTGTCACTCATCAGGCGGATTTTGGGATGCGTGGATACCGGAAGCTGCAACTGCTCCTGTGGCTGTCGGGGCAGCTCATCAAACAGCACCTGCACCAGCCGCCGGGTGGCAGGCTCCTGCTCAGCGGGGCTGCGCTCCGCCAGGGTCAGGATCAACTCCCGCACCAGAGGTGAGATTTTCAGGGTGCAGCAGCGGTCCGGCATCGATACCGCGCCGGGTTCAATAAACAAAAAGCAGAGGCGGGCGCTGGGCGTGGCCTTATTGCTGTGCGGCAGCAGGCCGGGGATCCAGACGGCGAACTGCGGGGGCACCATCCACATGGCATTTTCCACCTCGCAGGTAATGGCTCCGTGCAGGGCGAGAATCAGCTGGCCTTTGCGGTGCTGGTGGAACGGAATGCGCTGCTCGTCTTCCACCACGCGTACATGAAACGCCACCGCAGGATCGTGCTGGCTGTCGGGATCGTATCCCGCAAGGCCGAGTCCAGGCATCATTTTGTCCGATATTAGCGATAATCTGTCATTTTAGCTTGATTTCAACCACGGTGAAAATGCGTATCCTGTAGCCTCATTTCGACGTAAGAGATTCCCATGACCCTTGCCCTTTCTGCTACCGGCAAACAGCGAGCGCTGTTGATTGCCGGGATCCTGATGATTGCCACCTCACTGCGGGTGACCTTTACCGGTGCAGCGCCGCTGCTGGATGCTATTCGTACAGATTATGCCCTGACCACCGCCCAGACCGGACTGCTTACCACCCTTCCCCTGCTGGCCTTTGCGCTGATTTCGCCGCTGGCGGCCGGCCTCGCCCGGCGCATCGGGATGGAGCGCAGCCTCTTTATCGCCCTGCTGCTGATCATCGCCGGGATTGCCCTGCGTTCGCTTCCCTCTTCGGCATTGCTGTTTGGCGGCACCGCCATCATTGGCTGCGGTATTGCGCTGGGCAACGTCCTGCTGCCGGGGCTGATCAAACGCGATTTCCCCGGCCAGGTGGCGAAACTTACCGGGGCGTACTCCCTGACCATGGGAGCTGCCGCCGCGCTGGGCTCGGCGCTGGTGGTGCCGGTTGCCCTGAGCGGCGCGGGCTGGCACGGCGCACTGTTAATGCTGATGGTATTTCCTCTGCTGGCCCTGCTGCTGTGGCTGCCGCAATGGCGTCAGCGCCCTGCCGGCACCCTGAGCGGCGCCCGCGCCCTGCACAGCCGGGGCATCTGGCGTTCCGCACTGGCCTGGCAGGTGACGCTGTTTCTGGGGATTAACTCGCTGATTTACTATGTGATTATTGGCTGGCTTCCGGCGATCCTGCAGAGTCACGGATACAGCGAAACCGAGGCGGGTTCCCTGCACGGGCTGTTACAGCTGGCGACCGCGGCACCGGGAATTGTCGTGCCGCTGATCCTGCTTCGCCTGAAAGATCAGCGCGGTATCGCCGGACTGGCGGCGATGATGTGTGCGGTAAGTGCTGCCGGGCTGTGGTTTATGCCGGCGATGGCGGTGATGTGGACGCTGATTTTTGGCTTTGGCTCCGGTGCGACGATGATCCTCGGCCTGACGTTTATTGGCCTGCGCGCCAGTTCGGCCCATCAGGCGGCAGCCCTTTCCGGGATGGCGCAATCGGTCGGCTATCTGCTTGCCGCCTGTGGCCCGCCGCTGATGGGTAAAATCCATGATGCCAACGGCGACTGGCGGATCCCGCTGCTGGCCTGTGCGCTGGTGTCAGTCATCATGGCCGTGTGCGGGATCCTTGCCGGGCGTGACCGGGAGATCACACCCGGCTAAGCCCTTTATTCAGTAACTCTGTGCCGCGCGAAGCAGCGCCTGCACCAGCGGCGCAGGACGCCCTGCAAGGGCAGCGCGCTCGTGCTGGAACAGCGTCGCCACAAAGAATGGATGGGTGACCAGCTCTACGGCACGGATCTCCCCCTGCGCGTCCCAGCCGGTGACGCGCATATCGCCCTTCTCCAGCTCCTGCGCAAATTCAGGCGAAACGCCATAATTGCAGCGATATTCTTCCTCGATCTCCTCCTGACCATAGGCTTTAGCAATCAGGGTATTAGCGCGTAGTTCAATGGTATCGGCGACCTCCACCAGCGAGCAGGTCAGGGGGGCAATGACCATTCGCCCTGCGGTATCGGTTTCTGCGTGGGCGGCATCCTGCCAGCCAAGAACGTTACGCGCATATTCAATGAGCGCATGCTGGAATCCGCCGCAGGTGCCCAGAAACGGCACGCTGTTCTCCCGGGCATACCGCGCCGCAATGAACGCAGCGTCAGCATTTTTATAGGGACTTGCAGGAACCAGCCAGATCGCGTCGTAGCCGACCAGGTCTTCCGGGCTGGTTAATTCGGTGGTGGCCAGCCAGTCGTAGTCGGCGGTAATGTCCAGCACCGCGGCGGCATCATCAATGGCGAGAGGAATCGCCTGGTGAGCCGGCACGTCATGATTGTAGTCGCCGACCAGCGCAATTCGGAGGGTATCTTTTAGGGCAGAGAGTTCCATACAGTGATCCTTATGCCAGATAAATATCAGATAACATAAGGCGCGTCAGACTACCGATCTTTCGTTGATATCACAACACTTTAAAATAAGTGGGCAAAAGCGGAAAGCCAACCTGTGATACCGTTACGATCGTGACCGCCAGCACCGCGTCACCCGGATTAAGGAGCAAGAGAATGATTCAGTGCAAACGACTGTATGACGAGGCAAGCCAGGACGATGGCTACCGTATCCTGGTGGATAGACTCTGGCCGCGGGGCATGAAAAAGGAGGCGTTAGCGTGCGATGAGTGGTGTAAAACGCTGGCGCCTTCCAATGGACTGCGCAAGGACTTTCACAGTGAGACCATCGATTTCGCCAGCTTCAGCAAACATTATCGTCAGGAGCTGGCCTTGCAGGAAGATGAGGGGCGGCGCATTGCCCGTCTGGCCGACAACCAGCCCGTGACGCTGCTCTACGGCGCGAAAGACCGGGAGCAAAATCACGCGCTGGTGTTAGCCGACTGGCTGCGTAAGCTGTAATTCAGTCCAGCATCAGCGCGTCGAGAGTTTCAGGCGCCTCTTCAGGAGTGAGCGGCATCAGGTGTTCCGGGCGAACAAAGGCAAAACCGTGCTGGTTATCCACCGACCAGACATCACCGGTCACCAGCCACAGGGGACGTTCTGCCCCTCGCGGCAGCTCGGTCACCACGCCGTTGACCGGGTTTAAAAAACGCTGCCCCGGCTGACAGAGGCTAAACAGCTCCACAGATTTACCAATATTGCGACGACCTGCTGGCGTGCGGGCGCCGATAACCATCGCCAGGCTGCCCGGATTTAACTGGAACATACTTCCTCGTGCTGGATACTGAGAGTTTAAGAATTATCTTAGCAAAGTTTATCCCAGCCGGTCTGCCCTGTCACCAGGGGAGGCGGTTAATCTTTCTCCATGATTTCTTCATTCTGCCAACATCTTTCCTCGCTATAGTGCCATCGTTCTCGCAAAGACCAGAGAACATCATTCCGTAATCAAGCTGTTATTTTCCCCGGCCCTGCGCCGGGGCTTTTTCCTGCCAGAATGTGCCCTTCCTCGCCTGAATATATGAAATGTTGTTAATTCATGTTTTACTATCCGCCGTCAATCTTTGAGCAAATCAGACAGGTACAGAGATCATCTGTAAGGGGAGTTGAGCAGCGTCATGTCGGATATTATTCTTGCCCGTGTTTCAGAAACGCTCAGCACTGAGCAATCACTTGAGGGCCTGGTGCGTCAGCTGCTCGAAATGCTTGAGATAGTGACGGACATGGAGTCCACCTACCTTACCAAAATTGATATCAACGCCCGTCTGCAGCATATTCTCTACGCCAGAAACAGCAAACAGATGCAAATCCCGGAAGGGCTCAGCGTTCCCTGGGGCGACACGCTGTGCAAACGGGCGATCGATTCCGACTGCTTCTATAGCGATAACGTCCCCGAACGCTTTGCAGACTGCGACGCGGCAAAAGCGCTGGGTATCACCACCTACGTGAGCATACCGGTTCATCTGACGGATGGTTCGCTCTATGGCACCCTCTGCGCCACCAGCACCCATAAACAACCGTTGAGCGAACGCGGCGAGCAGGTCTTAAAGCTCTTCGCCGGGCTCATCGCCCAGTACATTGAGAAAGAGTCGCTTGTCCGGCAGTTGCGTGAAGCTAACGCCGCCCTGATTACCTGGTCCTATACCGATGCCCTGACCGGGCTGCCTAACCGTCGCGCGATTTTTGAAAATCTCACCACCCTCTTCTCGCTGGCGCGTCATCTGAACCGCAACGCCATTATCGCCTATATCGATCTGGATAATTTCAAACTTATTAACGATCGCTTTGGCCATGAGGCTGGCGATCGGTTCCTGGTGGAAGTGGGTAAACGGTTGAATGAAGGACGCGACGAGGATGATATCGTCGGCAGGCTGGGTGGCGACGAGTTCCTGGTGGCCTGCCTGAGTCATGATAGCGAAAGCGGCGAGCAGACGTCGCTGACGGTGCTGAAGAGACAGCTGAGCGCACAGATCGCCGGGGAGTACTGGCTGGGGGATGTGCATCTGGTCTACCCGGGCGCCAGCCTGGGGGTGATTGAGGTGGATCCTGCCAGACTGGATGCAGATAGCGCACTGCGGGTAGCCGACGCCGCCATGTACAGCGATAAAAAAGGGAAACGGAAAACGCCCTTTCTCAATATCGATTAACCCCGTACACTCGACGGGTTTTGTATTTCAGGACAGGTGATAGCATGCGGCTTGGTATTCTGTTCCCGATCGTGATTTTTATCACGGCGGTGGTGTTTTTAACGTGGTTTTTTATCGGCGGCTACGCTGCGCCTGGGGGATAAATGAGAAAAACGACGATTATTATGCTGATTGTCGCCATTGTGGCCGTGGCCGGAAGCCAGTTAGGCTGGTGGTGAATCGCGAAAAAAGACCGCCTATTGGCGGTCTTTTTTCTGAAGTGTGTCGGGTTAGCTTCTTACCTTACGGTAAATAAACAGCACCACCAGCGCACCAATTACTGCAACCATAAAGCTGCCGAAGTTAAAGCCATCGACTCTGCCGAATCCGAACAGGGTACTGATCCAGCCACCCACTACGGCACCGATGATGCCCAGAATGACCGTAACGATGAACCCACCGCCATCTTTGCCCGGCATGATCCACTTCGCCAGAATACCTGCAATAAGCCCAAAGATAATCCAGGATATGATTCCCATAACTGCTTTCCTCTCTGTATGGTTTTTGTCGTCAAATCAAGTACACAGAAAGCTTAGCACAGGATTCAGAAATGCAAGTTTGTGATAGCCATCACGTGAAGATTTTAAGATTAAGTCCACAAACGGCGTCCCACACAAAAGATGGGGTTGTAATCGTTAATGAGAAACATTATCTTTCTCAATACTGAATAGTTGAGCAAATCACTCAGGTATTCAGTACGACATTGCTCACATTGCTTCCAGTATTACTTGCCCACGTTTCGTGGGCTTTTTTTTGCCTGTTATCCTGCGATTTGACGTTCTGGGATTTGCGATTACGCTTATTAGCACAATCCCAGTACAGCCATAATGGTATTGATAACATGAATGTTTCCAGCAGATTCGTGATTTGTATTAACCTTGTTTGTGCCAGTTCCTTGTTGCTTATACTTTCGGACAAATTTAACTGGTTTTAATGTGAGCAGGCCCGGCATCCGTCGGGTTTCATCTTTTAATCATCCCCTTCGATTAAAAAACCTGCCCGACGTATCGCCTCTTTACAGTCGGTGACGCCTGCCGCGTATCCGGCCTCGATATCGCACACCGGGCTGGCGCTGACATAAGGGAGCTTCACTTCGGTTGCGAGAAGCTGCTTCAGGCGGGCGTTCTCCTGACGGATAGTCAGAAGTTCGGCGGCAAGCTCTGCTGGTGTTGCCGCCAAGAGTTCACCTGCGGCAATGCGGCGAAGCGCTGTCTCATCAAGCATTATTCCTCCTGCGTAACCATAAAAAACGGGCACCCATCGGCTTCCTACCAAGCACTATTTCCAGAAAATCTCTCAATCATCCAGTCGATGAATATTCTCAATCGGCCATTTAACGGCTTTGTTGGCGGGAAAATAATAGAGACAGGAAATTGTCTGTGCGTCAGGTCTTCAAGAACAGGAACAAGTTCACCCGATGCTATAAAGCGACGGCTTACGGAAGCATGTGTTTGCCCTATGCCCATGCCGTGGACAAGCATACTTATCAGCGCGGCACTATCATTCGCGGCGATATCAAATGCTGCCAACTGTTTTTCGCCTCCCCTGCTCATGAAACGCAGAGGCCAGGCCTCACCGGTTGCAGCACTGAAATAGCCGACGATTTTATGTCCATTTTCAAGGTCAGTCAGTTTTTTGGGAACGCCATACTGTTTCAGGTAGCCGGGGCTTGCACAGGTGATTAAGCGATCTTTATACAGCGTTCGCGCAATCAGAGAAGAATCCGTCAGCTCACCTGCGCGAATGGCGCAGTCTACACCTTCCTCTATGAGATTAACCGGGCGATCGCCCACCCCAAGCGCCAGCTGTATATGGGGATAGCGTTCACGAAACTCTTCGAGTACCGGCATCAGGACAAAATTCGCCAGCGAGGAGTGAAGATCAATGCGCAGCCTTCCTTTCGCGGCGGCGCCCATATCCCGAATGGCGCCTTCGGTTTCATCGAGTTTAGTGACGAGCTTACTGATCCTTCTGTAATACTCGGCACCCTCAGTCGTTAAGGTGACAGTACGTGTCGTGCGCTGTATCAGCTTAGTGCCTATATGTTCCTCTAATAATTTGAGATTCTTACTGACAGTGGAGCGCGGCAAATCCAGGTGTGCTGCGGCCTTTGTGAAAGAGCGCGTCTCTACGATGCGCTGGAATATACGTATAGCTAACAGATGATCCATGTCTCTATTTTAAAGTATGCCATCTGATTGTGCACACATATGGAAACTGAAGTCGTAAATCGGGGGCTTATCCGTGTGGCAACTCCAGCTATCCTGCGGTCATGAAATTTGCCGAAGGAGAGTAAAACCATGACTGACGTTACTGCAAAACAACAGGCGTTGCTGGAAGCCCGATACGGTGTTGAGCAACCCAAACCAGACAACATTATCTGGACGCCGCAGGTCGAAGCCCTGCTGGGCCATAAATCTGTCAGGACATTTTTGCCTGAACCTCTCCCGGATGGGGCAATTGAGACCATGGTCGCTGCGGCGCAATCAGCCTCAAACTCCTCTGCCCTGAATCAGTGGAGCCTGGTAGCCGTTACGGACCCGGCGCTTAAACAGCGTATTTCAGATACCGTAGCACGTTCAGTGCCCGTGGACCGTATCCCGTGGATTGAGGAAGCACCCGCCCTGCTCCTCTGGGTAGCAGATCTGTCGCGAGGTGCAGGAATAACAAAAGATGCCGGTAAAGAGCCTGTTGTGCTCGACTACCTCGACTCTTTCCTGATGGCATCGATTGATGCCGCGCTTGCCGCCCAGAACGCTGCCGTTGCAGCGGAATCCATAGGCTTAGGAATAGTCTATCTCGGGGTGATGCGTAATATTGCCAAAGAGGTGGCAAATATCATCAACCTGCCTGAGTACAGCTTTGTCACGTTTGGCATGGCAACCGGGTGGCCCGATAGAGCCAGAACCAGCAGCATTCGCCCGCGACCGGCTCAGCCAATGGTACTCCATTACAATCACTACCAACAGGATCGCTATCGCTCGTACCTTGAAGGCTATGAAAATGCATATCAGGCATTTCGTCGTCGCCAGAATATGCGCGACAAAACCTGGGCCGGCTCCGTCGTTGATTCCGCGACCAGCCTGGATTATCTCGGCGGGCGAATCAATTTACGCGAAACGGTCATGCAGCGCGGTTTCAAATTAAAATAACCGGGATTTAGCCCGGGGTCTCTTCAGATCCGCTCATCAAACGCCCATAAAAAACGGGAGCCATCAGGCTCCCGTTCGCATACAACCGAAATCCGGATTACATGTTTTCGATGATCGCGTCACCAAACTCTGAGCATTTCAGCAGTTTAGCGCCTTCCATCAGACGTTCGAAGTCATAGGTCACGGTCTTGTTGTTGATCGCGCCTTCCATACCTTTAACGATCAGGTCTGCGGCTTCGAACCATTCCATATGACGCAGCAGTAGTTCCATGAACCAATTGTAACCAATTGTTTTATAATGGATTTATAATAAAAAATCAATTTCTATGCCTTCTTGGTATGCTTTATAACTTCTTGTTTTTGCATTAGTGGCATAGAGTTTTGATAACTCTATTTTGCATATAATAGATCAAGATCCTCTTAAGTTATTAGTATGATAAGTAACTTAAACAAACCTTGTTAAGTCCGTACTGTATCAAGCGCTAGGGGATAAAGATCATAGGATACGGCCGTTTTTTTTCGCGCAGTATGTATGCTGGAGTTATAAATTGGTTAAATGTCTGGACATTACCAATTGATGGTTCAGGTTTTTTATTTTCGAATGAAAAAAAAGCCCTTCAGGGCTTTTTCTCGTTTAAGGCTGGTTGTCCGTTAGTAAAACTCTCAATACCTAATCCAGATGGATCATCCGTTGGTAATAACTTATCAACCAATCCCTTTGCTATAGAATTAGCAGAGGCACTTAAACTTGGGTTCATTATTGCTAATAAACCTACAACACAAGCTGTTGCAATTGCACCACCTAAAACGCCCATTACTGAGCCACCAATTAGTTTTAACAGAGCTAATAAATTACTTACCCACCACGCTGGTTTGGTTTGGTTAACAGCCCAAGCCTCTGTTTTTTCTGCCCATTCTTCACGCGCTTTGCTTTCCGCAGACAGCACGCGTTGCGTCAATGCCTCAACTTCAATTTTATGAACATTTTCGAGAGCAGTAATTGCCCCTTGATGGTTCAATTCGATTTCAGGCATAGCGTTACTAACTGCCTGCATCTCTATCTCCTTGATAATGAGATCGGCTCTGTTTCTGTAGTTATCGAGCCACCGAGGATCGTTCACAACACTGTCGTGCCATTCTTGCAACTTCGCAGGAACCAATGCTTCTCCAAACTCATCATGAAAGAACACCGCCCGTTCGTCTTTATGGGATTTATAAATTGCATATGCTATCAATTGGGGGACATCTGTTCTGTTCTGAACCAGCTCCCTGAATACATATTTCTTATCCTGTCCTGTCATAATCAATCCATAAAAAAACGCCCCAATCGGGGCGTTTAATGAAAATTGTTATTGTGCTACTTTCTTAGAGCTAGAGGTTGTATAAGCAACAACATTTTTGCCATGATCAGCAGAATCCAACTGTCGATCAAAGTCATGAATCGTTATATCAATCTCATAACCTTTATGGACATGTGTTACATAATGATTCTGGTGAAATGCTCTATAACCTGCGCTTACGCCAGCTCCATACCCGCAGCTTGGATCAGTATTATTTGAGCTGTAATGCACTTCAAATTCATATTGTTCATTCAGATTCACAATTGGCACGTCCATCACAGTAAGATTTGGTTCGTCACTGCCATGCGTAACGAGATTAACTTTTCTTTCATGAATCTGTTTCAGCGCGGATTTCGCCATATCGTGGATTTCATCAGGTTCAAAACCTGGAATGAAGTAGTGGTTTTTCATAGTTACTCCCCCCGACATTTCCCTCATTTTACACGTTTGGCAACCGTTTGTGCAAATAATCCACATATAAATTGGCCCATCACAACCACTAAGGATCGGAAGCAACCGGTCCTGCACCAACCTGTTGACCACTACAATACAATAAAGTCGGATACCGTTTCGAGTATTCTGGTGCCGATGCCTTCACCACAGACGATTTGCTGCTTAATCCGCGGTGCAACATAATCAGCGTTAAACTACGAAACTGATTTTATAATTTCAGAAAATTCATTTAATTATCGTAAAATCAGTTAGTTGCAAAAGAACAGTAATGGACAATATCGGGCAATGTTGGTCAATTCCTCGCCCCAAAATACGCCCCTAAATGATTTTTGCCCCCAATTTCGCCCCCAAAACACACCACTTCTTACACCGGAATGTCATCAGCGTCTGTACTGTTGATGAAGAACGTCACGCGCCCCAGAACTTCCACTTCCTCTGCGGCCTCCCCCTCAATCGCTTCGCCATCATCCGTGATTAATGCCCTTCCCCTGAGTTTCGCAAACTGCGTTCGACCGCCAATGAGGATCAGCAGAGTCTGCCCCTGCACTAAACGAGTAACTGGCTCGATCAGTGCGAACCCGGATGATGTTTCAAGAATGCGCGTATCGATGCCTACGCCACAGATCAGTTCCGGTGTCATCCGCTGGGAGGTGTAATCAGCCGCTGGAGATGGAAAGCCCATTACAGACCTCCGTTCGGGTTATAGAGCATAAAGGTGCGCGCCTGGCCCTCACTGGTTGAGATATCTTTAAAGGTGGAAACGTGGCTCTCGATCCAGTCGTTCGCCTCTTTAAGCGTCCACTCCCAGTTAACCGCCACCAGCTGCGCAACAAAGTCCTGCGTCGAAACCGTCTGGCGGCCGTTTGGTTCCCGTTTGATGGCTTCGCGAAAAGCCCCTTCAATATCGATTCTGCGTGGCATAACCCCTCCTTATTATTTTTACTGTGTTTATATACAGTAGTTTTCAGGAGAGGTCAGGGCAAGGCGGCTGTACCTATTGATCATTGCTGCTGAAAATCCGGTTGTTCGTCAGAATTGGTTGCAGCCTCCGCTTCTGCTCTTAGCCTTTCCTGCTCCACTATTGCTTCAGCTTCCAGCCTGTCCTGCTCGGATTTCGCGCGCTCCGCCTCCTCTTCTTCCAGCCTTTTGGCCTCGTCGCGCTCGGCCTGAATGAGCGCCGCCTCTTCCATCTTTTTGTTATAGATGCTGTCAGCAGGCATCTCAACACGGACAGAAACGAACTGATCGGCAGGTATATCTATTGGGTCCCCTTCGGCAAATCCTTCGCGTTCGTTGCGGGCGAATGCCGGGGCCCCCGGGTGAGTGCGATGATAGGTTTTCACCAGTACAGAACCATCTGCGTTCACTTCATAGTCGAGCCAAACCAGAGGCTGTCTGTTGCGATCTTTCGGGATGTCAAAGCCGCCATCAATACCGCCCCACTCGGCATCGGCGTTCAGGCCCATGCATCCGCTTACCAGATACTCACCAACACCCAGGCGCGTTACAACACACCCTTCGGATTCAGAGTTTGTCAAATGCGATCCATCATGAAAGATCTGGATGATTGGGGAAGCCCCTTTGAGCGTTCCATCTGCCGCTTTCGTTGTGTTGGCAGTGGTATACACCTCGCACAGCTTGCCGTTCACGGTGCTATCTGTGTTCAGTATCCGGAGGTACATCTTTGGCTCACGGAGTACAGTCGGCAGGATGACCTGATAAACGGTATTGGCATCGAAAGGCGCGAGGATTACCGATGCGTTATCGTCAACGCCGCCTAGCTTCATTTTTGAGATGTAGAAGCCTGATCCAAGACGAGACTCCTGGTTTATTGTGGTTAACGCGGTCGAGCCAAGCCCGAACGACCCCACCGAAGTAACGCGCCCAGAAGTCTGATCGTTGAGGCTGGTCTGTAGCGTGATGCCGATGTTAGATCGAGCCTGAGCCGGAGTGCTGGCCCCGGTGCCGCCGTTGGTGATGGGTATTACGGTGGATGAATCGCTGTTAAAGCACTGGTTTACAATGAACCCTCGCGTACCTTTAGCTCCGTTCACAAACACCAAATATTCGCGACGGTTAGTTCCAGCACCAGTATGTGCCGTCAACCGCAATGTTGCCTGGCCGTTAGCAGTCCGAATAACTTCAATCGTTACACCTGTACCATCGGAATATATGATACCTGCAGGTGGATTGATTGATGAGGAGAAGTTGATGACTATTTGCGATCCTGATACAAAATCTGCCTGTTGCCAGTCGAAAGCTGACACTGGAGCCTGAGCGACCAAGCCAATACCGATCGCCGCCATCGCATCGGCACCCATTAGACGCCAGCCATTGGCATCTCCGCCAGCGTACCAACTGACAGAAGTCCATCCGGTAGCTGCATTAGGCGCTCCATGTCGCTCATATGTGCCAATAGTGGTAAATAGCAGTTGGTTAAGCCCTGCGATTGTTCCACCTTGGCGGCGAATCGACATAATTACAGCGTTACCGTTTATACCAGCAGGCAAATCTGTCCGTGAACCGGATAATACATACGTCTGATTCTGAGAAAAGTAAGCAGCATCAGAAAGTCCAACAGCAGCAGGCAGCACCGTATTTGAGCTTAGCCCGCCAACCTCAGACCAATCAGACCAAGGGCCTGACCCATTCCATGACCCGGTAAGCCAGCGGATAAATAACCGACCTGCATCAGTAGTGTATCGCTGGGTGCCGTTGCTGCGCCCGCCCGCGAATATCTCCAGCACGCCGCGCTCTGCTGCTGGATATCCATTCGCAAGATCGGCAGCGGTGGCGCTGACGCTTGACTGGCCCCAAGCGCCGACATAGGTTGAGTTTGGCCCCATGGTGTTCAGATTGGTGCTGGCAGGAATCCCGCCGCGCCATTGCATCGCAGAAGAGGTGATCCCTGCCATCTTCGGCCATGACGGACCAGTAAACGTAGTTCCGTCTGCCCGTGTAAGCGTCACGTCGCCGGGGCCTACCAGCAATTTGTCCTGATTGGAGATATCAATTTGAGCCTGGCGAAATGCTTCCGTGACGGTTTTTGCTAAATTGTCATCAATCGTAGCCATTCGTGATGTCCTTAAAATGAAAAACCCGGCCGGAGCCGGGTGTGATGGTCTGAGGTTATGAGGATCAGGAGAAGGAACCGGTGCCCCGGGTTATGATCAGTGTTGGAGCGGCAATGCGCTTACTTGCCGTGCCGGTGCCAGTAACCGTAATGGTCCCTGTAATCACGTTGGCAGTAAGATTCCGTACAGCGTGACGCACTGTTATCCATAACCCTCCTGTCCCGGCCGGCACGCTGATAGCCCCCATGTCACGGACATTACCGTTGATGTTGAGTGTGATGGTGATGGTCGTAGTACCAGAGGTAGAGGACACATACACCATTGCCTCGAGCAGGGCCGATTTATCCAGCGATGAGGAGGAGGAATCTGTAAAGGTAATCGAACTAGAGGCTGCGGCTGCGCCTGATACGTAGGCATCTGCAGCTATACCCACGTTTGCCACATCCCCAATGAAAGATGTCGCCTCGACCGTGCCCCTGAAACTCCCGCTGGTCGCCTCAATGCTTCCTTTAAAACTCCCGTTGGTGGCATAGACAGTTCCGCGAACGGTTACGTTGTTGAACACTGCGTACCCGGATTTATTGATGTGCCAGCCAACATTTCCCGTCCCGTCCCACGTACTGGACTGGATGTAATTGCCGATCTTGGCGTTATCCATAGAACCATCCTGGATGAACACCGACCGCAAAAACATCTGGCCGCCGGTTGCCGCAAACACCAGTTCCTGCCCGGTAGTCGTCGGGTTGTAAACCGCAAACGTGTCGGCGCTGACGAGGAAGTTAGAGGAGCCGGTGGCATCAATCCCCAGTTGGATACCCGCGATGCGCTTAATGCCGTTCGCCTCCACCTGAACTTTAACGCCCCACTGCGCGGAGAGCTTGCCGTTGATATCAGCAACAGCTTCGCTGGTCGTCTGGACTGCGGAGTTGGTATCGCCAATTGCGGCCGTCACCTGCTGAATGCTGGTTGCCGTGGCGCTCTCCAGATCCGTAACGGCTTTATCAATGCGCGTGATGGCTGCAGCGTTGGTCTGGCCGTTTTGCTCTACCGTGGCCTTAAGCGTAGTGACCTGCTCCGCCACGGCGCTTGTGGCATCCGCAGAGGTCTTCCGGACGTCGCTGATCTCGGCCATCGCTTTCGTGTCGGCTACAGCAAATGTAACACGCTGATCAGAGAAAGCTGTGAAGTTGGCAAGCGCGTTGGTGATGTTACCGATGATACCGGCGTCACGGCTTGCGGTATTGCCATCCACATCAACTTTCAACGTATCGATGCGACGACCCAGCGCGCTGTCACCATCCGTGCGGGCCGTGGTTTCCGTGCTGATGTCCGCCGTGTTCTGGTCGGTCGTGGCCTTCACCGCAGCCAGCGCGGTGGTCTGCGCCTTGTTGTTATCAGCGACGGCTTTATCGATGCGCGTAATATCGCCGGAGTTTTTACCAACAGTAGTCTGCAGGCCCGAGAGCGTAGTGGCCTGCGCCTCCTGCTCAGTCGTCAGCGTTGACAGCTCCTGCGTCACGCTGGCTTTGTTGGCGTTAACGGTCGCTTCCAGCGCTGTCCGGGCTGTCACCTCCGCTTCCTGCGCGGTGATGCGCGCCTGGCGTTCGGTGTACAGCAAGCCCGATGCCAGTTTTGACGGATCGTCACCGGTATAGCCGCCCCGGATCTGAGTCGCCAGCGTCTCGCGCGCCGTAGCTTCCGCCTGGTCACCTGATACGCGCGCCGCCGTTTCCTGCTGCAGCGCCGCCATCCCGGCCCCAGGCGTTGGCCGTCCGACTGCTACCCAGTCAATCAGGTAATAGTTTGTGGCGTCCTGTTTGGTGGACAGGTCCAGCCTGAACTGATTCATCGTAGCTTCTGTCAGCCAGGGAATATTGTCGAACTCCAGCGTGGCGATCCCGTTGGCGTCGTATGCAGGCTCGCCGACAGTGAGCATGTTGGTGTCGTTGAAGCCACCGGTACCACGCCACCGCAGCTGCCCCGCCCAGCCCGGCGCCCCGAACTTCCTGATGCGCATTTTAACGAAGCGATAGGACGACGAGTTAACACCCAGTGAGCCGGGAGACGCCACCCAGGGATCGGTAGCATGGTTCGCCGGGCGTATCCAGCCGTCAACAAAGGTCGGGGTCCCGTTCCCGGTCCAGCCCTCCACTGTCGAATCGAAATGCCAGATTTTGAGTGGATCAAACTGCGAGCCGGTGCCGGCTGACACCTGGGCGATCTGCTGCGCCAACGAGTCAGAGGTAGTCTGAATCGTCTGGTTGACGTTGCTGATATCCGCAACGCGCTGGTTCTTCTCGGTCAGCAGCGCCTGCCCGCGCGCGGCGGCCTCGTCGGTGATGGCTTTCTTACGGTCCGTGACCTCCTGCGCCAGGCCCGCTTTAGTCGCCGCCGACTCTGTCGTGACTGCGGTGATGTCGTCGCGCGCCGACTGGATATCTTCACCCAGATCCGCAATGTCCGACACGAGGTTTTTATAGCCCTCGGTCTGTTCAAGCGTGTCGCCGATCATGTCGAGATAATCACCGGCGTTAGAGCTGGACTGGCCTGCCGCCCACTCCGTCCAGTCTCCGGTGTTGCCGATACGATCCACCAGGCGCGCGCGGTACCACTGGCTGACGCCCGCCCGCATCGGGCCATGCTGGTAATGCGTGGCCGGATACGGCACCAGCGCCAGTAACTGCGGGTTAGCCTTGTCTTCGGTGGTTGCGCGCTGAATTTCGGTGTATGCCGTATCACCAGAGCCATCCGGGAAAGCCCAGGTGATGTCGATAGCCCAGACAACATCATCCGTGGCGGCCAGTGCCTGCGGCGTTCCCGGCCTGCCGTTTTTGCCCGTAAGGTAGGTAGTGTCAGCATAACCCCACGGAGAGCCTGAATCCTGGGCGTTAAGCGCACGCACCCGCACGTCATAACTTCCGGTGTAAATCCCCTGCACCGTAAATCCCTGGGCGCTGCTCACCGGCACGTTTATCCAGTCGCCATTATCCTTGCGCCACTGCGCCTGGTACCGGATAGCACCATCCACCCTGTCCCAGGACACATTCATGGTGGCAACGGTAAGTCCCTGCTCAATGTGGTCGGTTTCAGTGAGGGTAATGTTTTTCGGTGCCGGCAGAACACTTACCGGCGTGACGGTGACCGGTGCCGGCGTAATGCGTACACCGTCATCGATATAGCGGTATTTATTCGGGTCATGCTGAACCGCGGTGATCGTGAAACCACCGTTGCTGTCGTCGTTCGCCCGGATGGATGTCACGCGAAAATACTGGATAGCCAGGTTATCGCTGTCGATGGCCCACACTGCACCGGACTCAGGCGGCAGCCTGAAGGGGGTGGTGACCGTCACTGTCTGTTTATCTGCGCTTACGGACTCGATTGTCCGCGTCTGCGCCTTGCCGTCTGGCAGGTTGACCACCAGGCGGTCGCCGGCGGCGTAGTCAGCAGGACGATCAAGCGTGACATTTCGCCCGCTCACCGCCCGGATACGCCCGCCGTTCTGCTTACCGGCACGGAACGGATCCGCGATACCGATAATTTCTGCAGGCAAGGGAATATAACCGTCCAGCCCCACGCCAAATGACACCGTTCCGTCGCGCGCATTAGACAGCAGCGCCCAGCGGCCCCGGCGGTGCGCTTCACTCTGGGATGTGCAGCCAATCGCCGTCATCGACATCTGGTTGACCTTGTACCGCTTCACCAGGTCGGAATCGTAGACACTCTCAACAGTATCGCTGTAATGGTTCTGCGGATCAGACCAGGACACCAGGGCAGACGAGTAGCGGTTTTTGTAGCTGCCGCCGCCGTAGGTAAACAACCCGTCAATCACGTTTGATGCGTGGTAGGTAAAATCCACTTCATCCTGCGGCACATCCGCGCGCACGTAAATCTGGTCGTTGCCCCAGAAGGTGATCCCCCGGAATATCGCCGCCAGATCGCTGAGAACGGTGTAGGCGTCCTGCTGGCTCTGGATGTAGACGTTGCAGGTGAAGCGCGGCTCGGTACCACCCGCCCCGTTCGACACCTTCTGATCGCAGTACTGCGCAATCGCATACAGCTCCCACTTATCGATCATGGCAGCATCGATGCGGGTGCCCATGCCGTAAATCTCATCCAGCACCAGATCGTAGAATACCCAGGCCGGGTTGTTGGTGTAGGCCATTTTGAAGCCACCGGACCAGGTGCCGCTGTAGGTGCGCGTAACCGGGTCGTAGGAGTCCGGGACACGTACCAGTTTGCCCTTCGGCCTGCAGGTCACCTTTGGCGCCCCACTGGTAAACTGGCTGGCATCGACCTCGATATACAGCAGCGCGGTATTTGGATAGCGTAACTTGCTGTCGATCACCTCAGCAAACGAGAACACCCTGAAGGCGTTTATCAGTTTTGAGTTACCCACGGAATCAGGCGTGATGCGACGCACCCGCACCGCCCAGCCGGTAGTGGCCGCTGGCAGGTCTATGCGGATGTCGCGCTGGTATTCCGTGGTTGTCTTTCCGTCGAATTTGCCGTTAACCACCGTCTGCCAGGCCGCACCATCAGTCGAGAGATCAACGGCGTACTCCGTGACCGTGCCGACCATGTCGCCGTTGTCTTTATAGGTGTACTGTACGGGCAGGCTCAGCTTAATCCGCACGGCATCCAGCATCAGGTCAGAGAACTGGCGTGTCCACGGTACGGTGGTGCTCACTGTCACGTTGGCCGACATTTCGTTGTCGACCTCAGGCAATCCCTGAATGTAGTCCTGATCCTGAGTGCCCGGGCGAAAATCCCACTTCACGCCGGTGAAGTTGTAGCTGCCGTCGGCGTTCGCCAGCGGGGTGTCGTTAAGGAAGATGTTCTGTGCTGTCAGCTCGCCCTGGATTTCACCTTCAGCGATCGCCAGCAGCATTTTTAATTTTGCTGTCGACAGCAGGTCATCCGGATCCTCAACAGGAGTGTGCTGTTTAGCGCCACCGCCTTTACGTCCCTGAATAAGGGTTTCATCTTCGGGAAGTCGCATAGTTCACCCATAAAAAAAGCCACGCGCAGGTGGCCTGTAGCTGAGAATAAATTTCACTGCTGGTCGCTGGAGAAGATCCCTGCGCTGATGACGGCCCCGCCGATCTCGCGCTCACCAAAGAACACAGGTACCGGATAACCCACAGCCACGGTGTTCACCGGCGCGCCAAAGGCGTAATTGGGTTTGTTGTCTGTGCTGGACGACGCGCCAACGTTATATTTTGGCTGCGGGGTCAGCAGCTGCACCACGCCGCCCAGCATCATCGACAGGCCGAGTCCAGTCAGGGCCGTTGTTGTCGCAGTTGCGGCAGCCGTGCTCAGACCTATCGCCGTCAGCGAAGCCCCCGCGGTAAAATACGCGGCCACGAGCGCCACCGCTCCGATAACGATCTGCAGCACACCGCCGCGCTTTGAACCTTCAGTAATGGCTGAAATCCGGTACACCGCACCGCCGCGGGTCATGTCGAACTCGTCGAGGCCGATGTTGTTTTTGCCATTGAAGAAGGCAAAGCGGATCCCCTGCATATGCCCTTCTGACAGGTAGCGTTTAAAGCCGGGAACCTGGCTGCACATGGCGCGCAGCATCTCGCGCAGATCCTCAACGTGAAACTGGTGTTCGCGCCCGAACTTTTTCGCCATGCGGCCTTCAAGAATCAGTGTTTTCAGCATTCATCAGCTCCCTGTGCCGGACCACACGAACGGTGCGGTCTCGGTAATATTTGCCGTACGGCACCCGGGCGGACAGGCTGCCGAAATTATGGTGCAGCATGATATTGTCCTGGTGCTCGTGGTGACCGAGATAAACGGCCGCGTGGTTGGTTACCTGCGCCTGTATGCGCATCATGATCATATCGCCGGGACTCATATCAGCGGGGTCTACCTGGATAAAGCCTTCTGCCTCCCAGTTATCGTCGTAGCGATTTTCGCCCTGCTCCCACCACTCGTACGGTACCGAGTAATCACCCAGGGTAATGCCGTGCTCACGCTGAAACCACTCACGGATCAGCGACCAGCAGTCAGCAAAGCCCAGCACCCAGCGCCGCCCGGCGTAGTCCCGGTCCTCACGGGGTGCCAGCGTGCAAAAATCACCGTCCGGCCAGCTCATGATGCCCCATTCCACCCCGGACCAGTCGCACTGCACCCTGTCCATTTCGGACGGCACAAGCTGCACCACATCAGGATGCGAGTGGATAACCATAATGATTTCGCCCTGCGCCGATGCTGCCAGCTTATCCTCCGGCGAGATCGTGAAGGCCTCAGTGGGCGTTGCTGAAATATTCCGGCACGGAATGTACTGCTGCGCCCGTCCGGCCTGCACCACCACGCCGCAGGCCTCGTTCGGATATTCCGCGGCAACATGAGCGCGGATCGCATCCATCAGTTTTTTTCGCATGGTTATTTACCCTGAAGGTTTGCCGCCGGGAAGCCGCCAAACGGCATGGGGTTACCCGTCCCGAACCGCGCTTCGCAGTCCTGTATCTGGCCGCCGCACATATCCAGCGCCGGGTTATCCGTGGGGGTGCCGTCCTTGAGAAAATAGCGGTTTCCGTTGTAGTCGCACCCTGTGCCGGTGCGGTACCAGCCGCGCGTGCACCATGTGCAGACTGGCGTGATCTGCCGGGTGGGCAACTGCAGATTCTGGATGTCAAAGGGTGAGCACAGTTCAAAGTCGACCTGCACCCGCGTTTCAGCGGTTTTGGCGTTGACGTAAAAAAGCTGCACGCGCTCGTCCGCCGGGCTGGCGTTCGGGTTGCCGGCTGTCCAGTTGGCCGCGTCGAGATATTTCGCCAGCGTGGTGTGGATCTTCACCTTCGCCCTCGCCAGGTCGTCGTACTCCAGGCAAAGTGCAGTCACATAGTTGCCGACGTTCGACACGGAAAGCGTGGGTGTGGGCTGTGCCCCGGTGCTGGACAACTCCAGGCCTTTCAGCTCGTAAGGGTAAGGGTCGTACTGCTGACCCTGCCAGATAATGGCAGGCAGGTTGTCAGCTGCGAATGCAGCCCAGCCTGCAGTAGCAATATTGTGGGCATGGAAGCGCAAAATGGTATCCATGCCAAATTCGGTGCCGTCGATCTCGATGAGCTGTATCAGTTCACCCGGCTCCAGTTTCTGTACGTCGTTCGTAAAGCTCATATTTCACCCATAAAAAAAGCCCGCTATGTAAGCGGGCTTTCTGAAAAAGGTCGGTTAGTCGTCTAATTGCTCTTCGTCTTCTTCTGTTTGATAGCTCAGAAGATTGCGAACTAAGTCATCCTCATCTTCTTTTCTGAGTTCTTTAACACGCTTAATACTTAACCGTGCCCAGTTATCGATAATTCCAGTATCAAAAAAAGCAAAGTTACCGTCTGGATCTTCAATCAACTGCCAACCTAGCTCCTGAAGCTCCTCGTTAACGCTTGCGACGAAGGTGGCATGTAGTGCTGAGCGCTGTGCCAGGAGCTTAAAACTGCGTCTGGTCAATCGGTAACGCGTAATGGCTTTGCCTTTTTCTTCTGCGTATAAGCGGGCATTAATAACGATTAATAACGCTACGTTAGTTGCTTTAAGTCTCTCTTTAAACATAAAAACCTCATCATGCTGGATGGAAATCTTTAACTTCTTAGTTAGGTCCGTGTTCCTTTGGACAAAATAAATATAGATGACACCAGATTTGGTGTCAATAATATTATTTTTGGTGATTATCACTCACACAAACTTCACCAACAAATGCATTTTCACCAACTATGGTGAAAATGCCTGCTCAAAAATAAAAGATATCTCTACAAAGCCACCGTGGGGAAAAGTCGGGCTGACAGAATCAGCTTTAACCCGATATAGCTTCTGCTCTCCCCACGGGTTTACCCACCAGAACGATTTGATGACATGGCTCAGAAGGAAATCGCGCACTTTCTTCATCGTCGCCACATCGCCATTGCATTCCAGATTCCAGGTTTCGGCATCGGTGTTGATCCCATTGCCAGCCACCTGCTTATAGCCGTCGCCAAACTGCGCCTGAAGCGTGGCCACAGTATTTGCACCAGTAGGCCCTATGCGGACGCACCAGGTAAAAGTGTCGATTGCCATATTGCTCCTTAGCGGCGATAGAGAATGCCGCCTGGCGATATTTCTTTCTTCAGGCGATCGGTAAGGGTTTTCTGGACAATACCTTCAAGCTGACGTGCTGTGCTGGCGGTATTGGCATTACTGATTTCACCTGCAGAACCATCCTGCACGACGCTGACGGGAGCATGGATATGGATATTCATGCCTCCACCATTCCCCCCGCCAGTGTCAAGAGCACGGACCCCCAGCGAGCCGTCGGCGGCACGCGTCAGCGGCATGATCGCCTCCGGCCCGGCCTCCCCCATCAGACCAGCGCCTTTAGCGAACGCGAACATGGTCGGGCTATTGACGATGGAATTGCTGAACTTGCTCAGATCCGCGGATTCGTACACTCCGCCTTTAGCATTTAGCTTCACCCCCGCCGCCGCGTTGGCATATGAACCTGAAGGCGTGCTGCCGCCCGCTACAGCGCCAAAGCTGAAAAACGAGCCGATACTGCTGACAGCATTGGCGATTGCCATATTAACCAGCACGGTCTGGATCGACTTCAACACGCTGACGCTCCAGTCCTTCCAAGAAGCCTCGTTATCGTTGAGCATATCGACAATATTGCTGGTAATGCCGGACATCGCGCTCTGCATTGCGCTGGCAGCCTGAGAGGAGTAGTTCGTGGCGTCATCAACCCAGTTAACCAAGCCGTCGCGCGCACCGGTTACCCAGTCGGCGTCGAGTTGGTCTATCTGCTGGTAGTAGGATTCGTAGTTGCCGAGTCGCGTAGCCAGCGCATCATTAATAGCTTCCGATTCGCGTTGATAAACGCTTTCGGTGATATCACCTGACTGGTACTGCAACTGGAGATCTTCACGCTTTTCGATGAATTCCCGTTCGACGGCCAGGCGTTCGCGCATACGATCTCGCGTCTTGTCACCCATGCCAGCACCAAAGATATCGGCATTGAGGCTGGCGGCGTTGTTGGCGTTCTCGCGCTGCAGGTTCGCCACAAATTCAGCGACCTTGAGATTATCTTCGTTAGCCTTTTTAACGGCATTAAGCCGATCAACCTCTGTGGCCAGTTGCTCGAGGCGCTGGCGCTGCGTCGAGTTAAGGCCCTCCAGCTTGCCGTCGGCGATATCAAATTGCAGCTTCTGCTGCTCTGTAACCTCAGCTGTTTTTTTGCCAGTTGTGTCGATCAGGGCTATCTGGCGAAGGTAGCTTTGCTCTGTAGCTTTGAAGGCGTTTTCTAGCTTTTTAGCACCAGCATCCGCAGTTTGTTTTCCATTAGTTTCGCCTTTCCCAAGTGCATAACCACTACTTACTGGAGCGCTAAGGGTTGCTGGACTGGTCGGCAGAGAAGTCTGGAAATTTTTAACATCAGCCAGACGATCTCGTAATTCTTTTAACTCTTTCTGCTTGGCATCAGTGTCCATTCCTACTCGGTTTACGCCAGCAAGAAAACCCTGATCGTTAAGGTCTGATTCAAGGTTTTTAATTCTTCTCTCAATCTCACTGCGAGAAGCATTAGCAGCAACGCGTTGGCCCCCTTGGAAATTCTCCACCAGCCGCCCAAGCTCTGATGCCGCTTTCCCCATCCATCCAACTAAAGACGCAATCCCGCCGACCATTTCAGCTAAACCCTGCAAAACTTTTGGGTCCGTGAACGTTTTCTTTAGGTCATCCAAGCCGTTCTGAAGCGGTGATAAATCTACCTTTGCCAGTCCGGCAGCAATTTCCATTTTCAGGCCGTTAGCTTGCGCCTCCATATCTTGAAAAAGGGTGTTCACTTTAACAAGATCATCAATTGATTCTGGCGAAGGTGCTACGCCATAATCTTTTGCTAATTGAATAAACTGCTGAAGTTTTTGGTTATTGTTATCGAATAGGGGAAGTAATTTAGAGAGGTCATTGCCGATGCTTTCTAATATTGTTGTTCTTTCAGCATTAGTCCCGATCTTGCTTAGTGCCTCACCTATTGCTAATAATTGTTTATCTGGCGTTATTTTTGAGAGCTTTAAAGCAGATAAGCCAAGAGCATTAAGCGCATCAACAGCCTCCCCTGACTTATTTAAAACAGCGTCACCAATCTTATCTCCAATGTCCTTGAAGATATCGGCCATCTGTTCACCTGAAACCCCGGCCTTTTCCGCAGCAAATTGCCAAGCCAATAATTCCTGAGTGGAAAGCTTCAAGGACTTAGCCCAGCGATCGGTCTCAATTACCTGAGTGGACATTGTCTTTAAGAGTACAATTCCAGCAGATGCTGTCGCCACAGCTGCGCCAGCGGCAACCGTGCCAACTGACAGGATAGCTGAACCCGCCGCCTTAGCATCATTTTCAATCTGCCGTCTCCACTTGGCTGAGGACCTCTCGGCTTTATCCATACCTGCTACAAATCCGCCAACCTTTGCTATTAAATCAATAGTTAGTGTGCCAAGTGATTTTCCAGCCATATAAAGCCCTAAAATGAAAAACCCGCCGGAGCGGGTTGATTTGCAATCGCATGATTAAATTGTTAATTCACAGCGATAGAAATTAATATTAATTATTAATTCAGCTCATTTTCGCTATGAAATAGAAAGTAAAAACAACCCCAATCATAACCAACAATATCATCATGCATCCTGAAGGACCTTTTACCCTTAACTTAAAAGGTGCCCCGCACTTAGGGCAAACATCAGCCTTGCTTGATACTGCCTCACCACATTCCTTACATTTAATAAGTGCCATCACCCCTCCTTTCACAGATTTTGAAAGAGTAACAGGGAATTGAGTAATGACAAAACTTCAACCTATTTCATCAATTCCAGGCATTCATGGCATCTTCCAGAGAGACAGGCGCTTCGGGGATGTGCGGAGCAAAATCACTGATACGGAATGCCGGGGCATCCTTGCCTTTATTGACGTTCGCCAGAACGGAGGAGATAAGCGCAGCACCCCACTCCGTTCGCATCATCGGGTTCAGGCTGCCGTATCGTTCCCGGTATTTCGCCCAGAGCTGCGACTCTTTGAAACTGATCGCTTCCCGCGCTTCGGCTATGGTTCTTCCGCCGATGCCATTGAGGACGAGCTCGCACCAGAACTCGTCTTCGGCGCTGAGCTGGTACTCTTTCCCAGATCGTTAACCTCCTGGATAGCCAGCAGCAGAGCGATAGTCAGCTGGCCATCCAGCGCGCCGCGTTCCGGATCAGCTTCGCCGGTAATGTCCGCCGGGGAAAACACCGGATGCCCGGCTTCGTCGCAGATGGAGGCCGCAATACGCCCGGCCACGCCATCCACCCGGCCATTTGCCGCCATAACGTCGGTCATTGCCGAATGGTAGCCCATAGGTCGTATAAAGACGGTTGCCGTGAGCTCCTGCTCGCCCTGCTTCCAGGTGATTTCCTTCTCTACCGGGCGGCCGGTGAATGCTCCGGCCAGCTTCAGTGAATCCAATGTCAGTTTCATGCTTTAGGCGCTCGCTTTTGGTACCCAGACGGCAGAGCCGGAACGCTGGATAGAGGCGGAAGTGGAAACAACCGTATTGGCTGCAAAATCAAACGGGAAGTCGCTTACGTAGCCTTTAAAAACAAACCACGTGCGGCTATCCGGTAACGCCAGTCCGTCTACCGCCCCGGCAGCTCCGTTGGTAGCTGCTGTCGGCGCGGCTTCACCATCGGACCAGCCGATTGCAAAGGTCAGATCCTGATCGGCTTCATCATCGGAAATCGACAGATTATAGAGCATGATATGGCTGGCATTTTTAGGATCAGCATTCAGCGTGAGGGATGCTGCGCCCGGGGTACGAAGCCCGCGCTTGTAAGTACGATCGTTCTTTTCAGAGAGGCAGGTATCCTCAATCTGGTCAGCAGGGTTACTGCCAGGTGAAAACGCTGTAATACATTCCACTTCACTCACTGCGCCATTGGCGAGCACATAGAGCTGCGTGCCTTGAGTTAATACAGACATGGGTTATCTCCGGTCATAAAAAAACCGGCTCAGGGCCGGTGAGAGAGTTATCGCTTCACTATCCAGTCGACGTCGAACGAATAGCGGTAGCGTCTGGTTTCGGGGTCTTTTTCCTGCCCACCCCAGCGCGTGATATACGCGTGTGGCTCGATAGCGTCGCGTAGCGCGGCGGCAACAGCGATCACCTCGTCCACGGTGTCGGCATACGCATCAACCTGCAGGGTGAAGGAGTCTGCGTCAGGACGCTGGGCCAGGTAGTTCTCCGGAGAGCCGGTCACGTTCTGCCACACCACGTAGGGATAAACCACGTTGTCATCCTGCTGGCCGAACGGGTAAAGGCGCAACGTGTCGCCGCCCAGCAGCGTCACCACTGGCGGGCTGGCGGCGCAGACGCTAAAGATCGGCGCAATCATGGAGGCACTCCTTTTTTCGCCGCGCGCTTGATAGCGCGGTCAATAGCCTTTTCGTATTCTGTGGCAAAGACGCTCACCACCTCACCGACGCTGCTTTCGGCCGCCGGGCGCACAAACGGCTGCGCCCGCACGTTCTCGGTACCGAACTCAATCAGTCGCCAGTGTGGCGTGGGCGCATTCTCACCAAGATCGGGATGCTTCTTAAGGACCGCACCATGCAGCACGCCGATCCGAAAACCCAGGTTGCCGGTAGTCTTGAAGAGGCGTCCGTTCCAGCGCATAGCCACGTTATCAGCTATGCTGCGTCCGGTATGCGGATCATCGATACGTTTGGCGTTCTCTTTTGCTTTTTCGACGATTACGTTACCGGCGCGCCTGAGAGCAGCACGCCCGCCGCGACGGCGCAGATCGTCACTGACGGAGGACAGTTTCCCCAACAACGCTTCAACACCGATGATGCTGAAATCAATGCCGTCAGCCATCTTTAACCCCTCGCGAGCATGGCAGCGTCAGATATTCCCGGCCGCTTTTATCGTCTTCCAGCACGCCCTGAATATCGTAAACGCGGCCACGGTAAAGAATGCGGTGCTTATCCGTGACATCATCACGCCAGCGGATAGTGATCCTTGTGGTTACCTCGCTCTGTCCCGCCTGCGCGGCCACAAAATCTCGCGCAGACAAATCGGTAACGTTAGCCCACAGCTCGGCCAGGTCAGCCCACCCATTAACCACCGCGCCGGTAACCGGGCTTTGCGTTTTAACAGGCTTCTGAAGCGTGATTCGTTTATTGAGCTTCCCCGCCTGCATGATCACCCCCTTGGCTTGCCGCTGAGATAAGTATGCTGTGGAAGTTCAGCATCACTCTCTTCTACTACCATTGACTGGTAGATCACCGCCGCCAGAGCCTCGTTTGACTCCGCCAGTCGGTTCATCGCTACTGTCTGGGCTGCCATTGCTGCCAGCAGCTGGCTTACCTGTTGCTCGTTCATAGGCGATTTTCATCCATTTTTTTAGCCACTCGCGCCGGGCGGCGCATCCACTGCAGGTCATAAATTGCCCTCAGACACCATAAATACGGTACGGTTGAAGCAACGATTCAACGGCCAGATCAACGGTTGAAGAGGTACCGCTGGTGATTACTGCTTCCCGGTTTGCGTACCAGTGCGCAATAAGCATCAGCATGGCCATCTCGATATCTTCACCATAAAGCAGTCCGTCAGGGTCAAGCTGGTATAGTGGATCCGCTGCATTTTCGTAAAGCCGGCGGCGGGTCCAGCTCTGAACGTACCGGGTCGCCCCTTTGATGCTGGTTTCAATCCAGCCATCTTCCGCATTATTGTCGGTATCGATCCTGCAGTGTGTTTTAACCTGCTCTTTGGTCAGCATGCCCGCTCCTTATTTGGTCTTGCCATTTCCTTTCGGCTTCGGGTCTTTCTCAGGTTCCGGCTTTTTCTCGCCAGGCTCCTGAGCGTAACCGCTGGCCACAAGGTCGCGGCCGTGCTGTTCCAGCGTCTCAAACCCGGTGCCTTCAGTAAGCACGTTGCCTTCAAAGTAGATGGGCTTGATAGCGATCAGCTTCATGACTGCCTCCTTTGAGGAAAAAGAAAAGCGGCCCGCAGGCCGCCGTTAAGGATTACGCACCGCCACCAGCAGCAGGTGCAGTGAAGGATCCGTAGATGAAAGCTTCCGGGCGTTTCACCGCCAGCGCCAGGCGCTCTTCGCAGCGAATCGAGATCATGTTTTTCTCGAAGTCGTCGGCGTTCTCAGTGGAGATCACCACGTTGGCATCTTCACGGTCGAACAGCTGGGCAGCGGCGTTGAATGCACCGGTAAGGAACTTGCCCTGGAATGCGGCAGCTTCGGTCGCCACCACCGGCAGGCCCCACAGGGTTGGCCCGGTCAGGGCCGCCGGGTTCGCCAGGATATAGCGGCCCAGCGTGTCTTTGGTGAGTTCAATCTTCGCCCAGTCGATGAAGTGCAGGACGTGGCCGGAAGCCGGGAAGCGCGCCAGCTGCGCCTGCAGCATTGCGAGGCGCAGATCATCGATGCCGTTCTGCTGCTCAACGGTAAAGGCAGCGTCATAAGCAGACGCCTGCGGGACGATGCCTTTCAGGTGCGCGCCGGTACCATCGCCGAAGAGAATCTCCTGCTCTTCGACATATTTCAGGCCGTAACGCATTTCAGCGTCGATAGTGGACTGCAGCTGTGCAAAATCATCCAGGATCTGTTTGGACGCCTTGAACATGTGCGCGATGGTGGTCACCGGAGTGATCTGCGTGGCGAACTGAATATCACTGTACGGTTTGGCGGTACCTTCCGGCACGACTTTCGCCGCATTGGTGAATCCGGTCTGCTGCACCCAGAAGATGGCCGGTGCAGAGGTGCGGCCCGGCGCAATCAGATCCCGGATGAAGAGGCGCTGCTTCGGCGCGGTATCAATACCCGGCAGGCGCTGCGGCTCAACCACGCCGGTTGCCACGTCAGTGGAGATCAGCGCAGCATTCACCGGAACGCTGACGCGCTTCCCGCCTTCAACGCTTGCCGCGAACGCTTTCAGTGCTTCGCTGCTGATAACGGTCTGGCCAACGGTCTCGATCACCTTTGCAGCATTCGCCAGCGGCATCTGAGCAACCTGCTGCTCAAGTTCGCCGAGCGCCGCCTTAAGCGTTTTCTCAGCATCTTTCAGGGCATTAAATTCCACTGCCATTTTGTCGACAGTATCTTTGGTTGCCGCTGACAGCTCGCCATTTTTCTTAGCTTCTTTCAGAGCTTCTTCTGCCTTGGCATTGAATTTGCCGGTCGCCTCTTCAATGCTGGCGCTGACTTTTTTCAGAATCTCATTTACATCAGACATAACATCTCCGTTTTACTGGGCAGCCGCTTTCAGGCCGCTGAGCGCGGCTTCCAGTCGGTCAATAGTTTCGTTTTCGATGGTGGCAGCGCTCGGCGTACCTTCAGGGGTGGCAGCAGCGCCTGGCTTGCTGCCGGATAAGGCTTTAAGGAGTTTTCGCCGCTCCGATCGCGGCGTACTGGTTTTGGCCAGCAGGGCATCAATTTTGCGCAGCGCCGCTGCCGGGCTGTCGTCGTCGTCAGCAATTTCATCAGCTGAGAGGAGGCTGTCAGCAAAGCCCTTTTCCACCGCTTCGCTGCCGCCGATATAGGTTTCGCCGTCCATCATTGCATCGACGGTGTCGGCATCAAGACCGCTGCGCGCCTGGTAGATATCGCTCATCGCTTTATCAAACGGCTCCATATCCGTAGCGATCTGCGCCAGGTCGTGGCGATTGCCCATGGCATAGACCCAGCAGTTATGGATCATCAGGAAAGCGCCTCGTCCGATCTGCACGTCATCACCGGCCATCGCGATAATCGATGCTGCCGATGCCGCCAGGCCAAGCACCTTCACGGTTACTTTGCCGTCGTATTCTCGCAGCAGGTTGTATATGGCCAGCCCCTCGAACATGTCGCCGCCGGGGCTGTTGATGTTAACCGTCACGTCAGCACCACCGAGCGAGCGCAACGCACCCGCAATGCGGCTGGCCGTTACACCTTCTCCCCAGTAATCAGCGCCGATCACGTCGAAAATGGAAATGCTGTTGTCACCTTCGCGGGCGGCGCGGATGCCACCGTTCCAGCGCTCCATTGCCGCAGCCGGCAGATCAGGTTTTTCGCGCGCAAAAGGCCGCCCCTCCGGCGCAGCCGGAAGGCTTTTAATGGTCATGGATGCTCCTAAGCCGCTTTCTTCAGCGGTGACTGTTCGAAGGGAATATCAGGGAATACGTGGTTATGGACCTGCCGCAGCGCGAATGCCTGTGCAGCCTGGCTGTTCTGCTTAAGATCATCGAGTGGGGTCAGGTTGAGCTGCACCGTGTAAATATCGCCGCCCTCGATAGGTGGCATATTCTCCAGACGGCGCACGTCGTTGCGGGACATCCAGCCGTTCTGCAGCGCACTGGTGTAGTACGCCGCCCGGCCAGCGCTGTCTGCGCGCAGCAGGCCTTCTACTGAGAACTCGGCAAAGAGGTCCTCTTCACCGTTCAGCAGGCAGCGGGAGATCTCCTGCTCAATATTCACCAGCAGCGGGCGCAGCGTATGCGTCAGGAACTGGAGGTTCATTCCCTCGAGGCTCGACGCCCAGCTGCTTTGCTTTGATGTATGCCCGACCATAAACGGCGGCACGCGGAACCAGCGGCAAATTTCCTCAATACTGAATGAGCGACTTTCCAGCATCTGAGCATCTTCAGGGTTCATGGTGACCCCCTGATATTTCAGGCCGCCCTCAAGCACCATGATTTTTCCGGCGTTTTTGGAACCGGTAAACTTCGCCATATAACCGCGAAGTCTTTCCCGCTGATCTTCGTCCAGCGCATTGTCCGATGAGAGAAACCCGGAGCTTTGCAGGCCCTGTTCAAAAATCTTTGCAGCAGATTCTTCAACCGCCATCGCGGAGCCGATTACATCCCGACCCGTCCTCATCGGCATCATGCCGCAGACACCATCGAGGCCGAACCCACGGATGTGCATCAGGTTCTTTTCGGGAATAACGCGTTTCTTGCCATCCTCGGTGTACGTGTATTCCAGCCGCCCGGTATCAAGCCGCTTCACCACCATGTTCTGGGGCAGCAGTGGCACCAGCGACACCAGCTTGCTGCCGATAAACAGCTTCTCGACAAAGGCATTTCCGCGCAGGCAGATGCTGGCCACCACCATCAACATAAAGCGCGACGGCGTCATTTCCAGATTCGGACGGCGACAAAGCACCTGGTATACCGGATGGTTCTGCGCCAGCTTGCGCGAGCCATCAGCCTGTCGGGTGTAAATCTTTACCGGCAGCGTGGACACCGACTCGCTCAGGAGCCGGACGCAGGCCCAGACGGCCGAAAGCTGGATCGCCTTATCTGCCGTGACCACCTTGCCGCTGCTGCTCGTGCCATACCACTCCTGCCAGAACGTTCCGGTAGTCAGGCTGATGGGCACGCCCAGCCAGTTGAGCAAGGCGCTTTTTACCTTGCCCGGCTGCTTACTTTTCTTCATCAGAAACCTACCATGATGGGGTTGTCAAAGAATCCACTCAGGTCCTGCTGGTCGTTGCCACCGTTAACAAGCAGACGGCTCATTGCGGTAAACAGCGCCGCCGGGCCGTCAATCTTGGCTTCCGGGGTCGATTTGTTGGGGAAGATATTGTCATTACGATCCGGCCGAACCGTCACATTCGACATCATCCAGTTCATCACCGGGTGATTGCTGTGATGGAGCCGTCCACCGTAAACCAGCGCCTCGACTTCCTTCATGGCTTCGGAGAAGTTACGGACCGTCTGTGGAACCTCCACCAGAGGCAGGCCTTCCTCGGCAAGCGCCAGGCTGAACTGCGTGGCACTCCACGGGTCAAAACCGATTTCTTTCAGGCTTTCACCGGCCACCCACGCCTGAAGTTCTTCCTTGATCTGTGCGTGGTCTATCACATCCCCGTCGGTCAGGATGAGCTTGTCCAGTTCCGCCCATTTGCGGTAGAGCTCGGCCATCTGCCGGGAACACTTCTCAAGCCGCCCTTCCGGCAGCCAGAATTTAAAGTCAGTGTGAACGTGCCCGTCGGGAGAACGCCAGGCTTTTACCGCGGCGCAGATATCGATTTTGTTCGCCAGATCGACCCCCACCCAGAGCGGATAGGTTTTCAGTTCATGTGCCGGCGCGATGAGTTCGCATTTTTCCCACTTCAGCATGTCCATCCAGGAAGACTCTGCCGTAACCCAGATATTCATGTGTTTGGTGAAAAAGTTAACTCGGGCGGACACCTGCTCTTTGGCCTTCTTCGCCAGGCGACGCAGATCGTCCCAGCGCTTGCAGATGCCGAGGCCCGGATTCGCCTTCTGCCAGACCGTTTCATCGAAAGGGTCGTCGCCTTCGTCCAAGGTGTAGATGATGGCAAAGAAGGTATCGTCCTTAACCGCTCCTTCCACATCGCTGTTGAAACCGCGCAGTACCTTGATGGCATAATCGCGCAGCTCATAGCAGATGCCTTCTTTATTAAAGCCGGCGGTGGTAATGCCGAACAGCAGCGACTGCAGGCGCGCACCGGTTGCTGTCTCCAGCACGTCCCAGACGTCACGAGTTTTATGGGCGTGCAGCTCGTCGACAATGCCGCAGTGGATGTTCAGGCCGTCCAGGTTGTTCGCGTCGCTGGAAAGGGGCTCGAACTTCGATGCGCTCTGCTCCTGGTAGATCGCCAGCTTGTTGAACTCAAACAGGCGGCCCAGTGTCGCTTTCGCTTTCTTCACCATGTTTTTGGCATCTTCAAACACGATACGCGCCTGGTCGCGGGTTGTGGCCGCCGAATAAACCTCAGCGCCGCCCTCGCCATCTGCACCTGCCATATACAGGCCGACGCCGGAGGAAAGTGTGGATTTCGCATTCTTACGCGCCACCTCGTTGTAAGCGGTGCGGAACCGCCGCACCATAACCGGGCGGCCGCTGCCATCGTTGCGCAGCACCACGTCGCCGGTCTCCTCGTTCACCAGCGGGATCACAAACCCGTAGATATTGATGAGAATGAAAATATGCCAGTCCATCAGGTCGATGGGCTGACCGGCCTGCGCGCCCTTAACATGGGGTATAAATTTGTAGAAATTCAGGATGTGCTGCGCCCTGGGTTCGCTGAAGAAGATCCCACGCGCCTCGCCGTTTTTCAGATCGTCCAGAAAACGCTGGCATGCCAGCCGGACAAACTCACAGGCAATAATCTCCCCCGCCACGACGCGCTCGGCGTAGCGGATACCCTCTGCAACCTTAGCCATTAATCCCTCGCTTTCATGAACTCAGCCAGCGGATCAACCGCATCCGGCGTTTTGGTGCTGACCTTCGACCGACTGGCAGGCGTCATGCCGAACTCGGCCAGCATGGCACGGAGACGCTTCCAGGCATCTGCCTTCATGATTGCCGCCGGGTGCGCTTTAATCAGCACATCCCCGGTCTGCGTTTCAGTCCGGTACGTATACCCCTCGATCTCCAGCGTGTCGCAGTGGTGCCGGTACTCGGTGTACGCCTCGACCAGCAGTTCGAGTGCACGGGCGTCCAGCTGAGAAACGACGCCGACGGCATCAAGCTCTTCAGCCATTCGCTTAAACCAGTACTTCGCCTGCTTGTCGAAATGCTTCGGAGTTGGGGGTACCCCTGCCGGGGGTTGCGGCTCGTCTTTATTGATCGGACGTTTTGATGGGTTACCCCTCACCAGACGCAGATGGGTCGGGGTTTTCGGTGGTCCTGACATAATCGAAAACTCCTATTAATCATCGGATGGGGGACCCCATAAAAAAGTTTTCTAACCTGCGGCGATGCGAAAAGAGGTTAGGCGGCGGTCCTTAGCAGGCAGGGGCCTGAACTTTTGACCCGCCCTCCCCCGGTAGTGATAATCAATATCATTCACATCAAAATGATTAAGTTTGAAATCATTTCGCATTACATCAGTCAAGATGGAAGTCATCACTGAGGTTGCGGCGCCGCGCGCTACTGGCATTGTGCGGGCAGGCGCTGGAGTTATGGCCCGACTGACCGCAGTAGCCGCAGCGCAGGTTCGCACGGCGGGCTGAGCCACCCCATGTCTTTGGGCAATTCGCTACGGTGTGCAGCGTCGATCCGCAGTAGGTGCAACGCGTATAGCTCATCGGGTTCTCTCCGTCGAGGTCTTGCGTTTATGGCATGGCCAGCACAGCGATTCGAGATTGCTGTCTTCGTCTGTGCCGCCGTGAGCTTTCGGGATGATATGGTCGACGGTTTCAGCCGGACGAGGTCTGTCGTTGCGCAGGCACTGCTGGCAGATGTGTCGATCACGCTTAAGGATGCGGGCACGGATGATGTCCCACTTACTGCCGTAGCCACGCTGGTGGCGGCTCAGGCCGCGCTGATGCTGCTGCCACCCTTCGTTACGGTGGGTTTCGCAGTAGCCGGAACGGTCAGTGGTGGTGCCGGAGCACCCGCGCTTACGACAGGCGCGAGGGATAGCTGCAGGCATATTGTTGGCTCCAATAAAAAAGCCCCGCGTGAGCGAGGCTGTGGTTTATTCCCTATAGGGTATATTTTCGATTTATCCCCTGTAGCCATTACGATGGGTCTGCCCATGGTGATAGCAATAGAGAACCACCAGCCCAGTGGCTCACTGTTTTTTTGATGTGGCTGAACACTCCAACCTGGCAGCTTCGCTTATGGGAAACTTCCCATACCCACTTAATGTCACGCTGCTAAATTCAAGGTGTAACGAATATGCATTTGCATGCCCTCAAAAGAATTTGGATTCCCTTCCTTTGAGGGCTTCTTTTCCCATTATCAAGCACATCCGCAGATGAGCTTTGGAATGGCTAACAGTCAGCGTCAGGCCGGGCAACAGCACGACAAGCCCACATACAGGCTTCCTGCATTTTAGTGCGGGCAATAGACAGGCTGTGTATAGCGTCATCAATCTCACGTGCCTGCTCAGTGTTCAGCATTGCTGGCCCATGACGGACAGCCAGCAGCTCTCCGCGTTCGGTATCGAGCAGGCTGCAGAAATGGCGGCTTACTCCTTTCAGGCGGTTCATACGCTCAATGTCGCCAGGTGTTAACGTGCGGTACCCCTTTACGGTGCTTCCATCCTGCGGTTTTGCTTCGCTCATATCTTCCTCGTTAGTTAAGGCACTGCTCGCGCACATACGCCTGCAGACCGCTCAGTTGCTTGTTGACGGTTTCGATTCGCTCCCTGAGGGTGAAATAATCCCGTTCAGCGGAGTCAGTAAGTCGGGGGCCGGTGCCATCATCCATGCCGGAGGATGTGGTCGTTCCGTTCGTGGTGCATCTGGCGTTGAGCTGCAGCCGACGCTTGCCAGAAGCAACATCGCGCTCAAGCTGATCGATAGTGGCTTTTGCATCCCGCAGTTCTCCAGTGTATTTGGCATCGAGCGCAGCAACATCACTCTGGCGCACCTGCATATCGGTGATGGTGGAGTTCGCCAGTTTCAGGTTTTGTTCGGCGTTGTCAGCACGCTTCTTCTCATTGCCTACCTGGCCAATCAGAAAATAAATAACAAAGAAGGATAAAAGCAGTTCCACGCCGATTATCAGCCAGGCTTTAGAGGTCATGTTTACTCTCCGCCAGGCACATCGATCGCTCCATCTCTCTTCGGTTCTGGAGGCCTTTCCACTTCATGCCACCAGCGTAAACCCAGCGCCGCATCTCTTCGCACGCTCCGTCGTGATCGCCTTTGTTCAGCTTGCGCAGCAGCGTGGACTTAGAGAACGCATCAGACCCAACGTTAAAAACAAAGCTGTAAAGTGCAGCACGCTGATATTCGCCCAGCGGTACTTTGACCAGGTTATCTACCGTTCGCTTGGCTGGCTGGAGGTCTTCCCACAGCAGCTGGTCACATTCGCGATCGGTATACTTCTTCCCTCTTACGATATCCCGGCCCGTATGGCCATCGCAGACAGTCCACACCCCGGCGACGTCTTTATAGGCTTCATACTTCCGCCCTTCGACACCATCCTGCCCACCGAGAAACAGCGAGGCGATCAGCATTGCACCGCCACCAGCAGCGGCGATGAGTTTGTTACGCAGGCTACTGGTCATTGGCATTTAATCATCTCCGACTTTGACTGCTGGGCCATACTTCTCAAGCGCCTTTACCTGTGCATTGGCGACCTTGCGTTTGAAGTACCAGTTAATGAGCCCTGTAACGATGATCCCGGCAATACCAGCCAGTACGCCGATGGCGCTCCATTCGTCAGGGCTCAGTTTTGTGAGGACGCCGTTCAGGATGGTTCCTCCTGAGGTGCCGAGGGCGACTCCGGTGACAAGTTTGCTCATACGGGACATTTCTCTCACCTCGCTGGTTCGCGGGTGTAGTGTGGATAGGGATCAGGCTCTCCGGACGAATTAACGACAAGACGATTGATGGGGGGTTCCGGGAACCTGAAATAAAAAAAGGCCCGCTTTTACGCAGGCCTAAATGAGTTGGAAATTTAAGTAGGTAGGCGTGATACGTCGCCATCATCCAAATAGTAGCTGTGTCGAGCAGCGATACTGGCCGGTCAGGATGTCCGGTTAATGGTTATGGCTTGGTTCACGATTAAATAATAGCACTACTAACGAAGCGCATATAAAAAAGCCTGCTTTACTAGCAGGCGATATTTAACTCAGAAATGGAGAATAAGACAGGTGCCGGGTGCCTCCCGGTGACTCGTTACCAGTTATACGAGCCGCAAGCATATCTGCACTTAGCAGTTAACTGGATTGCCCCGCCGCATAGGGGGATTCACCTGACTCATAACCATAGCAAAAATTTGTCAGAATTCTAAGTGTCGATGCTCAAACAGAAAACTGGGAGAAAGCTCCATTAAGCCATCGAGCGGCACGCTTCTGCACAACGAAGGCAGGCTTCAGAGCATTTCTGACAATGTTCTGCTTCGTGCTTCCCACATTCTTCACCGCATTTCTGACAGACTTCTGCGCAGACCCGGCATAGCGATCTGGCAAATTCACTATCAAAGGTCATAAATTGCGCTGCGAGCCGACAAATATTCGCGCACTGCATATCGAGTCTTATGCACTCACGCATCATATCCACTTGTTCTTCTTTCAGACATGAAGCAGCACAATAATCACAGGCAGCCGCGCATTTGTAGCAGGCTTCGATGCATTCAGCATGGTTAACTGGCATAGTTCGCTCCTTTCAGTCGTAAGCAGAAAACTAAGTCTGGTTACAGGAGTGCGATGATGCCAGTTAATAGGAGCGTTATTCCAAATTCGCCTAAATTGTAATTACAGGGAACGCATTCGAATAACGACCACCTTCATCAAACCCGGAACGACCGACGAGATCATGATGGTGTAAGAGGACCTTCCAGAACTTCTGCTTCGCCGTCATCACAAATGGGATCACCCTGCGTCAGGTGCCAAATACCGATTACGGTCTTACCCGTTTCAAGATCTTCCGTTTCTCCATGGGTATAGTAGGCAACCTGAACTCTGCCATTGTGCTGTATCCAGTAAAATCCCTCTATCATGCCATTCCCTCCCTCACTGTGAGGAGAGTCTAGCCATTGTGGTTACGGGCTGGTGTGAGAAATACTTAATTAAGAATGAAGCGATGCAATGGTCCGCCATCGAGGATTCGAACCCCGAACCACAGAGGTAGAAGCTCCGTGCTCTCTCCGGTTGAGCTAATGGCGGAAAAAAAAGACCAGCAGTGAATGCTGGTCGTAAATGCCGTTGTATACACATTGGGCGTTTGCCCGCGTCACTCTAATTATGTTTCAAGATCATTATAGCACTCTCCCAAGCGACGGGATGGGGAATGCAGGCAATAAAAAACCCCGCCAAAGCGAGGTTTCAGAATTTGTTTGATAAAGGCTTTTCGTCGCTGCCATCGTGGCGCAGCTCTGCCAAGCATGAATGGATTATTCATTTTTCTGGCCCGTTTTCAACTCCTTCTTAAAAATATTTAACATACATCTCACTTTTGCTCGGCTTCTATCTGTCGGCGAACAGCCAGAAATACCTTCGCCTGGAAGATTTCAAGGCACCAGCGCACCCGCTTACGCGCTTCTCCGTCAGTAAGCCAGGGGGCCACGTGCTGCAATTCCCGGGTGATGTCGGATATCTTCTTGCGGGTGGTGTAAAACTGCAGGCCGACCACATAAACCGGATCGCGCTGGTCAAAGGTTTTCAGCATGATCTGTTCGATAAAGTCGGCATCATCATGGCGCTCGCTCTCTTCTATCAATTCAGACAGGGTTACCGGCCACAGAATGGACCGGGCGCGCAATGCTGCCTGTACGCCACGGAACCCCTCTTCCCTTGCCTGCCCCAGCGCCTCAGTAATGCGCGTAAGCTGAGTGTCTGACCACTCTGATTGCTTTACCTCAGACCAGAACTGGCTGCAGTTCTCCAGGCGGTATTGCGCGCGGGTTTTACCGCCTACGCATTCCCCCCAGACCGTCAGCAAGGATTTGATCCAGGCAGACTGAACACTTTTAAGAGGCGTGAACTTCCCGAGGTAACTTTTCCTCGGTGCTGCAGCTGCTTTACCCAGACCTTCGATATGAATGCGGCGTTGACGTGGTGTCATCCTGTACTGCTCCTTAAGCCAGAACGCCGAGCGCAAAGGCCCGGTCCAGCACTCTGATTATCATTTCCGGCTGAGTACCGTGCTTACGCTCGAATTTCACCGGATCGTTATGTAGTTCGGTATGGTGCTGGCGGCACAGGGGGATCACGAGACTGTCGTGCGCCTTCGTTCCCATGCCTCCCTGGCCCCAGCCGATGAGATGGTGTGGATCATCTGACGGTCTGCCGCAGCACTCACAGGGCTGTGTCTTAACCCATGCCAGGTATTTGGGTTTATCCCAACGGGTCCGCTTTGGCCGCTTCATCAGGGTCTGCGGTGATTCTGGATCCACAAGCACGCCCACAACTGGCTTAATGGCTGGTGGAGCGCCTGCAGGTGTTGCAGGTGCTGCAGGTAGCGCGCGGGCCTTGTCGGCGATGATGCTGGTGGCCGGTACCGACGGTACGATCTCGCTCTCGCGGTACGTTTGTTTCTCCGCCGGCAGGCGCAATGCATCTCGGGCAACGGATTCAGGCAGCGCGTCGGTGACACCGGCACGAACAGCCCACCAGCACAATTCAGCCAGTGATAGTTCACGGGCTTTGTCGAGCGCCAGCGCTACTCGGGCGATGTCCAGCACCCAGTCGATGACGTTCTGACGCGCCAGTTCCGCCAGACGTTCGGTGTACTGCTCGCGCAGCCGGTTGTCGCAGTGGCCACAGAGAAGGATCGCGCCGGGCTCGTGCCGCATGGTGGTCAGTTCGTGATAGTGGTAATTGCTGTGCTGGTACTGGCAGGTGCCGCCGCCGTGGCGCAGCAACCAGTATTCCAGGCCAGCCAGCCCACCAGCAGCGGTGATCACCTTTTCGTGGAGGAAGAACGGACGCAGCGCCGGGTTGGCCGCCAGCGGCTGGCGAAGGTCTGGCACTCGCCCGGTCTCAAAGCTGGCCATGCTGGCAGGCTGGCTCTCCACCAGCACGCGCCCTGAGATGAACATGGGCATCAGCTCGCTGCCCGGCTTCAGCAGCACAACGCCCAGCTCCCGGGCAATAACCGGTTTCAGCAAGGCGCGCATCAGTCGATCACCCCGATGATGATCTGCCCTAACTCACCCCAGCGCTTCGTCACGCGGGAATCCCAGATATGGGCGTCATCCGCATAGATGGCATCCATCAGGGCCTTCTCCAGGTTATCTTTGTCGGGTTTCTGCTGGTGCGGTTTCCCTGCCATCTCCTGGCGCTTCTTCTTGCTCCAGCTCGGGGGCATCGGGAGGATGAACGTAATGTGCGCGCCTGCTTCCGGCAGTTCGACGCCCAGCAGCCGAACGTGATCGCAGAATGCACGGTACCGGAGAACCTCCGGGCGCTTTTTCCACTTATCCGCCCTGGTCATTCTGGGTTTGCCCATCGGGGTGATGTTGTAGGTCTTCACGATTCCCTCCAGAGCTTTTGCTGGAAGGTCTTATCCTGACGCGGGGCTCTGTTTGCCTCGGGCAGATAAGCGGTGAGCGTCCAGTGGATGAGATCGAAATCAAGGCTGCGCACAGTCCGCACGTCATTAGCGCGATAGCGGGCCTCGAGCTCGTCCACTTCTTTCGTCGTGAGCTGGGTGTGAATGAAGCTAGTTTTCTTCATGCCGTCACCAGTAAGTGCGCAGGCAAAAAGAAATCGCTGATTCCGAAAGGAACCAGTTTAAGTGCTTGTTTGGAAGGTTTTTGCGCCATGGTATCTCTCCAGTGGCGCAGCAGGTATAGGTTGTTCAGGCCTATGACGGGAGTTTAACAGAATTAAGCGAAACACGGTAACCTGCCCGCTCCAGCATCTGCGTAAAGAGAGTTGGCGACCCTACAATCTCATCATCCAGAAGCGGCGTAAACGACACCACATCACCTCGCCTGTACATCAGCGCACGGTCACATTCAGGAAATGAGTGCAGTCGTGCAACGATAACCCCATCGTGACATCTGATGACTGCATAACCCTTTTTTGGAAATTCTTCTTTTTGTTTCACCAAACCTCCCCTTCCACCCAGGAAACTAATTACATGCTGAATTAATAAAACCAGTCGTCAGCGCTTTCCCAGGTCTGCTGGAAGATCTTTTCTACCTTCTTCTTCGCGTCCTTTTCACCGCCCAGAACACTTAACCCATCTGAGCCTGTTCGTCGTATAACCAGGGTGCAATCGCCTACCTGATCCTGCAGTCGTGTTAACAGTTCTTTTTCCAGAGCCGGGACAGCGCCCTTAGGAAGTTCTTTAGTTCTATCAATGCTTAACTCAACTCTCATAATAGCCTCCGCTGCATTAACTGTATGAATACACAGTATACCTATGGGCCGTTTTGATCAATGCTTTAGGCACACAAAATGCCGATAAGAATTATGAAAAATGAGAGCATAAGCCCGCTTGCCGCACTGTGTGCAAAGCGCTCGTTTAAGTCTGTAAAGTTCAATACGCCCCAACAGAGTCCCGCTTACAAGGGAAGAGTAACTTCCGTTTTGTGCCAGAAGCGGACGTTGATAAAACAGCACTCAATCAGTTAGTGATCATGACCAGCACTCCGTTGATTGGATAAGCGAAAAGAAACCTGCATATTTTAAGATGTGGGCTAATTGCTTTTTTAAAATGTTATAGATTGAGTTGGTGCTAATAAAGTAGATTAATTACAGGTTAATTAGATGGACGGTTGCTTGAGGCAACTTCCCTTGTTGCAAACTGAACTTTATGTTGGGGATTGGGATGGGACGGAGATCAGGATTTGAAGGTTTTATACGTGCTACAGGCAGAGCCGTAGCAGCAGCAGAGCGTGAGCGTAAGAGAGCAGAGCGCCATCAGTTTGCCGAGGCTCGCCGAATAGAGCGCGAAATAAAACGTGATAATGCTCAGAGACTTCGCGAGCAAAAGGAGGCTGATAAGTTAGCAAAAGCCATGTATTTGGAAGAACGTCAAGATGAAGTTTCCGATCTTAACGCTGAGCTGAACGAGACTATTTCCGCGCTTTCAACACTTCTGGAACATACTCTCGAATTTGATGATTCAATTGATTTTTCGGCGCTGAAAAAACACCCAAAATTCGAAGACTTCAAAACACCTAAGCATCTCTTACCAGACCCGGAGCCAGAGATAAAAGTTGTGCATGCTCCAGCTGCATGGAAGACTATTTTCCCGTGGGTAAAGAACAGATATTATCGAGAATTGCAGCAGGCAGAAGAATCTTTCAATAAAAGTAAGGAAGATCATTCAATTAAACTTTTAAGCCAGAAAGTTGAGCTTGATGCTTTAGTTGCTGATTATCAGGCCCGAAGAACTGCTTACCTCGAAGAAATAAAAAGTCAGCACGACGAAGTTGACCTGTTTGAGCAAGACTACCTCAACTGCGATCCTGACAGCGTGTTGGCATATTGCGAAATGGTGTTGACACGGTCTGAATATCCTGAGAACGGCTTCCCACAAGCCTTTAGGTTGGCCTATTTACCTGACAGTAAGGAGTTGTTGGTTGAATACAACTTACCTGATATTGCAATAGTACCGCGCGAGTTGGAATACAGATATGTCAAAACGAGAGATGCCATTGATGCCAAGGCGCGAAAGATTGGCGAGATCAAAGAACTCTATCAAAACATAATCGCCGCGATCACACTCCGCACAATGCATGAGCTTTTCGAAGCTGACAAGGCATCTGCTTTAACATCAGTTCTTTTTAACGGTGTAATCGAAACGATCGATCCTACAAGCGGGCATGACACTAAAGTCACATTAGTATCTGCCCGTGCTTACAAGGACGATTTTATGCAAATAAAACTCGAAAGGGTCGAAAAGAGTGCATGCCTTAGAAGTTTAGGTGCACAAGTTTCAGGGCGGCCAGATGAACTTCAGGCAGTAAAGCCTATTATCGAATTCAACATGGTTGATAAACGCTTTATTGAACAAGGTGATGCTTTATCTGCCCTTGAAACACGACCAAACCTTATGGAACTTTCACCGTCAGAATTTGAGGTATTAGTATCAAATCTTTTCACCCAAATGGGACTAGATACCAAACTCACCAGAGGTACAAAAGACGGTGGCGTTGATGCGGTGGCATTCGACACACGCCCGATACTCGGTGGCAAAGTGGTGATTCAGGCTAAGAGATATAAAGACACTGTCGGTGTTAGTTCTGTAAGAGATCTTTATGGAACAATGATGAATGAAGGTGCTAACAAAGGTATTCTGGTGTGTACAAGTCAATACGGTAAAGATGCATATCGTTTCTGCGAAGACAAACCAATCGAACTCATAGATGGAGGTGGACTTCTCTACCTCTTAAAAGAGCATGCTGGGGTATCAGCACGTATCAACCCCAATTTTTAATTACTGTTCCAGACTCGGTCTAATGTTTATCGCGAATGTTTGAAATTAGAAATTCAGCACAAGATTTCTAGTCGAATAATTCAAGGATATTAACTTAGGGCAGAATTTCCTGCCCTTTTTGTTATCCCATTAAACTAGCCTGCGCCCCGTTGATTACTATATCGCAATACCTGTAAATACCCCTCAAATCCGCATATTCTCTTTAGAGAGTAGATAACGCTACTTTGGAAGCGAGCATGGAGATCTATGTGCCTTCGCACATTCCTAATGATTTCAAGATTTAGCGAACGTCCGCTCTTCGCTTATAGCCGCCCTAAAAATCCTTTCCGGGCGGCTTGGTGATAGTTAATTCTCAAGCTTTAGTTTCATTCGCCGTCATACGATGGGTGTAACGCTCCATGTCAAAGTCAATAACTGCCCGCTGGTCGCGAAAGACGCCGCAGCGTCCGTGGCGAATAAGATGGCCCTGCTTCACGGCAGCCCGGATGTATTTCTCGGCAGTATTGCGGTGCAGGCCGAACATGGCGACTACGTCATTGGTCGTAGCATGGCCATGCTTTTTCACCATCTCGATAATCCAGGCGATAAACAGGGTGCGCTCCCTGTGAGTTTTTGGTCTCGGCATCAGTTAAGCCCTCCCCGACATGCGCAGGCACTCTTTACGCCGTTTGGCGATCCGGGCAACTTCGACAGCACTGCAGGCGATCCCGAACATGTCCGAATACACCGCTGCGGCGCGACGCCATAGCCCCTTTTCTTCCAGCGCCTTCGCTTTCTGCTCAGCCGCCTGCATCTTCACCGGGTCGCTTTTCTCCTCCATGCACGGGAGTATTGCATCCGGAATATCGGCGTGCGGCACCGCCGTGTAGATGTACTGAACGCTGTTGCGGGATCGGGTGATCACCCCATCGTCACTCAGCTCGCGAAGCAGTCTGCCTGCTGTTGCACCTGACATATCCAGCGCTTCGGAAACATCGCCGACGGCGCAGTTCGGCTGATAGCGCACAAAAATCGCCACCTGGTCTTTCTGGGTTAATGGTTTGGTCATTGGTCATTACTCGATTTAGTTGGTTAAACCTGCCGCTTTGCGGCGTTTGTACTCTTCCATAAGCAGCTGCGCCGGAGTTGGCCCTGCCGGGTGCTGCGGTGCTGCAAGCTGGCGGCGAATCGGCGGTACCGACAGGCCGTTACTGACATGCTTACTCCATTTCGTTAACAATTTTTCCGCCAGTTTCTTAAGCTCACTTTCGGTCATCTGACGCTCCACGCCCGTTCTGCGCATCTCAATGCAGATGTGATACAGCACCGGCTGCGTCCACGGATATTTGTCGCTGCCTGAAAACCGATAGGACTCATTGCGCCAGCGGCGATACTCACCCATGACACTGTCGGACGTAAGGCCGAAGGCGTTTGCGCCACTTTCTGAAACGAGCGATACGAACTCAGCCAGATCCGGCGGCCACGTGTTCCCACCTGCACAGCGCTCCATGCACTGCTGGCAGACCATCTTGATTTGCTTTTCAGTCATCGAACCTATCTGGGCTATCCAGAGCGCCGAAGGTTCGGCCCCATTCTTCTGCGTCCACCGGTTCGAGAATATTTCCCCCATGACCTGCCACAGGTGCCAGGCCGTTTCCGTCGCCATCAAGTCCATTGCGGCGTCTCCACTTTGCGTGGGCTGACTGAATCTGCTGAACAGCCCTGGATGCTGTAGGCTCTCCCCGAACTCCTGCATTGTCCTTACCTCCGGTTTCCGGTTGTTTTTTGGATCTCACCAGCACGATGTGCCGTGCGAATTTCTGTTCCCACTGGACCTGCGTGAATACTTTCCCTTCGGATTCCCAGTACGATGCGAACTCTGCAAGCTCTGTCGGGAGATAAACAGGTTCAGGCAATGCGATCCCCCACATCGCAGCGCGCTGGCGAAAATCTCTGGATGGCAGCCACACGCTGGTCATTGTGAATTTGCCGATCGGCTCATCAAGGCCATCCAGATATCGCGGTGGTGTTGATTCAGTTGGTGGTATCACCCCTCCTGAATTTTTATTTTTTCCTGCGCTAAGAGAGGGGTTTTCTTTTAGATCTGTATCTTTATCTGGATCTGTATTTGTAGTAGCCGTAGGAGCACTACAGTAGTTATCTACGTAGCTACGCGTAGCATCTACAGTCGTTATTTCCCCTGCTACAACAGCCAAAATGACCGCTTTAATACATTCGCTTTCAGTAAACCACTCACCCTCAACCCGATACTGGTCAAAGGCGGCGTGGATTGTGGTTTCCGATTTTTCTACGGTCTTTATCGTAGCTACTACGGCCAATTCACTACCGTAGTTCCTACGTAGTTCGGAAAGACGCGCCCATGGATTTTTGGAGTAACCAATTTTTATCAATCCCGAGGCGGGGTTTTTGATAAAATAGACATAACCGTTAAAACCCTTCAGTGAATCTCCACCGGGCAATTTTTTCCCGCGAGGGGAAGTGAGCACTGTTTCGATATCGCGCTCAATCCGCAGGTGGATCCAGCTTTCGCCATCATCCTCAAAGAACTCTGCAAGAACGGTGTGAAGCTCAGCCCAGCGCGAATCCGACACGCGAGCGATCTTCGCCAGCCTGTTTTTAGGGATGGGTCTACCTGTCTGCCAGTAATTGAACATCAGCAGCAGGTAAGCGCCGTGCTCTTCCGTAGACAGATGCATGGTGTCCGCCAGGTAATCAGCAATGTAGAGTTGCATATAGGGCAGCGCTGCCATGTTTACTCCTGTTGCCCGGCGTACCGGGTCGTATGGTCATTGGTCAAAACTCGATTACGTAAAAAGTGGTGCTAATGCCTGAAGGTGGGCGATCATCACGCCAGCTAGTTCCCCTGGTAACAATGCAGCGTTGGCAAGGAGGTTTTCAAAACCCTCCTTCGCTTGCTTCGCGTTCGGCAAGCCCAGCAACTTTGCTTGGTGATGCTCGCCGGTCTCTTTTATTGCATCGGCCACCAGCTCGATATCGGTTTTACCCTGTCGAAGGCCATGCTTTCTGGCGATCTCAATGGGCATTGCCACGCTGATCGCGTTTGCGAGTTGCATGACATAACCCGTGTATTTGCTGGAGTTGGTTTCGTTTTTTAGGTAGCGATAAAGGTTCTGTTTGTTCACAGTGATCCCTCGCCCGCCATCCTTGGCCCATTGCTCGGCCACCAGCTGCGTAACAACGTCCTGCGCCTGGCCCGGGATAGTTGCCTCCCACTCACGAACGGCAGACAGAATCGCGCGATGGCGCGTTGAGTCCCGGCGCCGATGCTCAATCTGATTCCGAGTTTTCAGCGGAGCGGCGTTCTGTCGGTTAAGATGTTCAAACGTTACTGATTGCATGATTAGGCTTCCTTTTGAGGCAAACCATCAGTGGGGTTCGGGTAGAGATCAGGGCGCAACTCGTGCGGAGTTACCTGCCAGTCCAGAGCCCTGCAGGCATTAAGAACTTCAGTGCTGGCAACTTGAGTACGAAACCAGACTGATACTGTCTGCGAATTCTTACCCAAGCGGCGAGCTAGTTCAGACTGACTTCCACACAAAGAAATAATTTTTTGTTGAATAGCTTCGTTCATGGTTCCTCCCAGTTTAGGAATCACATGATTGATAAATAATTTGTCAATGTCAAGAAACTTAATCAGTCACAACTGAAAAGAAACTTTGTATGCTTGCTGATAGGTTTAATTTGGATCCGAATATGAACTTCGAAGAACGACTATTAAGAGCTCTTGAGGAAGCTGGCATATCTCAATCTGAGTTAGGCAGGAGAGTTGGCGTCAATTCTCAAACAGTCAGTAACTGGTGCAATACAGGTAACTTTCCTCGCAAGGAAAAGCTTGCATTATTCCCTCAAGCCCTTGGAAAACCTCTGTATTGGTTCTTTATGACTGATGAAGAAGAGGCTCAACTTAAGGCCACTACAGCCAGCAAAACTGTGTTAACTGAAAAGCAGGCTGCTTTGTTAGAGGTGTTTGATCAACTCCCAGAGGTAGAGCAAACACGCTTCGTTCAGTTGGCTAGTGATCGTCTCGAAGAGCTCGATAGATTTATGGCAGAGTTCTTGAGCAAAAGAAAAATAGAACCGACGCCGAACAAAGACTAAGACAGAACAAAAACGCCGCTTTTAGCGGCTTTTTTTTTGTATCTCGCCAACCTAAAACCTCTTCTAAAACAATCATTGAAATAAAATATGTCATAATCAATTTGACTGATGACAAATTTATTTGTAGTCTGATTTCACAAATTCAGTCATCAAGGCAGGACGCCCACGCAGTAGCTGCCGGCGGCATATGAAACACCGGATGAGATGACAAAAACTAACGCGCAGCAGGCTTTACCGTTCCGTCGGCCAGACGCAAAGGGCAACAAGGAGATAACCATGATCGACTACGCACGTAACCCAGTAAGACAGCAGGCTATTCGCCTCAACATCGTTGAAGTCTTGATCCGCAAGTTCTGCTACTTCATGGCGCAGAAAGGTAATCCAGAGCTCAACGCATGACCTCGTTTTTCGCCTTAATCGTTACCGTCTGCGCCCTCACGGGGGAATGCTCAGACATCATGCTCGGCGTTTATAACACCGAGGCGGTTTGTGAAGCAGCTGCCGCAGAGCAGCACGTGAAAGGACAGTGTTACCCGTACAAACCGGCTGACGACCAACAGCCAGCGTTACATTTTTAATCGAGTTTCGACCAATGGCTGTTGCCAGCCTGATGCCAGGTGCACATGGCATCGTGATGGTAATCCCGCCATCTCAACCAGACAGGAGTCGATGACCTGTTCTGGTTAAATTGGAAAAGTTCTCTTTGCCCGTCGCACGTGGCGGGCCTTTTTTCCGGAGGATTTATGTCAGCGAACGAACTGGCATTGCGATACAGCACCGCACCGGCAGAGGAGTTAATCGGCATCCTGCCTGTTCTTGAAGTTAAAGAAGCGCTGCGCGGTGAAGTTGAAGAAGACGTTATGGATGAAGTCTGGCAGGAGCACCAGTTTGAAATGGAGGCAGTGGAGGAGCAGACCGAGGAAGCGAACCGCCTGGCTCAGAAGTTTGAACTGGTAGCGGAGACGTTCGGGACGGCGATTAAGCTGGCACTGACCCTTCCATACGGCGAAGCGATTCAGGTTCTGCAGGATGCCATTGAAGATAACCCTGGCTACGGCCGGGATCCGGTGAAGGGATAGACCATGGAATTTGGAATGAAACGAGTCATGGCGTCTGTCCAGGCTGTTGCGGTTCTGGAAAGAATCTACTGCGGCAAGCCAGTGCCCCTCGCCACACTGAGTAAAGAATCGAAGCTCTCAGTTTCCTACCTGGAGCAAATTTTTAAGCGACTGCGCAGCGGCAAGCTGGTCACCTCGCACAGAGGCCCGGGCGGCGGATATAGCCTTCGTGAAGGTGATATCTCAGTTTCAGCAGTCATCCGCGCAGTCAGCAAGATCCCGTCGAATACCACGTTCGACCCGGTGCTTGATGCACTTGATGGAGTGCTTATCTCTCAGCTGGCGAATAAGCCCGGCGCCCAATAAGCACAAAACCCGCGCAAGGCGGGTTAAGTACCCGGTCAGCCGACCAAAGCTTTCCGGAATCGAGTTTTGACCAATGACCACTACCTAAGCAGCGCTCATTAGCTGTTGGGTATCTTACACCCAAACGAGGCTCCAAGATGGAATTTTTTAATCATATTAAGGCTACCCAAAAATCAGGCAAACCTGACGCCGTCTACTGGGGGACATTTAAAACAGAAGCCCGCGCCAATCTTGCACTGGATGTTGCACTCGAAGATGCAGGCATTGAAACTGGCCGCGGGAAAGACTACCTCAAGCCGATCCGTACAGACATGCCGGTTGTGGATGATCTGCCCGAAGAAGGCGTTGTTTGCTTTGAGTTTTGCAAGCGCTACACCCTGGCCGACGACCAGCGCACCTGGAAGGTGATCCCCGGCGCCGCAACTCAGGGTGAAACCACCCCCACCCCGGTGGTCACCAGCGATGCAGATCTGCCTGCCGCGCCTGTAACTTCTACTGACACAGCAGTCGCCGACAACACCTCCCTGCTTGAAAATCGCACCCCGGCTGTCCGCTTCGCCGTCCATCTGTTGGGTGACAAGTACCTTTCGGAGATCAGCCAGGAGCAGCAGATTGTCGCCAACGAACTGGCGACCGATGAGGTGAATGCTTACTTCCAGAACATGCTGCAGGCCAAAAATGACGTTGCTGATATTGGCGATCTCAGCCTGCATGCTGAGTGGAAACTGGTGCAGGCCGTCAAAGACGTTTTCCCGCAGGACAAAGAACACGAATCCGCGCTGCTGGCTGCCTTCATGTCGGGCTGGATTAAAGCCGAAGATCGCAATCAGCTGGTTGAGGACTGGAAGAGCGGCAAGCTTCCAGCCAGGGATGAGGCCCCTAAACCCCTTTATGAACATGGCCTGCAGATCAGCGAACACGATACCGGAGGAGCCCACTACCCCGTTTGCAAAATGCCATTCCGCAAACAGCTGCTGGCCCAGCTGACGGTGGACGAACTGCGCCACCACATCACCCGCAGCGAGAATGCGGAACTGCACGCGCTGGAAATGGATACGGATAATGGTTATATCCAGGATCTGCTGCTCGCCGCTGAAAATTTCCCGGAAGTTAAGGCTTTCGATACCAAAGACCTGTGGCGTTACACGAACGCAATTCGCAAAGTGTTCAGCATGGATAAGCGCCATGAGCTGGGCCTGCTTTTGCAGTTCACAAAGGCCTGGGTAGCTACCCCATATATCGACCGTGGGATCCTGACGCGTGAATGGGCTGCCGGTAACCGCATTAACCTCGTGCAGCGCACCGACGCTGGCACCAATGCCGACGGCGGGTATGTAACTGATCGCGGTGAAGGCGCGCATCACACTCTGGAAACCCTCGATCTGGAGATCGCCAGCGCCCTGCTGCCGATGGACTTCAACTATCGTGAAATTCCGGTGAGCATCGCACGCCGCGCCAAAGAAATCATCGCGAAAAAGGAAGAGCCATGGAAATCGTGGAGCAAAATCCTGCGCAACCAGCCCGGCGTTCTGGCAGTGAACCGCGCGGCCATCTTCAACCTGGTGCGCATCGCGCCGGAGAATATCCACCTGACGCCTGCTGCTCACCTTGAGTTCGTTAACCGGACAATGACGGCTGAATTTAATTCTGCAACCGAACTGCTGCCGATCCAAGCAGCCTCCGCCGCTCCGGTTGTGAATGAAATAACCATCAATCCTGCAGATGAAAAATCTTCTCGAGCCCCCCTCTGCACTCACGAGGAAAACCTGAAACGCGTACGTGAAGAGGGAGCACGCCGTCGTGCGGATGAGGCCAACAGTCAGCCGCAGGTCGCGAACCTCGGCGGAGGCGTATTCGCCATCGATGACCTGATGAACGAAAAACAATCAGAAAATGATGACCGTTCATCGGTTAATGAGGAGACCACCAGCGATGTGCAGATGGAAGAGACTGACCCGACGGAAGGAGAAAATATTGGCGCGGTTCCACCAGGCGAAAGCGCTGATGCAGCTGATCCGCAAACAGATGCCGTAGCTGAGACTGTTTGCACCGGCTGTAGTGGCTGCCCAGACTGTGGCGCCGTGGCTGGAGACGCAACCTATGCAGCGATGGAATCGGGTCTGAAAGAGGAGCTGGGCCCTGATACCTCAAACACGAAAACCATGTTCACGCACCTGATGGTGGATCTCGAAACCATGGGCAAAAAGCCGGGCGCGCCGATCGTTTCAATCGGGGCCGTATTCTTTGACCCGTCCAGCGGGAAAACCGGCGCTGAATTTTACCAGGTGATTAACCTCGAATCGTCGATGTCCTTCGGTGCCAGGCCGGACGCCAGCACCATCCTCTGGTGGCTGAAGCAATCATCGGAAGCCAGATCTGCAATCGTGGTGGATGATACGGTCGGTCTGCTGGAGGCACTGGAGCTGTTCCTCGACTTCATTGCTGAAAACGCGGCTAACGGCTCGAGGACTGTTCAGCTCTGGGGGAATGGTAGTTCGTTTGATTGTTCACTTCTGGAGGCAGCATTCGAACTGGCCGACACGCCATTCCCGATCCCGCACTGGAACTACCGTGACGTGCGTACCGTCGTCGAACTGGGCAAAGCTGTTGGGCTGAACTCTCGTTATGAAATCCCTTTTGAGGGTGATCAGCACAACGCTCTGGCGGACGCCCGTCATCAGGTCAAATACGTTTCGGCTATCTGGCAGCGCCTGACAGCAATCTGATTAGAATATTTCAGCCAATGGCCCGTTACTGGGCCATTATGAGGTAAAGCATATGATCCAGATGTTAACTCTCGAAGAGTGGGCCGCTGAAAAATACAGAAGCAACCCTCCAAGCGTGTCGACACTTCGACGTTATGCGAAACAGAACCAGTTCTCTCCACCAGCAATGAAGCAGGGCCGCTTATGGCGCGTTCGTGAAGATGCTGAGTTGGTAGGTGAACTGGCCGCACCGGTAGTTAAGAAGAACGACTCCATATTGCTGCAAAGGATTTTGAACGATGGCTGCCAGACCACGTAAAAACAATGTCTCTGTTCCGAACCTATACCCTCTCTACAGCAGGAAGGTGAACAAGGTTTACTGGCGCTATAAACATCCAATCACCGGCAAGTTCCATGCGCTGGGCACCGACGAATTGGAGGCTATTGCGATTGCTACTGAGGCAAACGCGCGCCTGGCAGAACAGAGAACCCGGCAGATTTTGGCAATCAGTGACAGGATCGCCACAAGCAAAGGCAAAGCGATCACGGTTTCAACATGGCTCGACCGATACTGGAAAATTCAGGAAGAGCGCCTGGCTTCAGGTGACATTAAATTAAACACATTTAAACAAAAAAATAAGCCAGCGGCTCTTCTGCGTGAACGTGTTGGTATGAAATTGTTGCCATCCGTTGATGTACGCGATATCGCCCAAATTCTTGATGAATATATTGCGGCGGGTCAGGCGAGAATGGCTCAGGTTATTCGAACCGTTTTGGTCGATATATTTAAAGAGGCGCAACACGCAGGTGAAGTTCCCCCGGGTTACGATCCTGCATCAGCCACTAAAAAGCCCAGACGTAGAATCACCCGGCAGCGACTTAGCCTTGAGGAATGGCAGCGGATATTCGAGATTGCAGACGCAAACCACCAGTATATGGGTAATGCTATGTTGCTGGCTTTAGTAACCGGCCAACGCCTAGGTGATATTTCGAGAATGAAATTTAGCGATGTCTGGGATGACCAGCTGCACATTATTCAGGAGAAAACGGGAAGCAAAATCGCGATCCCGTTATCGCTCCGCCTGAACGCCATTAACTGGAGTTTGCGGGATGTTATATCGCGCTGTCGGGATTACGCGGTAAGCCCTTACCTCGTCCATTTTTTCAGGGCCACTTCGCAAGCAGAGCGTGGCGCCCAGGTTAAAGCGAACACGCTCACAATGAATTTTAGTAAGGCCAGGGATAAGGCAGGGATCGACTGGAGGGAAGGAACGCCGGCGACATTCCATGAGCAGCGATCGCTATCGGAACGTCTTTATAAGGAACAGGGAATTGACACTAAAAAGTTGCTCGGTCACAAGTCACAGCAGCAGACCGATCGCTACAACGACGACCGCGGGAAGGACTGGACGACAATCGCGATATAGGATTTTGGGGTGGGGTTTTGATAACTTGTTTTGATAAATTTTTGATAACCGTTCAAAAGCTAATAATAAAAAACGGGAACCATCAGGCTCCCGTTCGCATACAACCCGGAATCCGGATTACATGTTTTCGATGATCGCGTCACCAAACTCTGAACATTTCAGCAGTTTAGCGCCTTCCATCAGACGTTCGAAATCGTAAGTTACGGTTTTAGCGTTAATCGCGCCTTCCATACCTTTAACGATCAGGTCTGCGGCTTCGAACCATTCCATATGACGGAGCATCATTTCTGCGGAGAGGATGATAGAACCTGGGTTCACTTTATCCTGGCCAGCATACTTCGGTGCGGTACCGTGGGTCGCTTCGAACAGGGCGCACTCGTCACCGATGTTCGCGCCTGGTGCGATACCGATACCGCCAACCTGCGCCGCCAGGGCGTCGGAGATGTAGTCACCGTTCAGGTTCATACAGGCGATAACGTCATATTCAGCCGGACGCAGCAGGATCTGCTGCAGGAACGCATCGGCGATGACATCTTTAATGATGATCTCTTTGCCGGTGTTCGGGTTCTTGATCTTCTGCCATGGGCCGCCGTCGATCAGCTCGCCACCGAACTCTTCCGCCGCCAGCTGGTAACCCCAGTCTTTGAACGAACCTTCTGTGAACTTCATGATGTTGCCTTTGTGAACGATGGTCACAGAGTCACGGTCGTTGGTGATTGCATACTCAATCGCTGCACGAACCAGGCGCTTGGTGCCTTCTTCGGAACACGGCTTGATGCCGATACCGCAATGTTCAGGGAAGCGAATTTTCTTCACGCCCATCTCTTCGCGCAGGAACTTGATTACTTTTTCGGCTTCTGCGGAGTCCGCTTTCCACTCGATGCCCGCATAGATATCTTCGGAGTTCTCACGGAAGATAACCATGTCGGTCAGTTCTGGGTGTTTAACCGGGCTTGGGGTACCCTGGTAGTAACGTACCGGGCGCAGGCAGACGTACAGGTCGAGTTCCTGACGCAGAGCAACGTTCAGGGAGCGAATACCGCCACCAACTGGGGTAGTCAGCGGGCCTTTGATGGCAACGCGGTAGTCACGAATCAGGTCCAGCGTTTCAGCTGGCAGCCAGACGTCCTGGCCGTAAACATGGGTAGATTTTTCACCGGTGTAAATTTCCATCCAGGAAATTTTACGCTCGCCTTTATAGGCTTTCTCAACAGCGGCATCCACCACTTTCAGCATCGCTGGGGTTACATCAACACCGATACCGTCACCTTCGATGAACGGGATAATCGGATTGTTTGGAACGTTCAGCTTACCGTCTTGCAGGGTGATCTTTTTACCTTCCGCCGGAACAACTACTTTGCTTTCCATTAACCTCTCCTTCGAGCGCTTCTGGTTGTTACTGATCTTATGTTAATAATTTGTAATGAGCCCACCGATAGTACCTGAATGTCTGGCGCCATGAAAGGCATTCGTTATTAGGCTATAATGCGGCAATTGATAACGTCTGAAAATACCATGCAGAAAACTTCTTTTAGAAATCACCGGGTTGAACGATTCAGCACCCGACAAGCGTCCAGACCGCGCAAGCAACGCGCGCCAACACGCGTCGTTTTGTTCAATAAACCTTACGATGTCCTGCCGCAGTTTACCGACGAAGCCGGACGCAGCACGTTGAAGGATTACATCCCCGTTCAGGGGGTCTATGCCGCAGGCCGACTCGATCGCGACAGCGAAGGGCTGATGGTGCTCACCAACGACGGCGAGCTCCAGGCCAGGCTCACCCAGCCCGGCAAACGCACCGGCAAAATCTACTATGTGCAGGTTGAAGGCGTCCCGGACGACGCGGCGTTAACGGCGTTGCGTAACGGCGTTACGCTGAACGACGGCCCTACCCTGCCCGCAGGCATTGAGCTGGTGAATGAGCCAGAGTGGCTCTGGCCGCGCAATCCGCCGATCCGCGAGCGCAAATCGATTCCCGTTTCGTGGATCAAAGTCACCCTTTATGAAGGCCGTAACCGCCAGGTACGGCGCATGACGGCGCATGTCGGCCATCCGACGCTGCGCCTGATCCGCTACGCCATGGGCAGTTACACGCTGGATAACCTCGCCAACGGTGAGTGGCGGGACGTTACCGAACAAGGAGAGCCTCATGTTTAAACCGCATGTCACAGTGGCCACAATTGTCCACGCCCAGGGCAAATTTTTGGTGGTGGAAGAGACCATCAACGGCAAAGCGCTCTGGAACCAGCCTGCGGGCCACCTGGAAGCCGACGAGACGCTGGTCCAGGCGGCGCAGCGTGAGCTGTGGGAAGAGACCGGCATTCATGCCAGGCCGCAGCATTTCATCCGCCTCCATCAATGGATCGCGCCGGACAAAACGCCGTTTATCCGTTTTTTGTTCGCCATTGAGCTTAACGAAACGTGCGCCACTGAGCCGCACGACAGCGACATCGATCGTTGCCTGTGGGTGGATGCCGACACCATCCTTAACGCAACACATCTGCGCTCCCCGCTGGTTGCGGAGAGCATTCGCAGCTACCTGACCGGCCAGCGTCTGCCGCTGGAGACCATCGGCGAATTTAACTGGCCGTTTACAGAGGGTGTCAATGCCGGGGGCGCGTGATAGAATACGCCGCCTTGAAGTTCAATGTCGTGAGTATTCCAATGTCTGAAAGCCAAAAAAAAGTGATCGTCGGCATGTCCGGCGGCGTCGATTCTTCCGTCTCTGCCTGGCTGTTGCTGCAACAGGGCTATAAGGTTGAAGGCCTGTTCATGAAGAACTGGGAAGAGGACGATGGCGAGGAATACTGCACCGCCGCCGCGGATCTGGCTGATGCCCAGGCGGTATGCGACAAGCTCGGCATTGAACTGCACACCGTCAATTTTGCCGCAGAATACTGGGATAACGTGTTCGAGCATTTCCTGGCTGAATACAAAGCCGGCCGCACGCCAAACCCGGATATTCTGTGCAACAAAGAGATCAAATTTAAAGCCTTCCTCGAGTTCGCCGCTGAAGATCTGGGTGCTGACTACATCGCCACCGGCCACTACGTGCGCCGCGCGGATGTCGACGGCAAAAGCCAGCTGCTGCGCGGGCTCGACGGTAACAAAGATCAGAGCTACTTCCTCTATACCCTCGGCCACGAACAGATTGCCCAAAGCCTGTTCCCGGTGGGCGAGCTGCAAAAACCAGAAGTGCGTAAAATCGCCGAAGAGCTGGATCTGATTACTGCGAAGAAAAAAGACTCAACCGGGATCTGCTTTATTGGTGAGCGCAAATTCCGTGAGTTCCTGGGCCGCTATCTCCCTGCCCAGCCGGGTAAGATCGTGACCGTGGATGGCGATACCATCGGCGAGCACCAGGGTCTGATGTATCACACCCTGGGCCAGCGTAAGGGCCTCGGTATCGGCGGTATCAAAGAGGGTAGCGAAGATCCGTGGTACGTCGTCGATAAAGATGTTGAAAACAATATTCTGATTGTGGCCCAGGGTCATGACCATCCGCGTCTGATGTCCGTCGGGCTGATTGCCCAACAGCTGCACTGGGTCGACCGCGAGCCGCTGAAAGGCACGCTGCGCTGCACGGTGAAAACCCGCTATCGTCAGACCGATATCCCCTGCACCGTGACTGCGCTTGATGATGAACGCATTGAGGTGCGTTTCGACGAGCCGGTCGCCGCCGTGACCCCGGGTCAGTCTGCTGTCTTCTACAGCGGTGAAATCTGCCTTGGCGGCGGTATCATCGAACAACGCCTGCCGCTGACCGCGGTTTAATGCGATAACACACAGAAAGGAGCAAGTGTGGCGAAGAACTATTATGACATCACCCTGGCGCTGGCAGGAATTTGCCAGTCTGCCCGTCTGGTGCAACAGCTGGCGCATCAGGGTCACTGCGATGCTGACGCGCTGCACGTTTCGCTCAACAGCGTCGTGGATCTGAACCCCAGCTCCACCCTCGGCGTGTTTGGTGGTAGCGAAGCGAATCTTCGTCTTGGTCTGGAAACCTTGCTCGGCGTGTTAAATGCCAGCAACCGTCAGGGGCTTAACGCCGAACTGACGCGTTATACCCTCAGCATGATGGTGCTGGAGCGCAAGCTGAATGCCGCCAAAGGGGCGATGGATACCCTCGGCGAGCGCATTACCGGCCTGCAGCGCCAGCTGGACCATTTCGAGTTGCAGTCCGATACCTTACTCGGCGCCATGGCGGGCATCTATGTGGATGTCATCAGCCCACTGGGGCCGCGTATCCAGGTGACCGGCTCCCCTGCCGTATTGCAAAGCCCGCAGGTGCAGGCCAAAGTACGCGCCTCCCTGCTCGCCGGTATTCGTGCCGCGGTACTGTGGCAACAGGTCGGCGGTGGCCGCCTGCAGCTCATGTTTTCTCGTAATCGCCTGACCACTCAGGCAAAACAAATTCTTGCTCATTGTTAACCTCCCGGAGTTGCGAACTATGGAATTATCCTCACTGACCGCCGTTTCCCCTGTCGATGGACGCTACGGCGATAAAGTCAGCGCGCTGCGCGGGATCTTCAGCGAATATGGTCTGCTGAAATTCCGTGTACAGGTTGAAGTACGCTGGCTGCAAAAGCTGGCCGCGCAGGCAGCAATCAAGGAAGTTCCTGCTTTTGACAGCCAGGCAAACGATTACCTCGATAAAATCGTCGCAGAGTTCAATGAAGAAGATGCCGCACGCATTAAGACCATTGAGCGCACCACCAACCACGACGTGAAAGCGGTTGAGTATTTCCTGAAAGAGAAAGTGGCAAGCGTTCCGGCCCTGCACGCGGTGTCAGAATTTATTCACTTCGCCTGCACCTCAGAAGATATCAATAACCTCTCCCACGCGCTGATGCTCTCTACCGCGCGTGAAGAAGTCGTACTTCCTTACTGGCGCAAAATCATCGACGCGGTGAAAGCCCTGGCGGTGGAGTATCGCGATATCCCGCTGCTCTCCCGTACCCACGGCCAGCCTGCAACTCCGTCCACCATCGGCAAAGAGATGGCGAACGTCGCTTACCGTATGGAACGTCAGTACCGCCAGCTTGAGCAGGTGGAGATCCTCGGTAAAATCAACGGCGCCGTGGGTAACTATAACGCCCACATCGCCGCCTACCCGGAAGTGGACTGGCACCAGTTTAGCGAAGAGTTTGTCACCTCTCTGGGGATCCAGTGGAACCCGTACACCACCCAGATTGAGCCGCACGACTACATTGCCGAGCTGTTTGACTGCATCGCGCGCTTCAACACCATTCTGATCGACTTCGACCGCGACATCTGGGGTTACATCGCCCTGAACCACTTCAAGCAGAAGACCATCGCCGGCGAAATCGGTTCATCCACCATGCCGCACAAGGTCAACCCAATCGACTTCGAAAACTCCGAAGGCAACCTGGGCCTGGCAAACGCGCTGCTGCAGCACATGGCCAGCAAACTGCCGGTTTCCCGCTGGCAGCGCGACCTGACCGACTCCACCGTGCTGCGTAACCTGGGTGTGGGCATTGGCTACGCGCTGATCGCCTATCAATCCACCCTGAAGGGCGTGAGCAAGCTGGAAGTGAACCGCGAGCGTCTGCTCGACGAACTGGATCACAACTGGGAAGTACTGGCGGAGCCAATCCAGACCGTAATGCGTCGCTATGGTATCGAGAAGCCGTACGAAAAACTGAAAGAGCTGACCCGCGGCAAGCGCGTCGATGCCGAAGGCATGAAGCAGTTTATCGACGGTCTGGCCCTGCCAGAAGAGGAGAAAACCCGTCTGAAAGCGATGACCCCGGCAAACTACATCGGTCGCGCTATCGCGATGGTTGATGAGCTGAAATAACGCTTTTTACCCTCTTTCCGCCCGGAAAGAGGGTTCCTTTCCCCCGGTTTACGAAATGTTTATCCCCTCCGCAACATAATCAGCGTTAAACTACTCTGACCATTCATATTAGGGAGAAGCGATGATGCGCGTACTGGTTGTTGAGGATAATGCGTTGCTACGTCATCACCTGAAAGTTCAGCTTCAGGAAATGGGGCATCAGGTGGATGATGCTGAAGATGCCAAAGAAGCCGATTACTATCTCAATGAACATCTGCCCGATATCGCCATCGTTGACCTGGGTCTGCCTGATGAAGATGGTCTGTCGCTGATCCGCCGCTGGCGCAGCCACGATGTCTCTTTGCCGGTGCTGGTGTTAACCGCCCGCGAAGGCTGGCAGGATAAGGTTGAAGTGCTCAGCGCCGGTGCCGATGACTACGTCACCAAACCCTTCCATATTGAAGAGGTTGCCGCCCGCATGCAGGCGTTGATGCGCCGCAACAGCGGTCTGGCCTCGCAGGTGATCTCCATTCCGCCGTTCCAGGTCGATCTCTCCCGTCGCGAACTGGCGATAAATGACGAGGTGATTAAGCTGACGGCCTTTGAGTACACCATTATGGAGACGCTGATCCGTAACAGCGGCAAGGTGGTGAGCAAAGATTCCCTGATGCTCCAGCTCTACCCTGATGCGGAGCTGCGCGAAAGCCATACCATCGATGTTCTGATGGGCCGTCTGCGTAAGAAAATTCAGGCGCAGTACCCGGAGGATGTCATCACCACCGTGCGCGGGCAGGGCTATCTTTTCGAATTACGTTAAATGAAAAAACTGTTTCGTCACTTTCTGCCGCTGTCGCTGCGGTTTCGATTCCTGCTGGCGACAGCAGTAGTGGTGCTGGTGCTCTCCCTGGCCTACGGCATGGTGGCGCTGGTGGGCTACAGCGTCAGTTTCGACAAAACCACCTTCCGCCTGCTGCGCGGCGAAAGCAATCTCTTCTATACCCTCGCCAGATGGGAAGACAATAAAATCAGCATCGATATGCCGGAGCATCTGGATCGCCAGAGCCCAACCATGTCGCTGATTTATAATGAAAAAGGCAAGCTGCTGTGGGCCCAGCGCGACGTGCCGTGGCTGATTAAAAGCATCCGCCCGGAGTGGTTAAGAGCCAACGGCTTTCATGAGCTGGAAGCCAATGTTGATGCCACCAGCGTGCTGGTCGGTAACGATCGGAACATGCAGCGGGAGCTGGCCGAGATCCGCGAGGATGACGACGACAGCGAGCTGACCCACTCGGTGGCGGTAAATATCTACCCCGCGACCCTCCAGATGCCCCAGTTGACCATTGTGGTCATCGACACCATTCCGGTTGAGCTTAAACGCTCCTATATGGTGTGGAACTGGTTCGTCTACGTGCTCGCTGCCAACCTGCTGCTGGTGATCCCCCTGCTCTGGCTGGCCGCCTGGTGGAGCCTGCGCCCTATCGAGTCGCTGGCGAAAGAGGTGCGCGAGCTGGAAGAACATCACCGTGAAAAACTCGACCCGAACACCACCCGGGAACTCACCAGTCTGGTGCGCAATCTTAACCGTCTGCTGAAAAGCGAGCGCGAACGTTACGATAAGTACCGCACCACCCTCACCGATCTGACCCACAGCCTGAAAACCCCGCTGGCAGTCATGCAGAGCACGATGCGATCCCTGCGCAGCGCGAAGCTGAGCGCCGAGGAGGCAGAACCCGTGATGCTGGAGCAGATCAGCCGTATCTCGCAGCAGATTGGTTACTACCTGCACCGCGCCAGCATGCGCACCGGCAGCACCCTGCTGAGCAGGGAATTGCACCCCGTCGCCCCGCTGCTCGACAGTCTGACCTCGGCGCTGAACAAAGTTTACCAGCGCAAGGGGGTGAACATTACTCTCGATATCTCCCCGGAAATCAGTTTCGTCGGCGAAAAAAATGACTTTATGGAAGTGATGGGCAACTTGCTGGATAACGCCTGTAAATATTGCCTGGAGTTCGTTGAAGTCTCTGCCCGTCAGGGAGAGGACCAGCTGCATATTATCGTTGAGGATGATGGCCCCGGGATCCCTCAGGGCAAACGTGACCAGGTCTTCGATCGCGGCCAGCGCGCCGACACATTGCGCCCGGGTCAGGGGGTCGGTCTTTCGGTCGCCCGGGACATTGTGGAGCAGTATGGCGGCAGAATCGAAACCAGCGACAGCCTGCTGGGCGGTGCCCGAATGGAGGTAATTTTTGGTCGCCAGCATCTGACAAGCGACGATAGTTAAACGCCAGGGTGAAAAAAGCGTGATTCTCACACGCAGGCTGCCGAGCTTCCGTTATAATCCGAGTCATTAAAAGCCTGCGGAATATAAATATGGATTATCAATTAGCCCTTAACTGGCCCGACTTTATCGAACGTTACTGGCAAAAACGTCCGGTTGTCCTGAAACGCGGCATCACCAATTTCGTCGATCCGATCTCTCCCGATGAGCTGGCTGGCCTGGCCATGGAGAGCGAAGTCGACAGTCGTCTCGTCAGCCATCAGGACGGTAAATGGCAGGTGAGCCACGGCCCGTTTGAAAGCTACGACCACCTGGGTGAGAGCAACTGGTCGTTACTGGTGCAGGCGGTTAACCACTGGCACCAGCCCGCCGCAGCCCTGATGCTGCCATTCCGCGCCCTGCCCGACTGGCGGATGGACGATCTGATGATCTCCTTCTCCGTGCCCGGGGGCGGCGTTGGCCCGCATCTGGATCAGTACGATGTGTTTATTATCCAGGGTACCGGCCGCCGCCGCTGGCGCGTGGGTGAAAAGGTGCCGATGAAACAGCACTGTCCGCACCCCGACCTGCTGCAGGTCGATCCGTTTGTCGGCATCATCGACGAAGAGCTGGAGCCGGGCGATATTCTCTATATTCCACCGGGTTTCCCGCATGAGGGTTACTCCCTTGAGAACTCAATGAACTATTCGGTTGGTTTCCGCGCCCCAAGCGGTCGCGAGATGATCAGCGGGTTTGCCGATTACGTTCTGCAGCGCGAACTGGGCAGCCACCGTTTCAGCGATCCGGCGGTCCCTTCCCGCGAACATCCGGCCGATATTCTGCCGCAGGAGCTGGATCAGCTGCGCGGAATGATGCTGGAGATGATCAACCAGCCGGAACATTTCAACCAGTGGTTCGGGGAGTTTATCAGCCAGTCCCGACACGAGCTGGACGTCTCCTTGCCGGAGCCGCCGTATCAGCCGGATGAAATCTACGATGCCCTTCAGCAGGGCGACAAGCTGGCGCGTCTGGGTGGATTGCGGGTGTTACGTATTGGCGAAGCGGTGTATGTCAATGGCGAGCAGCTGGATTCCCCGCACCGTCCGGCACTGGAGGCCCTTGCCAGCCATATGGTGCTGACTGCCGATCATTTCGGCGATGCGCTGGACGATCCGTCGTTCCTCGCGATGATGGCCGCCCTGGTGAACAGCGGGTACTGGTTCTTCGAGGACTGAGACGTTAGTGGGTTGCCGGGCGGCACTGCGTTTGCCCGGCCTACAACGTTGTCTGTGACAATGCCCGGTGGCGCTTCGCTTACCGGGCCTACAAAATCGCAACCGTAGGCCGGGTAAGGCGTAGCCGCCACCCGGCTTTTTATCGCCGCTCTCCGGTGTCAAAATCCTCTATCTCCCCAGCCCAATCTTCCGGGTATATCCCTTCCCGTACATCACGATGAAAGGTGGAATAGGGCCACGCTTTCACGCGCGTCACATAGCCATGCTTCAGCGGGTTGATATGGATGTAATCCGTATGTCGCCGCAGGTCGTTGTCGTCCCGGATGGTATGTTCCCAGAAGCGTGGCTGCCAGATGCCTGGCATCCCCAGCACGCGGGTGAAGGTCTTTTTGATGTCTCGCCAGCGGCCGGAGTAGTCCGCGTCATTTTCGGGTAACGTCCAGATACAGTGCATATGTTCCGGCAGGATCACCCAGGCATTAATCAGAAAGGGTTTGCGGCGTTTAACACCTTGCGTTGCCGCACGAAGCGTATCGATATGTCGCGTCAGCAGATCGCTGCGCCGGTTTTGCAGGTTAACGGTGAAAAACCAGGTTCCGCCTGGCACATAATGTCGACGGTAGTTTGACATATGAGGTTCCCTCCTCATGTGTGGAAATGCCGGGCGGCACGTTGTTTGCCCGGCCTACGCGTAGACCGGGTAAGGCGTCAAACGGCGACTATTGTTTTGCGGTGAGCTCCGCAATCCGCACAATCACCTGCACCGCTTTTTCCATTCCTTCCAGGGTCACGAACTCATGCTTGCCGTGGTAGTTATATCCCCCGGTGAACAGATTCGGGCACGGCAGCCCCATAAAGGAGAGCTGCGCGCCATCGGTGCCGCCGCGGATCGGCTTGAGCTGCGGCTCGACGTCGCAGTCGCGCATCGCCTGCTGTGCCACCTCAAGGATGTAGGGATGCTCGATCACCTTTTCATGCATATTGTAATAGCTGTCTTCGATGACCAGCTCAATGTAGCAGTCCGGGTGAAGTCCTTTGCCCACCTTCTTTGCGATATCCATCATCTTGCGTTTGCGCGCTTCAAACCCTTCGCGGTTGAAATCACGGATGATGTAGTGCATATCCGCGCGGTCCACCGTCCCTTTGATGCTGGTCAGATGGTAGAAGCCCTCATAGCCTTCGGTTTTTTCCGGGCTTTCATCCGCCGGAACTTCAGCATGAATGCGGGCCGCCAGCGACAGCGCGTTCACCATCACCCCTTTCGCGGTGCCTGGGTGGACATTGTTGCCAACGATGCGGATATTCACCGACGCCGCATTGAAGTTCTCGAACTCCAGCTCCCCCATGCCGCCGCCATCGACGGTGTAGGCCCAGCGGGCATCGAACGCCTCAACATCAAAATGCTTCGCCCCTTTGCCCACCTCTTCATCGGGGGTAAAGGCCACGCGGATATCGCCGTGCGGCACGTTGTTGTTCTTCAGCACCGCCAGCGCGGTCATGATCTCGGCAACGCCCGCTTTGTCATCAGCCCCCAGCAGCGTTTTGCCGTCGGTGGTGATCAGGGTCTGGCCAAGCAACTGGTGTAATACCGGGAACATCACCGGCGACAGCACTTCGTCACCGACGCCAAGGGCGATATCACCGCCCCGATAATTCTCAACAATCTGCGGATTGACATTTTTACCGCTAAAATCCGGTGAGGTATCGACATGGGAAATAAAACCAATGGCAGGAATATCACCGCTCACATTCGCAGGTAGTGTGCCCATCACCGTCCCTTTTTCACTTAAGGTCACGTTAACGAGCCCCAACTCCTCCAGCTGGCTTTTTAACAGCTGCAACAGCTTCCACTGCCCTTCGGTGCTTGGCACCTGGCGGACACCCGGCTTAGATTGGGTATCCAGCGATACGTACTGTAAAAAACGCTCAAGTAATTTATCCATGCAGTCACCCTCACTTTTCGTGACAACATTATCAGTAAGCAGCAAAACCCAAATATTGCGTCAGGTCACTTTTATCCCGTAAACGAGAATATTTCCGTTTCTCTCATCGTTTGCTAATAAATGTAGCTTATCAATGGGTAACAAGGATTGGCGATTGCAGCGCTTTCCCGTAGAATGTCCGCCCTCATTACGTTTCACCAAGGTGGTTAACCACAAACCCCGCTGCGATAAGCATTTGCAGCGTCGATATGGGACTGAATCAAAAATTGAATACACAACCAGCTTCACTGTCACCGTTGGTGCAACTGGCCGGAATTCGTAAAAGCTTTGACGGAAAAACCGTCATTTCCGACCTGGATTTAACGATCAACAACGGCGAATTTCTTACACTACTTGGCCCTTCAGGCTGTGGTAAAACGACAGTGCTTCGCCTTATCGCCGGGCTGGATAACGTCGATCGCGGTCACATCCATCTGGACAACCAGGACATTACCCTGGTTCCTGCTGAACACCGCCACGTCAATACCGTCTTTCAAAGTTACGCACTTTTCCCGCACATGACGGTTTTCGAAAACGTCGCCTTTGGCCTGCGGATGCAAAAAACGCCCGCCAGCGAAATCACGCCACGCGTCACCGAGGCCCTGCGCATGGTTCAGCTTGAAGCGTTCGCCCAGCGTAAACCGCACCAGCTTTCGGGTGGACAGCAACAGCGTGTCGCCATCGCCCGTGCCGTGGTTAATAAACCGCGCCTGCTGCTGCTGGATGAGTCCCTTTCCGCACTCGACTACAAGCTGCGCAAGCAGATGCAGAACGAATTAAAGGCGCTGCAGCGTAAGCTCGGGATCACCTTTGTTTTTGTCACCCACGACCAGGAAGAGGCATTGACCATGTCCGATCGCATCGTGGTGATGCGCGAGGGCAAAATCGAGCAGGACGGTACGCCGCGCGAGATCTACGAAGAGCCGAAAAACCTGTTTGTCGCCAGCTTTATTGGGGAAATCAACATCTTCAATGCTACCGTTATTGAACGACTTGACGACCAGCGGGTGCTGGCTAACGTCGAGGGCCGCGCCTGCAACATCTTCGTCAATTTTGCCGTTGAGCCGGGACAGCAGCTGAACGTCCTGCTGCGTCCGGAAGATCTGCGCGTTGAAGAGATTCACGACGAAACCGAAGTCGAAGGGCTAATCGGCTATATCCGCGAGCGCAACTACAAAGGCATGACGCTTGAGTCGGTCGTTGAGCTGGAAAACGGCAAGATGGTGATGGTCAGCGAATTCTTTAACGAAGACGATCCCGATTTCGACCACTCGCTCAATCAAAAAATGGTCATTAACTGGGTTGAAAGCTGGGAGGTTGTGCTGGCTGATGAAGAACACAAGTAAATTCCAGAATGTGGTGATCGCCACTATCGTCGGTTGGCTTGTGTTATTTGTCTTTTTACCCAACCTGATGATCATCGCGACCAGCTTCCTGACCCGTGACGACGCCCATTTTGTCTCGCTGGTCTTTACGCTGGAAAATTACGCGCGCCTGCTGGACCCGCTCTATTTCCAGGTCCTGCTCCATTCGCTCAATATGGCGCTGATAGCCACCGTCGCCTGCCTGGTGCTGGGGTATCCCTTTGCCTGGTTCCTGGCGAAGCTGCCGACGAAAGTGCGACCGCTGCTGCTGTTCCTGCTGATTGTGCCCTTCTGGACCAACTCGCTGATTCGCATCTACGGCCTGAAGATCTTTCTCAGCACCAAAGGCTACCTGAACGAGTTTCTGCTGTGGCTGGGCGTCATTGACACCCCGATCCGCATCATGTTCACTCCCGGCGCGGTGATTGTGGGGCTGGTCTACATCCTGCTGCCGTTTATGGTAATGCCGCTCTACTCCAGCATTGAGAAGCTGGATAAACCCCTGCTGGAGGCGGCAAGGGATCTTGGCGCCAGCAAACTCCAGACCTTTATCCGCATTATCATCCCCCTGACCATGCCGGGGATCATTGCCGGCTGCCTGCTGGTGATGCTGCCGGCGATGGGGCTGTTTTACGTCTCCGACCTGATGGGCGGGGCTAAAAACCTGCTGATCGGTAACGTCATCAAGAGCCAGTTCCTCAATATTCGCGACTGGCCGTTCGGTTCGGCCACCAGTATCACCCTGACCCTGGTGATGGGCCTGATGCTGCTGGTCTACTGGCGCGCGTCGCGGCTGCTTAACAGTAAAGGGGAACTTGAATGATCGGTCGACTGCTCCGCGGCGGTTTTATGACCGCGATTTATGCGTACCTCTACATTCCGATCATTATCCTGATCGTGAACTCCTTTAACAGCTCGCGCTTTGGCATTAACTGGCAGGGTTTTACCACCCAGTGGTATAGCCTGCTGGTGAATAATGACAGCCTGCTGCAGGCGGCGCAGCACTCCCTGACGATGGCGATCTTCTCGGCCACCCTCGCCACCCTGATTGGCTCCCTGACGGCGGTGGCGCTCTATCGCTACCGTTTTCGCGGTAAACCCTTCGTCAGCGGCATGCTGTTTGTGGTGATGATGTCTCCGGACATCGTAATGGCTATCTCGCTGCTGGTGCTCTTTATGCTGCTGGGGGTACAGCTGGGCTTCTGGTCCCTGCTCTTCTCACACATCACCTTCTGCCTGCCGTTTGTGGTGGTGACGGTCTACTCCCGTCTGAAAGGCTTTGACGTGCGGATGCTGGAGGCGGCAAAAGATCTGGGTGCCAGCGAGATGACCATCCTGCGCAAAATTATCCTGCCGCTGGCGATGCCCGCCGTGGCCGCGGGATGGCTGCTCAGCTTTACCCTGTCGATGGATGACGTAGTGGTTTCGTCATTCGTCACCGGGCCGAGCTATGAAATTCTGCCGTTGAAGATCTATTCGATGGTGAAAGTTGGCGTCTCACCGGAGGTGAACGCGCTGGCGACCATACTGTTGATGTTATCGCTGGTCCTGGTGATCGCCAGTCAGCTTATTGCTCGTGATAAAACAAAATCTCAGGGGACGTATTAATGAAAAAATGGTCACGCCACCTGCTCGCGGCAGGCGCTCTCGCAATGGGTATTAGCGCTGCGCACGCGGACGACAGTAAAACGCTCTACTTCTATAACTGGACCGAGTATGTGCCGCCAGGCCTGCTGGAGCAGTTTACTAAAGAGACCGGCATCAAGGTTATCTACTCGACCTACGAGTCGAATGAAACCATGTATGCCAAGCTCAAAACCTATAAAGATGGCGCCTACGACCTGGTGGTCCCGTCGACCTATTTCGTCGACAAGATGCGCAAAGAGGGCATGATCCAGAAGATCGACAAATCGAAGCTAACCAATTTTTCAAACCTCGATCCGGAGATGCTCAACAAGCCGTTTGACCCAAATAACGATTACTCTATTCCGTACATCTGGGGCGCAACGGCGATCGGGATCAACAGCGAAGCGATGGATCCTAAATCGGTGACGAGCTGGGCTGACCTGTGGAAACCAGACTATAAAGGTGAATTGCTGCTGACCGACGACGCCCGCGAAGTGTTCCAGATTGCGCTGCGTAAGCTGGGCTACTCTGGCAACACCACCGATCCGAAAGAGATTGAAGCGGCTTACCATGAGCTACAAAAACTGATGCCTAACGTGGCCGCCTTCAACTCCGATAATCCGGCGAACCCGTATATGGAAGGGGAAGTCAACGTGGGGATGGTGTGGAACGGGTCGGCATACGTCGCGCGTCAGGCCGGTACGCCGCTGGAAGTGGTGTGGCCAGCAGAGGGCGGGATCTTCTGGATGGACAGCCTGGCTATTCCGGCCAATGCTAAAAACGTGGACGGTGCCCTGAAGCTGATTAACTTCCTGCTGCGCCCGGATGTGGCAAAACAGGTGGCAGAGACCATCGGCTACCCGACGCCAAACCTCGCCGCCCGCAAGCTGCTGAGCCCGACCGTTGCAAATGACAAGTCGCTCTACCCGGATGCGCAGACCATCAGTAAAGGCGAGTGGCAGAACGATGTGGGCGACGCCAGCCGCCTGTATGAAGAGTATTACCAGAAGTTGAAGGCAGGTCGTTAATGCAATACTATGCCGGGTTTCGACCCGGCATAACTCAATGGTACAAGGATAAGTACATATGAAGCTGAACAGTAATCTTCTTTATTCTCTTTTTTCTGCATCGACATTATTTTTACTACCGTTAACAAGACATGGGCATTGAGTTTCCTGATTTAAAGGATTACAGGCAACATCATAAAAGGACGCATTATGTCAAAAAAACGCAGAGAAAAGCGCCGCCGCTATTCGGTGTAGTCGCCGTCAATGATATTTATTGCGATATCATAAAAAACGTCCCCAGAAGCGAATGGCTTGGCGTAACGATGCCGCTTCTGACCATATTCCCATTTCTGTTATCTATTTTATTTATTGGCCCAATTATTGGGTATTCTCCCGTATTTATTCTGGTTGAGATTATACTTATCCTGATGTTCTATAGCAGCATCCACGCACTGCGTGTCGTCATTACCCACCCCAAAACGTTAATCGTCAGGCTGAATCGCAAGCGCCAACGGGTGTATGTTCAAACGTATCGTCCCACGCGTAATATCTTTGCGAAATGGCCTGTCGAAACGCTGATTTATGACTGGAAGGACATTGAAGCCCATTTTAGTAACGGTTCCGGAACCGCGGGTTCCCGGACATGGTATAAGTGGCAAGCACCCTCGACTGACGGGAAAAAAAACTGGATAATCATCAGCGATGATAACGCGCCTTTATTTTATCAAGTCTCTCGCTTCTCTACCGATATCGCAGATACTCTTTTGAGTTATGCGGAATCCTGGGCGTGGTGCAGAAACTATATGAATGGCCTGATGACACCCGTTCATTTAATATCGATAGAAAATAACTACTCCTTTAAATATTGCGTGACGAGATTGAGCAGCCGGATGTTGTCGCGAGTCAATGAACAGGATAAATGGACAACCATTTTCCCCGTCAGGAATCCTTTTTTCTGGCTCATTTCTTTTATTATGGTGCCAACCATTTTACTGGACGCTCTGGCAATGAGGCAAATTATGCGCAGGCTGCCGGAGACGCCGTGGTCTGATGAGGCGCAGAGCGAATCAACAACAGATAAACAATAGATTAATTATTTATTTTAACTGCGTAAGGTCCTGCGTTGTCGTCAGGGCTTTGCGGGTAATCTGGCGTTAATTCGCCCCGCTCAACTATTTACTCCGATATTTTTTGCAACGCGTCATCAATTTTGCCAATCACATACATCAGCGGTTTCCACAGCACGACCAGCGTAACAATCGTGCCGAACTGCTGCACATCGCCATGCGCAAGTTGTCCGGTAAACAGCAGGTATACCAGGTTAAATATACACGAGCCAGCGGAGACAATGCCGAGGTATAAAAAGAGAATGAACAGGATATTTCTGCTGTCAGAAAGGCGAGGCAGGCAACACTGGCTCCACAGCCCTATCCCTACCGCCACAATAAAAATAATGGCCGATACAATTAGCGGGTTATCCATAACCTGTTCCTGTCGTTCCCTTGAAATTTGCGCGAAAAGCGTCTGCTCTTCGCGCAGTGAACCACTTACAATCCCTTAAGAAGCTTATCCACAAACTGCGGCACCACTTCGCTCGCCAGTCCGTAGGTTTTCTCTTCAAACTCGCTGCCCACCTGGCTCGGCTCAAGGTTCAGCTCCACCGTATGCGCCCCGTGCAGCTTCGCTTCGTGGACAAATCCCGCCGCCGGATAGACATGCCCGGAGGTGCCAATGGCGATAAACAGATCCGCCATCGCCAGGGCGCTGTAGATCTCATCCATTCCCAGCGGCATTTCGCCGAACCACACCACGTGCGGGCGCAGCGGCGACGGGAACTGACAGCAGTGGCATTTGTCATCGGAGGTGACATCGCCGGTCCAGCTAAAGACCTGGCCGCTGCTGGAGCAACGCACCTTCAGCAATTCACCGTGCATATGAAGCACGTTGCGGTTGCCCGCGCGCTCATGCAGGTTATCAATATTCTGCGTTACCAGCAGGAAGCGATCCCCCAGCGCCTCTTCGAGTTTAGCCAGCGCCAGATGCGCCGCATTAGGGGCGATCTCCGGCGACTGCAACTGACGGCGGCGGGCGTTGTAGAATTCCTGCACCAGCTGCGGGTTACGGGCAAAACCTTCCGGCGTCGCCACATCTTCAACCCGATGCTCTTCCCACAACCCGTCGGTCGCGCGAAACGTTCGAATGCCCGACTCGGCGGAGATCCCCGCCCCGGTCAGGACCAGTACTCTTGGTTTTTCCATCAATTCCGGCATTGCCACATCCTGGAAGAAAATTCGCTGGCGTAAGCGCTCACGCAAGCGGCGTTTGTTTTTGCGAAAACGGCTGAGTCGAAGTGACCGTCGCGACAGCATAAAAACCTCGTATGGCTAACGGGTGAGATGGAGGAATGCGGCGCCGCGCATTCCTCCGGCATCGCCATGTCGCGCGCGCTCAATGCGCGGGACACGGGCAACCGGCAACAAATGACGCGGCAACCGACCGGACAACCGTTCGGCGATGGCCGTAAAGTTCGATAATCCTCCGCCGATCACCAGCAGGTCAGGATCGACAATGGTCAGGATATTCCCCAGACAGACCGCCAGCAGATCGAGATAGCGCTCAACGTGCTCTACAGCCTGTTCATCCCCCTGCTCCCACAGGGCAATGATTTCCGGAGCCTGACGTTTTTGATGATAGAAGTGTTCATAAAGCCATGCAAATCCACGGCCGGAGAGGTAGTTCTCAATGCAGCCGTGCTGGCCGCAACCGCAACGGAGGAGCGGGAAATCACGCCCTACCACCTCAAGCGCATCCACCGGCAAGCGAATATGACCAAACTCGCCAGTGATATAGCTGCGTCCGGTCACCGGTTTGCCATTCACCACAATCCCGCCGCCGACACCGGTGCCGAGGATCAGCCCCATCACCAGGGGGTATTGCTGGAACTCATCGTCCCAGGCTTCGGAGAGGGCAAAACAGTTAGCGTCGTTGTCGAGGCGCACGTCGCGCTCAAGGAGGCGGGTCAGGTCGGCGCGCAGCGGCCTACCGCTTGCCGCCGGGACGTTGGCGGCGTACAGCGTACCGTCGTCGGTTTCCGGCATCCCCGGAATGCCTATGCCCACCGTGCCCTTCACGCCGAAGCGTTCATCGGCCTGGGCCACCAGCGCGGCAATGGCGGTTAAAAATTCATCGTAGCTTTCGTGAGGAGTGGGAACCCGGGTTTCCCACTGCAATTTCAGGTTGGTATCAAATACGCCAAGGGCAATTTTGGTGCCGCCAATATCAAATCCGTAATACATAGTGCATTCCTCTTTTGACCCGGCGGCAACGCTCACCGGATCATGACGTAATTACTGGCCACTTAATACCCTCGCCGGATCAATTCGGCTTGCGCGACGCGCCGGATACCAGCTTGCCAGCAGACTCAGTAAAAGTGCTGTAACCAGCACATAAAAAACATCCAGCCAGTGCAATTCAGACGGCAGGAAGTCAATAAAATAGATATCGCCCGACAGGAACTGATGCCCGATCAGGGCCTCAAGACCGTTGATAATCGGCGTCAGCTGCAATGAAACCACCACGCCGATAACCACACCGCACAGGCTGCCCAGCAGCCCCGCCAGCAGACCATACCAGACGAAGATGGCACGAATAAGACCATCTTTTGCGCCGAGGGTGCGCAGCACCGCGATGTCGCCGCTCTTGTCTTTCACCGCCATCACCAGCGTGGAGACGATGTTAAAGCAGGCCACGCCGATCACCAGCACCATCGCCAGGTACATAATGGCGCGGATCATCTGGATATCACGATACATATACCCGTAAGTGCCGATCCAGCTCTTGATGTAGACATAGCTGTCGGTCACTTCCCCGGCGTCGCGCACCAGTTTGTTGGCGTTGAAGACGTCGTTAACCTTGATGGCGATCCCGGTGACGCTGCTGCCCATATCGAGATACTGGCGCGCATCTTCCAGCGGCACCATGGCAAAGCTGTGATCGAGCTGACCGCTTAGCTGCAAAATACCGGTCACGTGCAGACGCACGCGCTTCGGCTGCTGCAGCTTATGATCGGCGCTGGCGTTCGGGATCATGATCGACACCCAGTCGCCCTGCTTCACTTTCAGCGCGTCGGCCACCCCCTTACCGAGGATAATCTGCTGATCGCCAGCTTTAAAATTGGCCCAGGCCTCTTTCTGGATAAACTGTGGCAGCGCGCTGAGCTTCTCTTCCTGGCGCGGGTTCACCCCTTTCACCTGGATAGCGCGCAGGTTTGCGCCGCTCTCCACCAGCCCGGTGAAATTGATATAGGGCGCAGCCGCGGCAATGCCCGGCACCTTTTCCACTTTATTCAGGGCGTCGTTCCAGTTATTCCACGGCTGGTTAACCGGCTCAATTTCGCCGTGCGGCACGACTGCCAGAATGCGGTTGTTCAGCTCACGCTCGAAGCCGTTCATGGCGCTGAGGCCAACAATCAGTACCGCCACGCCCAGCGCGATACCGACGGTGGAGATGACCGATATGAGCGACACCATGCCACTGCGGCGGCGACCCCGGCTAAAACGCAGGCCGATGAGTAACGATAACGGTGAAGCCATCAATCTGCCCCCATCAGGGTCAGTTCGGTATTCAGGCGACCGTCACGCATCTCCAGCTGGCGGGACATGCGTTTTGCCAGCTGCAGATCGTGCGTCACCACCAGGAAGGCGGTGCCCTGGGAGGCATTCAGTTCGCCGAGAAGCTGGAAGATGCTGTCGGCGTTGCGGGCATCCAGGTTACCGGTCGGTTCATCCGCCAGCACCAGGCGCGGATTATTCACCAGCGCCCGGGCAATCGCCACACGCTGGCGCTCGCCGCCGGAGAGCTCGGAAGGCCGATGATTACCGCGGTGGCCCAGCCCGACCGCTTTCAGCATATCGCTGGCGCGGGCGTTGATTTCAGCCGGTTTCTTTTTGCCGATCAGCAGCGGCATCGCCACGTTTTCCAGCGCCGTAAAGTCCGGCAGCAGGTGGTGGAACTGATAGATAAAGCCCAGCTCGCGGTTACGCAGATCGGCCTTCGCGCTCGATGACATCGAACTCAGCGGCGTGCCGGAGAAGACCACATCGCCGGAGGTCGGCGTATCCAGCCCGCCAAGCAGGTGCAGCAGGGTACTTTTCCCGGAGCCGGAGGTGCCGACGATCGCCATCATCTCCCCTTCCCCGACGCTGAAGCTGACATTGTGCAGGACATCCGTCTGCACCGTGCCTTCCTGATAGCGTTTGCACAGGTTGTCGCATTGCAACAGGATCTTATTCATAACGTAAAGCCTCAGCGGGTTGGGTGGCGGCAGCGCGCCATGAAGGATAAAGCGTAGAGAGTAAGGCAACGGCCATCGCAGCCAGCGCAATGCCCACTACCTGCAGCGGCTCAATGGCCACCGGCAGTGCCGCGCCGTCGAGCAGCGCGCCGATAATCGGCATTAAATTATTAAGCTGGCTGGCAAGCAGCGTACCGAGCAGCGCGCCGAGCAGCGCGCCGACAATCCCGGCGCTGGCGCCCTGCACCATAAAGACCGCCATGATCTGCCGCGGCGTCAGCCCCTGGGTTTGGAGGATCGCCACTTCGCCCTGCTTCTCCATCACCATCAGGCCCAGCGAGGTAATGATGTTAAAGGCGGCAACCGCCACAATCAGGCTCAGGAGCAGGCCCATCATGTTTTTTTCCATCCGCACGGCCTGAAACAGCTCGCCCTTACGTTCGCGCCAGTCCTGCCATTGGGTGCCTTCCGGCAGGGTTTGCTGGCTTAACACATCGACCTTCAGCGGCTCGTTGAGCCACAGACGCCAGCCGGTGATATTGCCGAGCGGGTAACGCATCAGGCGCGACGCGTCCTGGATATTGACCAGCATCTGATAGCCGTCCACTTCGCTGTTGGCGGCGAAGGTGCCGATCACATTAAACAGGCGCTGGCTCGGGAGCCGCCCCATCGGGGTAAACTGGCTGGCAGACGGCACCATCACCCGTAGCTGATCGCCGCGATTGACGCCGAGCTGGCCGGCAAGCTGTTCGCCGAGAATAACGTTGTACTGGCCGGGAGCCAGATCGCCCTGTTTGACGTTGACCAGATACGGCGTCAGGGGATCCTTTTGCGCCGGGTCGATGCCGAGCATCACCCCGACCGCCACGCTGCGGGCGCTCTGTAGCACCACGTCACCGGAGGTGATCGGCGCCACGCGGCTTACGCCCTGGAGCTTGACGGCGCTTTGTGGCAGCTGCTGCGGATTCACCGACCCGCTGCTGGATGAGAGGATCGCCTGCGGCATCAGCCCCAGAATGTTATTTTGCAGCTCGCGCTCAAAGCCGTTCATGACGGAGAGAACCGTCACCAGCGCCATCACGCCAAGCGTAATGCCAATGGTTGAAAGCCAGGAGACGAAGCGACCGAAGCGGTCCGCGGCGCGCCCACGCATATAACGTAAGCCTATGAATAGTGCGACAGGTTGGTACATGAAATCCGTCTGTTTGCTGATAGCAGACCCACGAGTATATAAGCGAATCCGCTAAGGGTAAATGACTGAAACCGTAAGCTTTGCTTATCATTTGTCTGAAAAAGCGCGGTAAATCAGCGTAATACCCCCTTTCGTAAGACGACCTGCCCCGCGCAGGTGTTTGCAGCTTTTCTGAAAAACATCCGGATACAGACTCTTACCCATTACATCCCGCCCGCCGCGCAACACACTTACCCGCTCGATTAAGGTAATAACAGGACCCGGAACGCGATGAAACAAAAAGCACTATGGATTAACCAGATAAAAGGACTCTGCATCTGCCTGGTGGTGATTTACCACTCGGTGATCACCTTTTATCCCCATCTCGAGGCGCTGCATGCTCCCCTTTCGGTGCTGCTCGCCAAATGTTGGGTAACGTTCAATCTCTATCTCGCCCCCTTCCGTATGCCGGTGTTCTTCTTTATTTCGGGGTATCTGGTCCGGCGCTACATTGACGAGGTCGACTGGAAAACCTGCCTGGACAAACGGCTCTGGAGCATTATCTGGGTGCTGGCGCTGTGGGGAGTATTACAGTGGCAGGCGTTGACCCATCTCAATGCGTGGCTGGCGCCGGAGCGGGATCTCAATACCGCGTCGAACGCCGCCTATGCCGACTCGTTAAGCGGCTTTATCACCGGCATGCTCACTGCCAGCACCAGCCTGTGGTATCTCTACGCTCTGGTGGTCTATTTTACGCTCTGCAAGCTGCTGAGCCGCTGGCGGACGCCGCTGGTCGTGCTGCTGGCGCTCGCCAGCATCGCCATCAACTTTATGCCGCTGCCGTGGTGGGGGATGAACAGCGTGGTGCGTAATATGATCTATTACAGCCTCGGGGCCTGGTACGGCGTGCAGCTGATGGCGTGGATGCAAAGCCGGGTGTGGCGCCGTGACGCGCTGGCGGTAGCGGCGTTCGGGGCGGTCTCCGTCGTGCTGTGGTTCGTCGGGGTTCCCCTGCCGCTGTCGCTGCTGTCGATCCTGCTGATTATGGCCCTGTTCTACCGCCTGGAGCAGCGCTTCGCCGTGGGCCCTGACAATGTGCTGAACGTGGTTGGCTCCAATACCATTGCGATTTACACCACCCACCGCATTCTGATCGAAGGGGTCAGCCTGTTAATGATCCACCAGTTGAATGGCGGTACCTGGCCGGTGTGGGCAGAGCTGACGCTGGTGCTCTTCTACCCGTTTGCCAGCCTGCTGATCTGCACCCTGGTGGGGCTGGGGGCGCGTAACCTCTCCCGCGCGCTGGCCGGTGATATTTTCTTTACCCCACCCGCCCGGCTGACGCTGGTTCAGGCGACACGCTAGCGCGCCTGTGAGAGGGGGGCTTTGCGCTGCGTGCGGTTACGGTTTGCTAATGTAAAACGATCAAGGATAATAAAGACATTGTGTATCAGTGATATGCCCATACGAGATCCTGACAAAGCCATGCCTGAACAAAATCGTTTTTCCCTGCCCGTCAAAGCGGGCGACCAACGCCAGTTAGGTGAACTGACCGGGGCAGCCTGCGCCACGCTGGTGGCGGAAATTGCAGAGCGTCATCAGGGCCCGGTGGTACTGGTCGCGCCGGACATGCAAAACGCCCTGCGTCTGCATGATGAGATCCGCCAGTTCACCGATCAGCTGGTCACCAGCCTTGCCGACTGGGAGACGCTGCCTTACGACAGCTTCTCGCCGCACCAGGAGATCATCTCCTCGCGCCTCTCCACGCTGTATCAGCTGCCCTCCATGCAGCGCGGCGTGCTGATTGTGCCGGTCAATACCCTGATGCAGCGCGTCTGCCCGCACAGCTATCTGCACGGCCACGCGCTGGTGATGAAAAAAGGCCAGCGCCTCTCGAGGGACGGCCTGCGCGTGCAGCTCGACAGCGCGGGCTATCGCCATGTCGATCAGGTCATGGAGCACGGGGAGTACGCCACCCGCGGCGCGCTGCTCGACCTCTACCCTATGGGCAGTGAACAACCTTATCGTCTGGACTTTTTCGACGACGAAATCGACAGCCTGCGCCTGTTTGATGCCGATACCCAGCGCACGCTGGAGGAAGTGGAGGCCATCAACCTGCTGCCGGCCCACGAATTCCCGACCGACAAAACCGCTATTGAGCTCTTCCGCAGCCAGTGGCGCGATAAGTTTGACGTCAAGCGCGACGCCGAACATATCTACCAGCAGGTGAGCAAAGGCACCCTGCCGTCAGGGATCGAATACTGGCAGCCGCTGTTCTTCAGCGAGCCGCTGCCAGCCCTGTTCAGCTATTTCCCGGCCAACACGCTGGTGCTCAACACCGGCGATCTGGAGACCAGCGCCAGCCGTTTCGAGAGTGAAACTCGCGCCCGCTTTGAAAACCGGGGGGTTGATCCGATGCGCCCGCTGCTGGAGCCCGAGCTGCTGTGGCTGCGCACCGATGAGCTGTTCAGCGAGCTGAAACGCTGGCCGCGCATGCAGCTCAAAACCGACAGCCTGCCGGAGAAAGCTGCCAATACCAACCTGGCCTACCAGCCGCTGCCGGATCTTGCGGTGCAGGCGCAGAACAAATCGCCGCTGGATAACCTGCGTAAGTTCCTCGAATCCTTTACCGGCCCGGTGATCTTCTCTGTGGAAAGCGAAGGGCGCCGTGAGGCGCTGGGCGAGCTGCTTGGCCGCATTAAGGTCGCACCGAAGCGGATCCTGCGCCTGGACGACGCCAGCGGCAACGGACGCTACCTGATGATCGGCGCCGCCGAACATGGATTTATTGATACGCTCAATAATCTGGCGCTGATCTGCGAAAGCGATCTGCTGGGTGAGCGCGTGGCGCGCCGCCGTCAGGACAGCCGCCGCACCATCAACCCGGACACGCTGATCCGCAACCTGGCGGAACTGCATCCCGGCCAGCCGATTGTCCATCTGGAGCATGGCGTAGGCCGTTACGCCGGGATGACCACCCTGGAAGCGGGCGGCATCAAGGGTGAATACCTGATGCTGCTGTACGCCAACGACGCCAAACTCTATGTGCCGGTGTCGTCCCTGCACCTGATCAGTCGCTACGCGGGCGGTGCGGAAGAGAATGCCCCGCTGCACAAGCTCGGCGGCGATGCGTGGGCGCGGGCGCGGCAAAAAGCGGCGGAGAAAGTGCGCGACGTAGCCGCGGAGCTGCTGGATATCTACGCCCAGCGCGCGGCGAAGGCGGGCTACGCCTTCAAGCATGATAAAGAGCAGTATCAGCTCTTCTGCGACAGCTTCCCGTTTGAAACCACCCCGGATCAGGCCCAGGCAATTAACGCCGTGCTGAGCGACATGTGTCAGCCGCTGGCGATGGATCGTCTGGTCTGCGGCGATGTGGGCTTCGGTAAAACCGAAGTGGCGATGCGCGCCACCTTCCTGGCGGTGGAGAATAACAAGCAGGTGGCGGTGCTGGTGCCCACCACCCTGCTGGCACAGCAGCACTACGACAACTTCCGCGACCGCTTTGCCAACTGGCCGGTGCGCATCGAGATGATGTCGCGTTTTCGCAGCGCCAAAGAGCAGGCGCAGATCCTGGAGCAGGCAAGCGAGGGCAAGATCGACATTCTGATCGGTACCCATAAACTGCTGCAGAGTGACGTGAAGTGGAAAGATCTGGGGCTCTTGATTGTCGACGAAGAGCACCGCTTCGGCGTGCGCCACAAGGAGCGCATCAAAGCGATGCGCGCCGATGTCGATATCCTGACCCTCACCGCCACGCCGATCCCGCGCACGTTAAATATGGCGATGAGCGGCATGCGCGATCTGTCGATTATCGCCACGCCGCCTGCCCGCCGTCTGGCGGTGAAGACCTTTGTCCGTGAGTACGATAACCTGGTGGTGCGCGAGGCGATCCTGCGTGAAGTGCTGCGCGGCGGCCAGGTTTATTATCTCTACAACGATGTCGAGAATATCCAGAAAGCGGCGGACCGTCTGGCGGAGCTGGTGCCGGAAGCGCGTATTGCCATCGGCCACGGGCAGATGCGCGAGCACGAGCTGGAACGGGTGATGAACGATTTCCATCACCAGCGCTTTAACGTGCTGGTCTGCACCACCATCATCGAAACCGGTATCGATATTCCTACCGCCAATACCATCATTATTGAGCGAGCGGATCACTTCGGCCTGGCCCAGCTCCACCAGCTGCGTGGCCGTGTCGGACGTTCGCACCATCAGGCCTATGCCTGGCTGATGACCCCACACCCGAAAGCGATGACCCCCGATGCGCAGAAGCGTCTCGAAGCCATCGCCTCGCTGGAAGATCTGGGCGCCGGTTTTGCGCTGGCCACTCACGACCTGGAGATCCGCGGCGCGGGCGAACTGCTTGGGGAAGATCAGAGCGGCTCGATGGAAACCATCGGTTTCTCGCTCTACATGGAGCTGCTGGAAAACGCCGTCGATGCCCTGAAGGCGGGGCGCGAGCCGTCGCTGGAAGATCTCACCAGCCAGCAAACGGAAGTGGAACTGCGGATGCCGTCCCTGCTGCCGGATGATTTTATCCCGGACGTTAACACCCGCCTGTCGTTCTACAAACGCATCGCCAGCGCCAAAGACGAAGCCAGTCTGGAAGAGATAAAAGTGGAGCTGATTGACCGCTTTGGCCTGCTGCCGGATGCAGCGCGTAACCTGCTGGATATCGCCCGTTTACGCCAGCAGGCGCAGAAGCTCGGGATCCGCAAGCTGGAGGGGAATGAAAAAGGCGGCATGATTGAGTTTGCCGAGAAGAACCACGTCGATCCGATGTGGCTGATCGGCCTGCTGCAAAAACAGCCCCAGCACTTCCGGCTCGATGGACCGACGCGCCTGAAATTCACCCAGGATCTGGCGGAGCGCAAAACCCGCATGGACTGGGTACGTAACTTTATGCGTCAGCTTGAAGAGAATGCCGTAGCCTGACCCTGTGCCGGGCTACCATCGGGTTGCCCGGCATGATTTTCCCTGCGCAATTTACAACTCTTTGCAATCCCCCTGGACTTCCCGACACACTCATTCGCCATAATTATCAATTAACGTTCAGATAATAATAATCTTTATTGCTATGGATTCTGGTGATGATAAAAACGTCGCGTTTTACCCGTTGGATATCGGTGGTTGCGCTCCTCGCGACCGTAGCGCTTGCCCTGCCCGCCCAGGCGAATACCTGGCCCCTGCCCCCGGCGGGTAGTCGGCTGGTGGGCGAAAATCGTTTTCATGTGGTGGAAAACGATGGTGGTTCGCTGGAGGCGATTGCCAAAAAATATAACGTCGGTTTCCTGGCGCTGCTGCAGGCTAACCCGGGCGTCGATCCCTACGTCCCCCGTGCAGGCAGTGTTCTGACCATCCCGCTTCAGACCCTCCTCCCCGATGCCCCGCGGGAAGGGATTGTGATCAACCTGGCTGAACTGCGGCTCTACTATTATCCGCCGGGTAAAAACGAGGTCACGGTTTACCCCATCGGTATTGGTCAGCTGGGGGGCGATACCCTGACGCCAACCATGGTCACTACGGTGTCGGACAAACGCGCCAATCCGACCTGGACCCCAACCGCCAACATCCGCGCCCGCTATAAAGCCCAGGGTATCGATCTGCCAGCGGTGGTTCCCGCCGGACCGGATAACCCGATGGGTCATCACGCCATTCGCCTGGCGGCCTACGGTGGGGTCTATCTGCTGCACGGCACTAACGCCGATTTTGGCATCGGCATGCGCGTCAGCTCCGGCTGTATTCGCCTGCGGGACAATGACATCGAGACGTTGTTCCGTGTGGTCCAGCCCGGTACCAAAGTGAATATCATGAACACGCCGATTAAGGTGTCAGAAGAGCCTGGCGGCGTGCGCCTGGTGGAGGTTCATCAGCCGCTGTCGAAAGCGCTGAATGACGATCCCCAGACCCTACCGATTGTCCTGAATGCTGCGCAGCAGGGCTTTAAAGCCAGCGCTGACGAGGTCGTTATGGAGCGCGCCATGGAAGCGCGTTCGGGTATGCCGGTAGATGTGACGCCTCACCCCGCTACCCAGGCGCTGTAGCCTTAACAGATAAAAAAACGCTCTGCACAGGCAGAGCGTTTTTTTCGCAGTGGCATTAATGAGGGTTAAGCCATGCTTATTTGTAGATCACTGCGGTACCGTGCAGGGTGTTCGGGCCGGTTACGGAAGTAATACGGAAAGATTTCGCCCCCATTTCATCCGCTTTTTGCGCTAACTGGCTTTCAAGAGAGCTCAGGTTAGTCCCGGCGTTCGCAGAGATGGTGCCCACCTTTTGTTGATCGGCAGGGGTAGACTGAACTTCAACCGCAGCGAAGCTGGCAAATGAGAGTGAGCTGAGTACTGCAGCGGCGATGATTGTTTTTACGTTTTTCATGATAAGGACCTTTTGCAAGTGAACGGGATGTCGTAAGCATTAACTTAACGATCGATAACAAAATGATAGATGTGATCTACATCACACGTCAATTTATTTTTATAACGATCATTAAAATAATTTTAAAAGCGTTTAAATTCATATTGATATGATGAATAAATTTTTATTCATGCGGCGCTGGCTGCGGAAAGGGATTATTTTTATAATGGTCGTTCAACAATCCAACAGAGGTACAACGGCTCATGACAACCGATGACACGCGTTGCGAAAAGAAAAGCCGTGGCCGACCAAAAGTGTTCGACAGGGAAGCGGCGCTGGACAAGGCCATGACGCTGTTCTGGCAGCATGGGTATGAAGCCACATCACTGGCTGACCTGGTTGCCGCGACGGGGGCGAAAGCGCCTACGCTGTATGCAGAATTTACCAATAAAGAGGGGCTGTTCCGGGCGGTGCTGGATCGCTATATCAGCCGTTTTGCCGCCCGCCATGAAGCGCAGCTGTTTTGCGAGGAGAAGCCCGTTGAACGGGCGCTGGAAGACTATTTCACCGCGGTGGCGACCTGCTTTACCAGCAAAGAGACCCCTGCGGGCTGTTTTATGATTAACACGTCGGCCACGCTTGCAGCCTCTTCTGAAGAGATTGCCCATACGGTTAAATCTCGCCATGCCATGCAGGAAGAGACGCTGTGCCAGTTTTTACAGCAGCGTCAGCAGCGCGGTGAGATCCCGGCGCAGTGCGATCCGAAGAAACTTGCCCAATATCTGAGCTGCATTTTGCAGGGTATGTCCATCAGTGCCCGCGAAGGGGCCAGCCTGGAAAAACTGCTGACTGTCACCCAGATAACCCTGCGGTTATGGCCTGAACTGCTGAAAGTCTGATTTTCAGGGCGGCCTGCCGCCCTGCTCCCCCTTTTCTCGCCGCAGCTTCCGCTATACTTCGTAGAAAGATAGTTAAAAACTATCACCACGGCTTCACCGCTTGCTATGCTTAACCAGTGATTATTGATGTACTAATGATTAGTTGCATTAGTTATGGTGAAGGCGTTCTGGCTATTCACATTCAGAAGGAGAATATAATGGTTTTGCTGTTACCTTTTTTTAAGGTGTTAATAGGCATTACATTGTTATTCGGTCTCTGGGTTTTATGTGGTGGGTCAGTTTTATTTGCTTTTCTTTCCGTCCTGATAACGGGATTTATGTTACTGCGCCAGTATAATGAATTCGACCTTTGACCCCGTCACCCAGCAGCATCTCCAGGAAAGACCTTACTTCTGGCGCAAGTCGCCCCGCTGTTAAGGTCTTTTTTATGCGCAAAAAAAGCTCCCCAGCCTGAGCGAATGGGGAGCTAAATGCAGAGAACAGATTTTTTTATGCTTTGTTATTCAGTACCAGCTGACCGTCGCCATTAAGGGGGATCTGCGTACCGGGATCTTTATCCATACGGATCTTGCCCTGCTGATCGCCAATTTTGTAGGTTACATCGTAGCCGAGCATTTTTTCTGACTTGTCATAGACCGTCTTACAGCGCTGCTCGGTGGTGGTGTAGGTATCACGCTCCTGCAGGGCACCCTGCGCCTGGTTCCCCGCGTAACCGCCACCCAGTGCGCCCACGACCGTCGCGACATCTTTACCCCGTCCGCCGCCAAACTGATGACCAATCACCCCACCGGCCACCGCACCCAGTACAGAACCGGCAATGCGGTTTTCATCCTGTACAGGACGGCGATGCGTTACGGTCACATTGCGGCACTCCTGACGCGGTGTTTTCACCGTCTCTTTAATAGGCGTAGCCGAAACCACCTGCGCATATTGTGGGCCACGATCAAAAACATTAAGACTGGCAACTGCCGCCACACCTAATGCGGCGACCACGCCAATCCCTATACCTGCCACCATGGATTTATTCATGTGACGTTCTCCTTTGTATTGCTATTGGTAACAATTCTGCGACTAAAGGTGTGTGCAGGCAAATCAGAGAAAGGATTAAAAATGTGGGAACAAGCGCAAAATGAGCCGGTTTAGGAGGACTCTTAGACCCTGTGAGGGCGATTTACAGAACGATATGCTGAAAAAGCCCCTTCGCGAGAGCGAAGGGGCAAAGCCGTTAGTGCAGCTTAAGTCGCGGTCGGATGACGCGGTTGATGCTACCTACCAGCATCATCAGCCCGGTTTTGAAATAGCCGTGCAGCGCAATCTGGTGCATACGGTACAGCGAAATGTAGACGAAGCGGGCAATACGTCCTTCTACCATCATCGAACCGCGCATCAGGTTACCCATCAGGCTACCGACGGTGGAGAAGTTCGAGAGCGACACCAGTGAACCATGATCTTTATAGACATAGTTCTTCAGAGGCTTGCCCTTCGCCTGCGCCAGAATATTGTGCAGCGCCAGGCTGGCCATCTGGTGTGCGGCCTGGGCGCGCGGTGGCACGAACCCACCTTCCGGACGGGCACAGGAGGCGCAGTCGCCAATGGCAAAGATATCCGGGTCGCGGGTGGTTTGCAGCGTCGGCTCAACCACCAGCTGGTTAATGCGGTTGGTCTCCAGTCCACCGATCTCTTTCATGAAATCAGGGGCTTTAATGCCTGCCGCCCAGACCATCAGATCGGCTTTGATATGTTCGCCATCTTTGGTGTTCAGACCCTGTTCATCGGCACTGGTGACCATCGTCTGAGTCAGAACACGCACGCCCAGTTTGGTCAGCTCGTTGTGCGCCGCGCCGGAGATACGCGGCGGCAGCGCAGGCAGAATACGTTCGCCCGCTTCCACCAGCGTCACGTTCAGCGCGTCGTTGGTTAAGCCTTTGTAGCCATAGCTGTGCAGCTGTTTCACCGCGTTGTGCAGCTCCGCAGAGAGCTCAACGCCCGTCGCGCCACCGCCGACGATAGCGATATTCACCTTGCCGCTTGCGCCGAGGTTATTGGAATACTTCAGGAACAGGTTCAGCATCTCCTGATGGAAACGACGCGCCTGATGCGGGTTATCCAGGAAGATGCAGTGCTCTTTCACGCCCGGCGTGTTAAAGTCGTTGGAGGTACTGCCCAGCGCCATCACCAGCGTGTCATACGCCAGCTTGCGCTCCGGCACCAGCAGCTCGCCCTTCTCATCGCGCAGCTCTGCCAGGGTAATGGTTTTGCTTTCACGGTTGATATCCATCACCGAGCCCAGCTGGAACTGGAAACCGTGGTTGCGTGCATGCGCCAGATAGCTCAGGGCGTCAACGCCCTCATCCAGAGAACCGGTCGCCACTTCATGCAGCAGCGGTTTCCACAGGTGGCTGTGGTTGCGATCGACAAGCGTAACTTTGGCTTTTTTACCGCGTCCGAGCTTCTTACCCAGCTGCGTAGCCAGTTCCAGACCGCCAGCACCACCACCCACAATCACTATCTTTTTCAATGGCGTAGTCAACGTGACCCCCTAAATTATTAACCAATTGTTAACTAAAAGTTATGAAAATAACCTTTAATTAACAACAGGTTACATCGCTGAAACCGTTCAATGGACATGAGAATAACATGTTCGGTGCATTGGTCATACCAAAATTGATATGCATCAAGTTTTGCCGCTTAAAATTCACCCAAGCTTAGCAAAAAGAAAGCCCGGCTCACCTGCGTGGCCGGGCTTAGTTGAAAAAATGAGCCTTATCCTAAAGTCTTGAACGCTTTGATCCGCTGCAGATGAGGGGCGATATTTTTGAACTTGTGGGTCTGCTCTTCATCCCAGACAATTTCGTAGTAGTGGTGCAGCAGCTCCGCGGCTCGCGGGCTGTTCAGCGCCTCATCGTTGCGGGAGAGGATCACCAGACAGCGATCGCGGTTCTTCTCGCGAAAGTTGCTCACGCACTTGGTGGCGATATCAACGTACTCTTCCGGCCGGTCGATCTTGCCTTCCATGTTCTCGTTCGGGAACAGGTTAGGGTTGAACACCACCTGGCGGATATCACACAAGAACCCTATGCGCTCCGCCCAGTAGCCTCCCAGACCGACACCACAGATCAACGGGCGCTCGTCAACGTTCAGCTGCAGCATCTTGTCCACTTCTTTCAGCAGATGCTGCATATCATGTTTCGGATGGCGCGTACTGTAGCTAATCAGCCGCACATCCGGATCGATAAACTGCAGTTGCAGGACCTTCTCGTGATTCCCGGGACTGTTCGAATCAAAACCGTGCAAATAGATGATCATCGTATCCTCGTCACACTACGCTTGTCAGGAGGGATCATTGCCCCGCTTTATGCGCTTCCCAGCGCTCATGAAGCGCTTCAAGTTGAGCATTGACGGCTTTCCAGCGTGCTGAATCCCGCAGTTCCTGACGGCTAAAAGAACCTTTATGATACAATTGTGTAACACGTTCAGCCTTGATCGGCGACAGGTTATCTAACACGCTTACTGCGCCTTTACGATTATTGCAGACCAGGATCATATCGCAACCTGCATCCAGCGATGCCTGACCGCGTTCAGCGTAGCTCCCCATGATCGCCGCCCCTTCCATCGACAGATCGTCGGAAAAAATCACGCCATTAAAACCGAGTTCCTGGCGCAGGACGGTTTTTAGCCAGTGCGGCGAGCCGCTGGCCGGACGCGGATCGACGTCGGCATAGATCACGTGCGCGGGCATGATGGCATCAAGCTTATTGTCGCTGATAAGCGATTTAAAAATCGACATATCCCTGGCGCGGATCTCCGCCTGTGGCCGTGGGTCACGCGGGGTCTCTTTGTGGGAATCTGCCGTAACGGCGCCATGACCCGGAAAGTGTTTCCCCGTGGTTTTCATCCCGGCTTCGTGCATGCCGTCGATAAAGCGGGTCGCCATTTGCAGCGCCTTCTGCGGTTCGTCATGGTATGCACGCTCACCGATGGCGGCGCTGATATGGCCGACGTCCAGCACCGGGGCAAAGCTGATATCAATATCCATGGCAATCATCTCGCTTGCCATCAGCCAGCCCGCCTCCTGCGCCAGCTTGCCCCCCTCTTCCAGCCCAAGCAGCGCGGCAAACGACTGGGCAGCGGGCAGACGGGTAAAGCCGTCGCGGAATCGCTGCACGCGGCCTCCCTCCTGATCCACCGCCACCACCAGCCGGTGACGGGAGGCCTCCCGGATCTGGCGAACCAGCTCGCGCAGCTGCGCCGGATCGTGATAATTACGCGTAAACAGGATCAAGCCGCCTACCAGCGGGTGCGCCAGAATTTCGCGCTCCTCCGCATCCAGCTCATAACCTTCCACATCCAACATGACCGGACCCACACGAACCTCCCTTATTCTGTTGTTTCTAACTGGCGCCAGATCTCATCGGCCAGCGTCATAAATTGTTTATCTTGTGATTGCTGCCAGCGTAGCTCAAACCAGCCTGCCATCAGCATCAGTACCCAGGGACGCCAGCGCTTCACCTGGCGTTGCAACTGCGTCAGGTCAAGCTGAGCAGCATGGGCGTAAGCGGCGAGCAGCTGCTGACGCTCTGCGTCACTGTCCGTCCAGACGCTTGCCAGCTCCAGGGCCACATCTCCGTCACCCGCGTACTCCCAGTCCAGCAGCCGGATACCGGCATCCGTATGCACGATATTACCGGCATGAACGTCCATGTGCAGCGGCGCCAGCCGCAGTGGGCGCGGCTCCCCCCGTTTTTGCAGACGTTTGTGCCATCGCAGCCATAGCGGCGTGCGCCGGGTGGGCGAGGCCTGGAGCCAGTACTGCTCCAGTAGCGGCATCAGGGTGATACGCCAGCCAAACACGGGCTGTTGATGGAGATGATACAGCATCCAGGCCAGTGCGGGTGCAGCGGGCAACCTGGTTTTGACCTCCCCCGCCAGATAGTCCACCGCTATCCAGCCCGGACTGTAAAAGTGCGGCTGAGGAGCAATGTCGGCGGGAAGATGGCGCAGGGCATGGTACTGACGGCGAAAATGAGCAGGCGTTGCCAGGGCATCATGACGCTGGCGTAGCACCAGACGACGCGCAGCATGCTCAATAATGCAGCTCGCGCCGCTCAACCCGGTATGGGACGGCGGCGCGACGATGCGAAACTGCGGAAAATAGCGCGACAGCAGCGTGTCGCGCGTCAGGTTACTGTTGCTGAACTGCACCTTTACCCGACCAGATAATCTCACCTGTCTGAACCAGCATCAGCTGCATTTGCAGCGCCGGGGAATTGACGTTGCCGGTTGCGCTGGAGTAAAGCACATACTGCGCGCCCACGTTACGGGCAATGCCGATGGCTTTACTGCGTGAGCCCAGGCTGTCCTGCGGGGAAAGGCCCAACTGCTGCTTGGCGACAGCAAGCTGCTGCGCAGACACCAGCGTAAATTTGCCGTTATTGGCCAGCGCATTACGCAGCGTTTCGGTCGCCTCACCAGCATTCAGGCTGCCGTTAGTGCGGTTGTTGACGCTGTCCACCAGCAGCACGCTGCCTGCGTTAACGCCCTGCGCCTGGAGCATCTTACCGACCATAGGCTGCATTGCGCCGTTCCAGTCGTAGTGACGTTCACGCGGTGCAGGCTGGGCGGGCTCTTCCTGATGCTCTATCGGACCAGGCTGCGCGGGAACGCTCGGCACGGTAGGAACAACAGGAACCGGCTGGGTTGGCTGAACCGGCTGCTCGACGCCCGGTTTGACCTCTTCCACCGGTGCTGGTGGTTGCTCAGTGCGGCTAATACAGCCCGACAGGAACAGTGCAAAAGCCGTGACAAGCGCGTAACGACCGATCTGTTTAATCAAAATTCACCCCTCAGAGATATAAATAAAGTCTGACCTTATGCGCACCCAGATAATTTGCGCTGCCATATAGCTTAACCGACGATTTTGCCGGAATGGTTACGCTGCGCGGCGCCTCAAGTGGATGCATTTCCAGGCCGCGGGCGTCATACCAGAAAAAACGGTAGTGTACGGTAACTGGCGCATCTCTTTCATTGAACAGCACAGAGGAGGCGGACGGTTGAATTTCGCTGACCGACAGCGAAGGCTGATCGGCGGTAATCCCTGCCGCCAGCACCGATGACTCCATAACCAGCGTTTGATCGTCATTAACGGGAATCGACGGTTGCGAACTGCATCCCGCCAACGCTATCACCAGCGCCGCCATCCATCCTCTTTGCATCTTAAAGACCTTTATGCGCCAGCATCGGGCCCAGCGGACGACCGCCCAGCAGATGCATATGAATGTGATAAACTTCCTGACCACCGTGGCGGTTGCAGTTCATGATCAAACGGTAACCGTCCTCGGCAATGCCTTCCTGCTCAGCAATTTTCGCTGCTACTGTCAGCATACGGCCTAATGCCAGTTCATGCTCAGTTTTCACGTCATTAACCGTCGGAATCAGAATATTAGGAATAATGAGGATGTGCGTAGGCGCCTGGGGGGAGATGTCGCGAAAAGCGGTAACCAGTTCATCCTGATAGATGATATCTGCCGGGATCTCGCGGCGGACAATTTTACTGAAAATGGTTTCTTCAGCCATGAGGTTTTCCTTATTCATTAGTCTGGCGACGAGCCCGGAAACAACCCGCCCGGTGCAGGCGCAATATTTTGTGGCAAGACTAAAGAGTATGAGCGACTTTCTCCTGTCCTTTCAACCTTATCCCACGAATTCTTTGCGTGTGCGGCCCGATTTGCTCGCGGAGTAACCACCTCCCCTCCACCCGCTCTGAAACATTATTTCACTTACCGCCGCAACATCTGTTTACAGTGATAAATCGAATGCGTATATTTCGCATTTGCATTTTCATGCGCAATTTATACCTAGAAAAATGATTTCAGTCCGTCGATACGGGACTGATGCACACCATTCACCGTTCATAAGGGTTTAATGATGTCTTTCACCATTCAATCCAGGGAAGGGCAATCCCGGTCTGTCGCAACACCTTCGTTGCTGGCAGCCTGCATTGCTATGGCATTGATGCCAACCACCGCTTTCGCCGCCTCCACCGAAGATACCGTCATTGTTGATGGTTCTTCTCAGTCGGACGCCTCCGCTGATGACAGCCAGGACTACAGCGTAAAAGCCACGTCCGTGGGCACCAAAATGCAGATGATCCAACGTGACATCCCGCAGTCGGTCACCATCGTCAGCGAACAACGTATGGAAGACCAGCAGCTTCAGACCCTGGGCGAAGTGATGGACAGCACGATGGGGATCAGCAAAAGCACGACTGACTCCGATCGCAGCAACTATTACTCCCGTGGTTTCGAAATCGACAACTACATGGTCGATGGCATCCCAACCTATTTTGAGTCACGCTGGAATCTGGGTGATTCCCAGTCAGATATGGCGCTGTTTGAACGCGTCGAAGTCGTGCGCGGCGCCACCGGGCTGATGACCGGGACGGGTAACCCGTCGGCGGCCATCAATATGGTGCGCAAGCATGCCACCAGCCGTGAATTTAAAGGCAACCTGTCTGCAGAGTACGGCAGCTGGAACAAGCAACGTTACGTGATGGACATGCAAAGTCCACTGACGGAAGATGGCAACCTACGGGCGCGTATTGTGGCGGGTTATCAGGACAGCGACTCCTGGCTCGACAACTACAATCAGAAGCGCACCTTCTTCTCCGGGATCCTGGACGCGGACCTGGCCACCAGCACTTCACTGTCGGCAGGCTACGAATACCAGCGTATCGACATCAATAACCAGACGTGGGGTGGTTTGCCGCGCTGGAACACCGATGGCAGCGTCAGACATTACGATCGCGCGCACAGCACCTCACCTGACTGGGCTTACAACGACAAAGAGTTCAACAAGGTCTTCTTCACGCTGAAGCAGCGCTTTGCCGACAACTGGCAGGCCACGTTGAATGCGACCCATACCGAGGCGAAATTCGACAGTAAAGCGATGTATCTCGATGCTTACGTCAATAAAAGCACCGGTATGCTGGAAGGCCCTTACGTGAACTACGGTCCGGACTACGGCTACATTGGCGGCACCGGCTGGAACAGCGGCAAGCGTAAAGTAGACGCAGTGGATCTCTTCGCTGACGGCGGCTACGAGCTATTGGGTCGCCAGCACACCATGATGATCGGCGGCAGCTTCAGCCGTCAGACGAACCGCTACACTAACTCGTGGGCCAACGTCTACCCGGAGGAGTTCGGCAGTTTCTACGACTACAACGGTTACTTCCCGGAAACCAACTGGGGATCGCAGTCGCTGGCCCAGGATGACACCACGAATATGAAATCGCTGTACGCCGCGACGCGCATTTCCCTGGCCGATCCTCTGCATTTAATTCTTGGCGCCCGTTATACCAACTGGAGCATTGAAACCCTGACCTACGGCATGGAGAAGAACCATACCACCCCTTATGCCGGTCTGGTCTACGACATCAATGACAACTGGTCAGCCTACGCCAGCTATACCTCTATCTTCCAGCCGCAGAACTACCGCGACAGCTCGGGCAAGTATCTTGATCCGATCACCGGGAATAACTACGAAGCGGGCCTGAAATCTGACTGGATGAACAGCCGTCTGACCACCACGCTCTCTGTCTTCCGCATTGAGCAGGATAATCTGGGCCAAAGCACCGGCCGGACGATTCAGGGATCAACGGATACAGCTTACGAGAGCGTAGACGGTACCGTGAGTAAAGGCGTGGAGTTTGAAATCAACGGCGCGCTGACCGATAACTGGCAGATGACCTTTGGCGCAACGCGTTACGTGGCGGAAGATAACGATGGCAAGGCGGTAAACCCGCAACTGCCGCGGACCACGGTGAAACTCTTCACCAGCTACCGCCTGCCGGCGATGCCTGAGCTGACCGTTGGCGGCGGCGTTAACTGGCAAAACAGCGTCTACACCTATCAGGACACCCCTTATGGCACCTGGCGTGCATCGCAGGGCAGCTATGCGCTGGTGGATCTCTTTACCCGTTATCAGGTCACAAAGAACTTCTCCCTGCAGGGTAATGTGAATAACCTCTTTGATAAGACATACGACACTAACATTGAGGGCGAAATTGTCTATGGCGAACCGCGTAACGTGAGCCTGACCGCAAGCTATCAGTTCTGATAAAGCATGCAGCGTCTAAGGGAGCCAAATGGCTCCCTTTTTTGTGCGCGCTGTTCGCCGGGTGGCGGCTGCGCCTTACCCGGCCTACGGTTCGTGCGGTTGTTGCCTTTGTAGGCCGGGTAAGTGTAGCGCCACCCGGCATGCCACAAACTACAGATATAAAAAAGGCAGCCATTCGGCTGCCTTAGTCTCCCCAGGTCACAACTTAGTTGCTGCGGATGTACTCATCCATTTCGGTTTTCAGGTTATCGGATTTAGTACCGAAGATAGCCTGTACACCGGAACCTGCAACAACTACGCCAGCTGCGCCCAGTTTTTTCAGACCCGGCTGGTCAACTTTCGCAACATCGGCAACGCTAACACGCAGACGAGTGATACATGCGTCCAGGTTAGTGATGTTCTCTTTACCGCCGAAGGCTGCAACCAGTGCCGGAGCCATTTCGCTGGTCGCACCCGCTTTGCTGTCTTCTGTTGCATCTTCACGACCTGGTGTTTTCAGGTCCAGCGCTTTGATCAGCACACGGAAGATGGTGTAGTACAGCACCGCGTAGCCCGCACCAACGATTGGGAACAGCCACAGTTTGCTGCTGTTACCGGACAGGACGATAAAGTCGATCAGACCGTGCGAGAAGGAAGTACCGTCACGCATACCCAGCAGGATACAGATTGGGAACGCCAGGCCAGCCAGAATCGCGTGGATAATGTACAGGATCGGCGCAACGAACATGAAGGAGAACTCGATCGGCTCGGTGATACCGGTCAGGAACGAGGTCAGCGCTGCGGAGATCATGATACCGCCCACTTTTGCACGGTTCTCTGGTTTAGCAGAGTGCCAGATTGCAATCGCAGCAGCCGGCAGGCCGTACATTTTGAACAGGAAGCCGCCAGACAGTTTGCCTGCGGTTGGGTCGCCTGCCATGTAGCGTGGGATATCGCCGTGGAAGACCTGACCCGCAGCGTTGGTGAATTCGCCGATCTGCATCTGGAAAGGAACGTTCCAGATGTGGTGCAGACCAAACGGCACCAGGCAACGCTCGATGAAGCCGTAGATACCAAACGCCACAACCGGGTTCTGGTAAGCCGCCCACTGAGAGAAGGTCTGGATAGCGGAACCAATCGGTGGCCAGATGAAGGAGAGGATCACACCCGTGAAGATCGCCGCCAGGCCAGAGATGATTGGAACAAAACGCTTACCGGCAAAGAAGCCCAGATACTCAGGGAGCTTGATGCGATAGAAGCGGTTAAACATATACGCCGCAATAGCACCCGAGATGATACCGCCCAGAACCCCGGTGTCAGCCAGGTGTTTAGCAGCGATCTCTTCCGGTGGTAAGTGCAGCACCAGAGGTGCAACCACAGCCATGGTTTTAACCATGATGCCGTAGGCAACGACAGAGGCCAGCGCAGATACGCCGTCGTTATTGGTGAAGCCAAGCGCAACGCCGATGGCGAAGATCAGTGGCATATTAGCAAAAACAGAACCGCCTGCTTCCGCCATCACATGAGAAACTACGGCTGGCAGCCAGCTGAAGTTTGCAGAACCGACGCCCAGCAGAATACCTGCGATAGGCAGTACGGATACCGGCAGCATCAGCGATTTACCGACCTTCTGCAGGTTAGCAAATGCATTCTTAAACATAATTGAGAGTGCTCCTGAGTATTTGTGCTTTTTTTACGTTTTCACGCATTGGCCCGGGGGGAGAACCGTGCCGTGGACAGGACATCTAAGCGCCCTTTATTTATTACGCAGAGTAAAATAAATCTGCGGATCTTTGTTTGACGGCTATCACGTTTCAGCGTTCGTTACCTGAAAAACTTTCAGATTTTTACAAAATAGATGTCTAAATGTTACCAGAAACGCATTCACCGCCCCTGTTTGGGCGGTGAACTTTACTCGCTTTAGCTATTAATTACGAGCCCAAAAAAAACTGACGAATCATACTGATTGCAGGCGGGAGGGGTCAATGTGAAACAGACTGGCGAAGTTATGAGTGGTAATGCGTGCCAGTTCTTCAACATCGACGCCTTTCAAAACGGCCATATACTCGGCCACATCCCGTACCATCGCGGGTTGGTTCTCTTTACCGCGGTGCGGTACCGGTGCCAGATAAGGGGAATCTGTCTCCACCAGCAGGCGATCGAGCGGGACGTATCGCGCAGCGTCGCGAAGCTGCTCTGCGTTACGGAACGTCACGATCCCGGAAAACGAGATATAAAAACCCAAATCCAGCAGTTTGCCCGCTGTTTCTCTGTCTTCAGTGAAACAGTGTAGTACGCCACCACAATCCGTCACCTTTTCTTCTGACAGGATCGCCAGCGTATCGGCACGGGCATCGCGGGTGTGGACAATCACTGGCTTGTTCAGCTCCCGGCCAATACGGATATGATCGCGGAATGATTCCTGCTGACGGGCTTTCGTTTCCGGAGTGTAAAAATAGTCCAGCCCGGTTTCACCCATCGCGACGACGCCCTCTTCCGCCGCCAGACGGCGTAAATCCTCGACATCATAGGCCTCATCCTGGTTCAGCGGATGCACGCCGCAGGAGAAAACGACATTGTCGCGCACGCCCACCAGCTCACGCATGGTGCGGTAGCCCGGTAACGTCGTGGCGACCGCCAGACAAAATTTCACATCGCGGGCTGCGGCTTTTTCCAGCACGTCATCGACGTTTTTATGCAGGGATTGATAATCCAGGCCATCAAGATGGCAGTGTGAGTCGACTAAAAACATAATGTCTCTCTCAGAGATGGGATACAGGCAGCGTTGTGCCCGGTTGCAGGTAATGCTCGATAGTGAGTAACAGGTCGGTCAGCACAAGCTCCCGATTCAGCCCCGTTACGCTGAGTAATTGTTCGCGACACTGGCATACGTCATGAAGGATAGCCCGTAATGCCACTCCTGGCAGGCGCCGGGCGAGGCTGTTTACCAGCTGCCAGGCATCGGCATTGCTGATCAAGGTCGCCCCCTGCTGAATTTTAAGGGCATCCAGCAACAATGCCGCCAGCCAGTGCAGACGATCGGGCGCCTGTTCATGATTGAGCACCGGCAGCAGACTCATCCAGTCACCACTGTCAGGTACAGCCCCAAGCGCCTGGCAAAGCTGTTCGCGTTGTACCCAGACGTTGGGCTGCAACAGCGCCAGCGCGGCTGCAGGCGCGCCGCCGCACAAACGCAGCGCGCTGAGCGCAGCTTCTTGTGACGTTGTCACTTCTCGCGCAAGCCAGCTGATAGCCCACGCCTCCTGCGGCACGTTGAGATGATGCAAGCGACAGCGGCTTCGGAGAGTCGCCAGCAACCGTCCGGGCTCACGGCAGGCCATCAGGAACCAGGTATTTTCCGGCGGCTCTTCCAGGGTTTTTAACAGCGCGTTGGCCGCAGCTTCGGTCAGCTGGGCGGCATCCTTGACCCAGACCACTTTCGCCCCGCCAAGCCGCGCGCGCTCGTAGAGCTTCTCGCTGACCGCGCGAACCGCATCAATACCCAGCGTCGTTTTGCCCTTCTCTGGCTCAAGCGCGTAATAATCCGGGTGCGTCTGCGCCTGCATCAACTGACAGCCGCGGCACTGGCCACAGCTTTTATGCCCCTGGGGTTGCTGGCACATCAGAAAACGGCTGATAGCGTAGATCAGCGCATCATCGCCCATTCCCGGCAGCGACTGGATCAGTAACGCATGATGCCCCCGACCGGACTGATAGCTGTTCACCAGCTGTTCTAAGTGCGGGCGCAACCATGGATACCATTTCATGCCTGTTGTTCCTTCAGCCAGTCGGTGACCGTTTTACGAATGGCGTCCATCACCGCTTCCAGTGGCTGGGTGGCGTCGATGGTGCGGATGGTGCTGTCCTGCGCGGCCAGCTCAAGATAGCGGGCGCGGGTACGGTTGAAGAAGTCCAGCGACTCCTGCTCAATACGATCCAGTTCGCCACGGGCGCGGGCGCGCTTCAGGCCCACTTCTGGCGTCACGTCGAGATAGAGCGTCAGGTTCGGGCGGAAATCCCCCAGCACCGCATCGCGCAGCGTGGCGAGCATCGTCTGGTCAATGCCGCGGCCACCGCCCTGGTAAGCCTGGGTGGAGAGATCGTGGCGGTCGCCGATGACCCAGCACCCACGCGCCAGCGCAGGTTTGATGACGGTTTCGACCAGCTGGACACGCGCGGCGTAGAACATCATGACTTCGGCTTTATCCGTAATGACTTCATCGCCGACCGATTTAATGTCCAGCACCAGACTACGCAGTTTTTCCGCCAGCTGTGTGCCGCCCGGTTCGCGGGTGAAGATCATCTCTTCGATGCCGCACTGTTTTAGCGTCTCGACGACCGTATCGCGTGCGGTGGTTTTCCCGGCGCCTTCCAGCCCCTCAATGACGATGTAGTTACTGCGCATTTTTTTCCTTAAGTGCCTTCAGATAGTCCTGGACCGAACGATTATGACCGGCAAGATTGGTGTTAAAAGTATGTCCACCCTTTCCGTCAGCGACGAAATAGAGATACGGCGTTTTGGCCGGATGCGCGGCGGCATTCAGCGATGCCTGACCCGGCGTGGCGATCGGCCCCGGGGGTAATCCGCTAATGACATAGGTATTATAATCCGTTGGGGTTTCGAGATCTTTACGCGAAATGTTGCCCTTGTAGTTCTCACCCATCCCGTAAATCACCGTAGGGTCAGTCTGCAGCCGCATACCGATACGCAGACGATTGATAAACACAGAGGCCACCTGATCGCGTTCGCTGGCGACCGCCGTCTCTTTCTCGACGATAGAGGCCATGGTCACGAACTGGTTCTGATCTTTATACGGCAGGTTTTCCATCCGCCCTTCCCAGGCTTTATCCACGGCTGCAACCATCTTTTTATGCGCACGCTGCAAGAGTGCTACATCGGTGGTGCCCGCGGTGTACATCCAGGTATCGGGCCAGAACCAACCCTCTATCCTGTCAGGATGCTCAAATTTCAGGGCCTCGGCGACGGCGGCATAGCTGTCGTCCGGCAACGTATGCTTGATGTAGGGCGCATCGCGCAGCTGCTTCAGGTAGTCGCTAAGACGCATCCCTTCGACAAAACGCAGCGGGAACTGCGCCTCTTTACCGCTTTCAAGCAGCTCCAGCATCTCCTTCACAGTCATTCCTGGCGTAAAGCGGTACGTACCGGCTTTAAAATGCGACAGCTCCGGCTGCACGCGTAATAACCACTGGAATACCCGCGGGCGGTTAATGATCTTGTCGCCGTACAGCTGCTCACCCAGCGCCAGCCGTCCGGTACCGGGTTTCAGGGTAAATACCGTCTCGTCGGCGATCAGGATTTTGCTCTCCGCCAGCTGGCGAACTTTCCACATCCCCACGCCAGCGGCAATGCCCAGCACGACAACGACGAGGAGAATAAAGCGCAACATTTTCTTCATGACTATCTGGTTTGCTCACACAGAGGGGCTAAAAACGAGTACAACTCACGCGATGTAAAATGGTGAGAACCATACTGGCGCACCGGCACAACAGGCATCAGCGCATTGCATACGACGATCTCGTCAGCATCGGTCAGCGCAGCCTCGCGCGCCTGCACTTCGACCACGCGAAATCCGGAGTGCGCCAGTTGCCGCAGACAAAACTGCCGCATCAGGCCGTTAACGCCAGCCTGATCCAGACAGGGGGTAAACACATCCTTACCCTGCCGCCAGAATAAATTCGCCGCACAGCATTCCGTAATGAACCCTTCGCTGTCAAGAACCAGCGCTTCATCGGCGTCGGTCTGTTCAAGATGGGAGCGAATCAGCACTTGCTCAAGCCGGTTGAGGTGTTTTATCCCCGCAAGCTGCGGATTACGTCCCAGCCTCACCGGGCTTAATGCCAGGGTAATGCCTTCCTTGCGCCAGCGATCGTAATGGGCAGGCCAGGCTGATACCGACAGAATGCGAGCCGGATCCAGGCAGCCAGACGCGCTGTATCCTCTTCCGCCGCTTCCCCGGGTAATAATGACTTTTAATACGCCCCGATCGACGCCCTGCGCCTGGCCTGTCATTTCATCTTCTAACGCTGCCCACTGGACAAAGGGAATGAACAGTTTTTCACAGGCCGTCCGCAATCGTTGCAGATGTGCCTCAAGTAAACAGACCCTGCCTTCGACAATGCGGGCCGTCGTGAAGCAGCCGTCACCAAACTGAATCGCCCGGTCACTCGCCGGAAGCTGTGCCTGCTTTATACCATTTATCAAGAACATGGTGGCTCCTTTAAGATGGTCGAATAGTCTGGCAGGAAGGATGGCTCTGGACAAGGGAAGAAAACTGAATAAAAAAGGCCCGACAAGCGGACCTTTTTTTACTGCACTAACGACTGGTTAGCGTCAGACCTTTTTAAAGATCAGAGAGCCGTTGGTGCCGCCAAAGCCGAAGGAGTTACACAGGGTGTACTCCATACCGCTGACCTGACGCGCTTCGTGCGGAACGAAGTCCAGATCGCAACCTTCATCCGGATTATCCAGGTTGATGGTTGGCGGAACAGCCTGGTCGCGCAGCGCAAGGATGGAGTAGATAGACTCTACTGCACCCGCCGCACCCAGCAGGTGACCGGTCATGGATTTGGTTGAGCTGACCATGACGCGGCGGGCTGCATCGCCAAACACAGACTTAACGGCCTGCGCTTCAGCGATATCGCCCGCAGGCGTTGAGGTACCGTGCGCGTTCACATAGCCAATCTGACCCGGCTCGATACCCGCATCACGGATAGCGTTAACCATGGCCAGCGCAGCACCTGCGCCATTCTCCGGCGGAGAGGTCATGTGATAGGCATCGCTGCTCATGCCGAAGCCAACGACTTCTGCATAAATTTTCGCGCCGCGTTTCTTCGCATGCTCGTACTCTTCAAGTACGACCATACCGGCACCGTCACCCAGCACAAAACCATCACGGTCTTTATCCCACGGACGGCTAGCCGCCTGAGGATTATCGTTGCGGGTAGACAGCGCACGCGCTGCACCGAAACCGCCCACACCCAATGGGGTGCTGGCTTTTTCTGCCCCACCAGCAACCATCGCGTCAGCATCGCCATAGGCAATCATACGCGCCGCCTGGCCGATGTTGTGCACACCAGACGTACAGGCAGTTGCAATCGAAATGCTTGGACCGCGCAGGCCATACATGATGGTCAGGTGACCTGCCACCATGTTAACAATCGTTGACGGAACGAAGAACGGGCTAATCTTACGTGGGCCACCATTGACTAAAGAGCTATGGTTTTCCTCAATTAAGCCAAGGCCGCCAATCCCGGAGCCAATAGCGGCGCCAATACGGGTTGCGTTCTCTTCCGTAATTTCAAGGCCAGAATCCTGCATGGCCTGAACGCCAGCGACAATTCCATATTGAATGAAGGCATCCATCTTGCGCTGTTCTTTGCGCGAGATGATCTCTTCACAGTTAAAATCCTTTACTAAGCCAGCAAATTTCGTTGCATAGGCGCTAGTATCGAAATGGTCGATTAGGCTAATGCCACTCTGACCGGCAAGGAGAGCTTTCCAGGTGGACTCTACGGTATTGCCGACAGGAGATAACATGCCAAGTCCGGTCACAACTACACGACGCTTAGACACGCTTGTCCTCCAGGGAGGGATAAAAAAAGAAAAACGAGGGACTACAAAAGAAAAAACTCAGGCGGTCGAATGACCGCCTGGAGATGTTCACTTACGCCTGGTGACCGTTGATGTAATCAATGGCAGCCTGAACGGTGGTGATTTTCTCAGCTTCTTCGTCCGGAATCTCAGTATCAAACTCTTCTTCCAGAGCCATTACCAGCTCAACGGTGTCAAGAGAATCTGCGCCCAGGTCTTCAACGAAAGAAGCATTGTTGGTCACTTCTTCCTGCTTAACGCCCAGCTGTTCGCCGATAATTTTCTTAACGCGTTCTTCGATAGTGCTCATACTCTTAAATTTCCTATCAAAACTCGCTTTCGCGATGGTTTTCGTAGTGTATAAAATGTTGAAAAATTTGCAACTAAATCCCGGCAGGTCTTACCACGATTTTACGTTATTTTGAGGCCAATGCCCCCAATAACGCAAATATTTTCGATCGTGATTAAACCATGTACATTCCGCCGTTGACGTGGAGAGTCTCACCAGTGATGTAACTCGCTTCGTCAGAGGCTAAAAATGCAACCGCGCTGGCGATTTCTTTAGGGTCGCCTAAACGACCCGCTGGAACTGCCGCCAGCGTACCCGCACGCTGCTCATCGGTCAGCGCACGCGTCATGTCCGTTTCAATAAAGCCCGGAGCAACAACGTTTACAGTAATTCCGCGGGACGCAACTTCGCGCGCCAGCGACTTACTGAAACCGATCAGGCCTGCTTTCGCCGCAGCGTAGTTTGCCTGACCAGCATTTCCCATGGTACCAACCACAGAACCGACAGTGATAATACGCCCATGACGCTTCTTCATCATAGCTCGCATTACCGCTTTTGACAGACGGAACACAGATGACAGGTTGGTTTCGATAATATCGTTCCACTCATCATCTTTCATTCGCATCAGTAAGTTGTCACGAGTGATTCCGGCATTATTGACCAGAATATCCACTTCGCCAAATTCTGCGCGAATATTTCCCAGAACAGATTCGATAGATGCCGGATCGGTCACATTCAACATCAGACCTTTACCGTTCGCTCCCAGATAGTCACTAATAGCCTGCGCGCCATTTTCGCTGGTAGCGGTGCCGATCACTGTCGCGCCACGCGCGACGAGGGTTTCAGCGATAGCACGACCAATACCACGGCTTGCGCCGGTGACCAGTGCGATTTTTCCTTCAAAACTCATGGTATTCCTCTTCTTACTGCGCAAGTGCCGCTGACAGTGCTTCAGGCTCGTTAATCGCCGATGCAGTCAGGGTATCAACAATACGTTTAGTCAGACCGGTGAGGACCTTACCCGGGCCCACTTCATACAGATGCTCTACGCCCTGCGCTGCCATAAATTCAACGGTTTTCGTCCACTGAACCGGGCTGTAGAGCTGGCGAACCAGCGCGTGGCGGATGGCCTCAGGCGCGGTTTCACATTGCACATCAACGTTATTGACCACTGAAATGGTCGGTGCGCTGAAGGTGATTTTTTCCAGCTCAACGGCCAGCTTGTCTGCAGCAGGCTTCATCAGCGCGCAGTGGGACGGTACGCTCACCGGCAGCGGCAGCGCACGTTTGGCGCCCGCGGCTTTACAGGCTGCGCCTGCACGCTCAACCGCCTCTTTATGGCCGGCGATAACCACCTGGCCCGGGGAGTTGAAGTTCACCGGTGAAACGACCTGGCCTTCTGCGGATTCTTCACACGCTTTTGCGATAGAAGCATCATCCAGACCAATAATGGCTGACATGCCGCCCGTGCCTTCCGGCACCGCTTCCTGCATGAATTTGCCGCGCATCTCAACCAGACGCACAGCATCCGCAAACGCAATCACACCCGCACAAACCAGCGCAGAATACTCACCCAGGCTGTGACCGGCCAACAGCGCTGGCGTTTTGCCACCCTGCTGCTGCCATACGCGCCACAGTGCGACCGATGCGGTCAGCAACGCAGGCTGCGTCTGCCAGGTTTTATTCAGCTCTTCGGCTGGCCCTTGCTGGGTCAGCGCCCAAAGGTCGTAGCCCAGCGCATCAGAAGCTTCACGAAAAGTCTCTTCGATTACCGGAAACTGCTCCGCCAATCCAGATAACATTCCCACGGCCTGAGAACCCTGGCCGGGGAATACAAAAGCAAATTGCGTCATTTTTTTTATCCTTTCTAGAAACGAACCAGCGCAGAACCCCAGGTGAAACCGCCACCGAAGGCCTCGAGCAAGACCAGTTGGCCCCGTTGAATTCGTCCATCGCGCACCGCTTCGTCAAACGCGCACGGTACTGATGCTGCAGACGTATTGCCATGACGATCCAGCGTCACCACAACGTTATCCATCGACATGCCGAGTTTCTTGGCTGTGGCGCTGATAATGCGCAGGTTAGCCTGATGCGGCACCAGCCAGTCAAGAGCGGAACGCTCCAGATTATTGGCTTCCAGCGTCTCGTCAACGATGTGTGCCAGTTCGGTCACTGCCACTTTGAAGACTTCGTTACCTGCCATAGTCAGGTAGATGGCGCTGTCCGGGTTGACACGATCCGCATTTGGCAGCGTTAACAGTTCGCCGTAGCGACCGTCAGCATGCAGATGCGTTGAGATGATGCCCGGCTCTTCAGATTGTCCTAACAGGACAGCCCCCGCACCATCACCAAAAATAATGATCGTCCCGCGATCGTTTGGATCGCAGGTGCGAGCCAGAACATCCGCGCCGATGACCAGCGCATATTTCACTGCGCCAGATTTTACATATTGATCGGCAATGCTCAGCGCATAGGTAAAGCCTGCGCAGGCAGCGGCAACGTCAAACGCCGGGCAGCCTTTAATGCCCAGCATGTTTTGCACCTGGCACGCAGCGCTTGGGAAGGCATGCGTGGCGGAAGTGGTCGCAACGATAATCAGACCGATGTCGTCTTTATCGACACCCGCCATTTCCAGCGCGCGCTGGGCGGCTTCATAGCCCATGGTGGAAACTGTTTCATCTGGCGCGGCAATACGACGTTCGCGGATACCTGTACGTGTGACGATCCACTCGTCAGACGTATCTACCATTTTTTCCAGATCGGCGTTGGTTCGCACTTGCTTTGGCAGATAGCTGCCGGTACCTAAAATCTTCGTATACATGTACGCTCAGTCACTTTTTGCTAATACAGATCCCAGGCGAGCGGCAATCCGCTGTGGGACTTGTCGCTGCACCGCCTGCACTGCCTGTTCAATGGCGACGGTAAACGCTCGCTGATTGGCCGCACCGTGACTCTTAATCACAATGCCGCGCAATCCTAACAGACAGGCGCCATTATACTGGTCGGGGTTGAGGTGACTGAATCGCCGCGCCAGGCTCTTTTGTAACCAACGCTTTAATAAAATCAGCCACCATGACCTTTTTTTACCCTCTCCCTGCGATTTAAGCAGAGAAAGAAACATCCTCACCACCCCTTCCATGGTTTTTAATGTAACGTTTCCTGTAAAGCCGTCACACACCAGTACATCCGTCTTCCCGGTCAATAATTCGTTGGCTTCGAGATATCCAATATAGTTGATGGAGTGCTCTTTTTTTAGCCACTCCGCTGCATCACGGATGCTGTCGAGACCCTTGGTCTCTTCTTCGCCAATATTTAATAAGGCAACGCGGGGATGAGAAATCCCCACCACTTCCTCTGCCAGCACCGAGCCCATGACGGCAAACTGCGCCAGCATAACGCTGTCGCAATCGACGTTCGCGCCTAAATCCAGCACTACCGTTTTGCCCTTCTGCTGATGCGGCAGTACCGTCACCAGCGCGGGACGCTCAATACCTTCAATCGGTTTGAGCAGTAATTTTGCTAACCCCATCAACGCGCCGGTATTGCCGGCGCTGACGCAGGCTTGTGCGCGGCCCTCTTTAACCAGTTCAAGCGCGATGCGCATTGAACTTCCGCGGCTGCTGCGGATCGCCTGTGAGGCCCGGACATCACTGGCAATAACTGACTGGGCAGGAATAATCTGCAGACGTGAACGTTGTTCAAAGTCAGCTTTTGCGAGTAATGGCGTGATAGCGTCGGGATTACCGACTAAAAGGAGAGCGAGTTGCGAATTAGAGTTCAGTGCCTGCAATGCTGCAGGCACTGTCACGGAAGGGCCAAAATCGCCCCCCATGACATCTAACGCCAGGGTTAGACGTGTCAAGGTATCGTCGCAGCCTGGTTCGGTATATCCCCGTTTGCACGGGGAAACCCTCACTAAGCCTAATCACGCAAACGCGTGATTACTTAGTGATAACCTTGCGGCCGCGGTAGAAACCGTCAGCAGTGATGTGGTGACGCAGGTGTTTTTCACCAGAAGTCTTGTCTACAGACAGGCTGGTAACTGCGGTCAGCGCGTCATGGGAACGACGCATGCCACGTTTGGAACGGGTTGGTTTATTCTGTTGTACGGCCATGGACCTTACTCCTTAATTACTTACGCTTTAAGCTGGCTAATACGGCAAATGGGTTTGGTTTTTGCGCTTCATCAGGCAGTTCCCCAAAGACCATGTCCGCCTCGGACACTTCACAGTGTTCAGAATCATGCACCGGAACCACTGGCAGAGCGAGGATGATTTCATCTTCAACTAACGCCAGCAGATCGATTTCACCGAATTCGTTAACCTCAATCGGCTCATACGCTTCCGGGAGTGCTTCAGCCTGTTCGTCTGAACGAACCGGACTGAAACAATATGTTGTGTGAACATGAAGTGGGAACGGTTTCCCGCAACGCTGACACTCGAGCGTAACCGAAACCTTTGCATCACCGGTTAATACGGCGAGGCGCTGGTTATCGATAGCGAACGACATGGAGCATTCCACATCACTGTCCACACTGACTACGGATTCGGCAATACGTTCAGCCTGGTCACGGGTATAAATACCTTCGTAATCGAGGCGTTTTTGAGCCGTACGAACCGGATCAAGAGTCAGGGGTAATTTTACCTTTTGCATAGGGCGCGCATATTAACTTTGTAACGTCATAGAGTCAAAGAAAAAGGCAACCTCAGGCTGCCTTTTGCCAATTATTCGCACACATTGCGGCCTGTAGTTTAAAATGGCTGGCATCGATACGCTATATCTGGTGAAAAAAATATGCCAAATCTTATTCTCGCCTCGACTTCACCCTACCGCCGCGTGTTGCTGGAAAAGCTTGGCGTACCCTTTGAATGCGCCGCGCCGAACGTGGATGAAAGCCCACAACCCGGTGAATCGCCACGGCATCTGGTGGTACGTCTGGCGCAGGAAAAAGCAAAAAGCCTGGCAGCGCAATTTCCTGACCATCTTATTATAGGTTCCGATCAGGTTTGCGTCCTGGATGGCGCTATCACGGGTAAACCGCATACCGAAGAGAAGGCGCGTCAGCAGCTGTTGAAAGCCCGCGGCAATATCGTCACGTTCTATACCGGCCTTGCTCTCTATAACAGCTCAACAGGCCATTTGCAGACGGAATGTGAGCCCTTCGACGTGCACTTCCGCCATCTCAGCGAACAAGAGATTGATGACTACGTCCGTAAAGAGCGTCCGTTAAACTGCGCGGGCAGCTTTAAGAGCGAAGGGCTGGGGATTGCATTGTTTGAGAGGCTGGACGGGCGCGACCCGAACACGCTGGTGGGATTACCGCTGATTGCGCTGTGCCAGATGCTGCGTCGGGAGCATTACAACCCGTTAATGGCCTAGCCTACTGCTTCGCCCGGCGGCGCTACGCTTGCACGGGCCTACGGTTTCCCAGGCCGGGTAAGCGCAGCGCCACCCGGCAATTAACCGCGCAGAACTTTAAGGCAGCGCTTCAGATGCTCATCCATAGGCGCTTCGATACGCATCACCTCGCCGGTACCCGGATGGGTAAACTTCAGCGCGGCGGCATGCAGAAACAGACGAGACAAGCCCGTACCCGCCAGCTGCTTATCAAACTCACGGTCGCCATAGCGATCGTCGAAGGCGATGGGGTGACCTGCATGCAGGGTGTGAACACGGATCTGATGAGTACGACCGGTCACAGGACTGCAGCGCACCAGGGTAGCGAATTCATAACGCTCTTCGACTTTGAAGCGGGTTTCAGACGGTTTGCCTTCCTGACTCACGCGAACGATACGCTCACCGCTTTGCAGAATGTTTTTCAGTAGCGGCGCCTGGACCACTTTGACATGGGACTGCCACTGGCCGCGCACCAGCGCGAGGTAATCCTTCTGCATCCCCTTCTCACGCAGCTGTTCATGCAGCGAACGCAGCGCCGAACGCTTTTTCGCCACCAGCAGTACGCCGGAGGTGTCGCGGTCAAGGCGATGAACCAGTTCAAGGAAGCGGGCTTCGGGACGCAGCGCGCGTAGGCCTTCGATCACGCCGAAGCTCAATCCGCTGCCGCCGTGAACGGCTATGCCGGAGGGTTTGTTGAGCACCAGGATATGATCGTCTTCATATAAGATCACCTCCGTCAGCGCGGCGACTTTATTCAGATGCGGCGACACCGCCTCCTCTTCCCGCTCAGCTACGCGCACGGGCGGGATGCGCACTTCATCACCCGCTTCCAGTTTGTACTCGGGTTTGATGCGCTTCTTATTCACACGCACCTCACCCTTACGCAAGATGCGATAAATCATACTCTTTGGCACACCCTTCAGTTGGGTGCGCAAAAAGTTGTCGATACGTTGCCCCGCTTCATCATCGGTAATGGCAACCATTTTTACGGCTGGAGTCTCTGTTTTCATGGGGGGCGATTCTAATTATCGGCAGCCATTAGCGCCACTCATTTTTCTATGCTTATATTTAGTTTTACCCGGTTACTGTTTCATTCACGCAATCGATTTGATGGTTATTAAACCAATCGTATGAGAGAAGTGAAAAAACTGTGAGTAACCGGGTGATAATTGGCAAAAGTCATCTTGCTATAACCCGGTTAGCAATGGAATAATGCTGCTGTTTTCCGCGTTAAATCCGGGTTTTGTAAGGATCTCGACGGAATGACCAATTTTGTCTGACCGATCATCCACGCAGCAATGGCGTAAGACGTATTGATCTTTCAGACAGTTAGCGGGCTGCGGGTTGCAGTACTTACCGGTAAATGGAATCTTCTCTGGAGAGTTTTACCCAGGCTATTCCCCTGATAATCGCGCTGTATTTCCGTATGAAATACAGGCAACCGACACTTTGCGCCTCTTAAGCGAGCGACAACCGTGAGGTTGGCGACGTGAATAGACACGAGGCCATCGGTTCATACCCCGGAAAGCGTCACCTTGCCCGCAGCTTAGTCGTCAATGTAAGAATAATGAGTAAGTTACGATGAAAAGAATGTTAATCAACGCAACTCAGCAAGAAGAGTTGCGTGTCGCCCTTGTGGATGGGCAGCGTCTGTACGATCTGGATATCGAAAGTCCCGGACACGAACAGAAAAAAGCGAACATTTACAAAGGCAAAATCACCCGCATTGAACCCAGCCTTGAAGCCGCATTTGTCGATTACGGTGCCGAGCGTCATGGTTTCCTCCCGCTGAAAGAGATCGCTCGCGAGTACTTCCCTTCCAACTATAATGCCCATGGCCGTCCTAACATCAAAGATGTTCTGCGCGAAGGTCAGGAAGTTATTGTCCAGATTGATAAAGAAGAGCGCGGCAACAAAGGCGCTGCACTGACTACCTTTATCAGCCTGGCAGGCAGCTACCTCGTGCTGATGCCAAACAACCCGCGTGCGGGAGGTATCTCTCGCCGTATCGAAGGGGACGACCGTACCGAACTGAAAGAGGCGCTGGCAAGCCTGGAGCTGCCAGACGGCATGGGTCTGATTGTCCGTACCGCAGGCGTGGGCAAATCTGCCGAAGCGCTGCAGTGGGACCTGGGCTTCCGTCTGAAGCACTGGGAAGCGATTCAGAAAGCCGCTGAAAGCCGCCCTGCTCCGTTCCTGATCCACCAGGAAAGCAACGTTATCGTGCGTGCCTTCCGCGACTATCTGCGTCAGGACATTGGCGAAATTCTGATTGATAACCCGAAAGTGCTTGAGCTGGCCCGCCAGCATATCGCTGCGCTGGGTCGTCCCGATTTCACCAGCAAAATCAAACTGTACACCGGTGAGATCCCGCTGTTCAGCCACTACCAGATTGAATCGCAGATTGAATCCGCCTTCCAGCGTGAAGTCCGTCTGCCATCCGGTGGTTCTATCGTTATCGACAGCACCGAAGCGCTGACCGCCATCGACATCAACTCCGCCCGTGCAACCCGCGGTGGCGATATCGAAGAGACGGCCTTCAACACCAACCTGGAAGCGGCCGATGAGATTGCCCGCCAGCTGCGTCTGCGTGACCTGGGCGGCCTGATCGTTATCGACTTCATCGACATGACGCCGGTACGTCACCAGCGCGCGGTGGAAAACCGCCTGCGTGAAGCGGTGCGTCAGGATCGTGCACGTATCCAGATCAGCCATATTTCCCGTTTTGGCCTGCTGGAGATGTCCCGCCAGCGTCTGAGCCCGTCACTGGGTGAATCCAGCCACCACGTCTGCCCACGCTGTAGCGGTACCGGCACCGTGCGTGACAACGAATCGCTGTCCCTCTCTATCCTGCGTCTTATCGAAGAAGAGGCGCTGAAAGAGAACACCAAAGAAGTTCACGCCATTGTGCCTGTGCCGATTGCCTCCTACCTGCTGAACGAAAAACGTGCCGCGGTAAGTGCGATCGAAGCCCGTCTGGGCGGTGTACGCTGCGTGATCGTGCCTAACGATCAGATGCAGACCCCGCACTACTCCGTGCTGCGCGTGCGCAAAGGCGAAGAGACCTCCACCCTGAGCTACATGCTGCCTAAGCTGCATGAAGAGGCGATGGCGCTGCCGTCCGAGGAAGAGTACTCAGAGCGTAAACTGCCTGAACAGCCTGCACTGGCAGCGTTTGTGATGCCAGAAGCGCCGCCTGCGCCAGCGCAGGAGACCGTGGCGGCTAAACCTGCAGCCAAACCGGCGGCAGAAGTGAGCCAACCGGCTGAACAGCCTGGTCTGCTGAGCCGCTTCCTCAGTGCGCTGAAGAAGATGTTCGCGGGTGAAGAGCCGCAGCCTGCCCCGGCACCGGTTGAGAAGAAAGAAGAGAAACAGGAGCGTTCCCCGGATCGTCGTAAGCGTCAGAACAACCGTCGTGACCGCAATGAGCGCCGCGATAACCGTTCAGAGAGCAACGAAGGCCGTGAAGGCAGCGAAAGCCGTGACAATCGTGATAACCGCGAAGGTCGCGAGCGCCGTGAAGGACGTGACGAAAACCGTCGCAACCGCCGCGAGAAGCCGCAGCAGAACGCGGAAGAGCGTGAAATTCGCCAGCCGGTCAGCGAAGAGTCTGACAAAGGCAGACAGCGTGATGAGCAGCAGCCGCGCCGCGAACGTAACCGTCGTCGTAACGATGACAAACGTCAGGCCCAGCAGGAAGTTAAAGCGCTGAATCGCGACGAAGAGACCGCTCAGGATACTGAACAGGAAGAACGCGTTCAGGTGATGCCGCGCCGTAAGCAGCGTCAGATGAACCAGAAAGTGCGTTTCCAGTCTCAGGCTGAAGAAGCTGCGGTTGAAGCGATCGCACCACAGGCCGAGCCTGCACAGCGTACCGAGCTGGCTAAAGTTGATCTGCCTGCGGTGATTGAAAACGCACCTGAGCAGGAAGAAAATGCTGAAGGCCGTGAAAACGCCGGCATGCCTCGCCGTTCACGCCGCTCTCCGCGTCACCTGCGCGTGAGTGGTCAGCGTCGCCGTCGTTATCGTGACGAGCGTTATCCGCTGCAGTCGCCAATGCCGCTGGCTATTGCCTGTGCCTCCCCAGAAATGGCATCAGGTAAAGCCTGGATCCGTTATCCGGTAGCTCGCCCTCAGGAGCCACAGTTTGAAGAGCAGACCGTCGCTCAGGAAACTGCGCTCCCTGTTGCGCCAGTCGAAGTTGAAGCGATCGCTGACGCTGCTGCCGTTGTGATCCCAGAGCCGCAGGTGGCTGAAGTTGAAACTTCACATCCGGAAGTGATTGCTGCGCCAGTGACAGAACAGCCGCAGATCGTCACTCCTGACGATGCGGTCGTCGCGAAGCAGATTGCAGAGGACGCTGCCGTAGCTGAACCTGCTGTCGAACAAGCCGCTGCCGTTGAAACGACTGAAACCACCGAAGCAGCCGTCGAGCCGCAGCCGGTCGTGGAAGTTGAAGTAGAAACGGAAGTTCAACCTGAGATTGAAATCGATGTTGAACCGGTTGAGGCCGCTGAAGTGGAACCTGAAGTCACTGACGTCGCTCACGTCGACGAGCCAGAAGTGAAGCCGGTTCCTGCAGTGAAGCCAGCGCCAGCCGCTCAGGTTCACGCTGAAGCCCATCACGCGACGGCTCCGATGACCCGTGCGCCGGCACCGGAATATGTTCCGGAAGCGCCGCGCCAGAGTGACTGGGTACGTCCGGCATTTGAATTTGACGGTAAAGGCTCTGCGGGGGGGCACAGCGCCACCCATCACGCCACTGCGCCAGCCACGCGCCCACAGCCGGCTGAATAAGCCTGCTTAAGCGCAAAAGCCGACCTTCGGGTCGGCTTTTTTATTGCCTCTGTTCTGGCCTGCGCATCCCTGCGATTTCAGGCATCACCTCTCTCATCATCTCCAGAAAACGACGCAGTCGCGCCGGATAGTAGCGAGACCAGGGATAGACAAGATGAACCGGCAACGCGGCGGGCTGCCAGTCAGGCACCAGATGAATCAGCCTGCCCTCACGGATATCCGCTTCGACAGTCCAGCTTGAGACCACGGCAACACCCAGCCCGGTGAGCGCGCTTTTACGCGCTACGTAGAGGCTGTCGGTACTCAAGCGCGGGGAGATAGCCACCCGCAGCGGTTGTGCGGCTTCCGCACTGAACAGTTCAACATGCTGACGATAAAAAGTATTGAGCGCCACCCAGGGCAGTGCGGAGAGATCTTCCGGTTTTTCTACTGGCGCAAACCGTGCCAGCAGCTCGGGTGACGCCACAATGCTGCGCGGCACCTCGGCCAGCAATACCGACACCGTAGCCGGGTCGATCTCCGCCCCTACCCGGATAGCGCAGTCGATATTGTCACTTAAAAAATCAGCCGAGCGGTCGTTGAGCATCCACTCCACATTGAGTCGTGGATAGCGCAGCAGGAACGCCGTTAATGGCTCCAGCAACTGCTCCTGTCCAAAGGCATGCGGCGCACGCACGCGAAGCACCCCGACCGGCTCATCTTCTGTTTGCCCGACTTCATCCTCCAGCGCGTACCAGCTGTCAATGACCCGCCGGGCATGTTGATAGCAGCGTTCGCCGTCATCCGTCAGCTTCATGGCGTGTGTCGTTCGCAGGATCAGGCGCACGCCCAGCAGCGTCTCCAGTGATTGCAGACGACGGCTGACGGTGGCCTGGCTGGTCGCCATCTGCACCGCTGCGGCAGAAAGAGAGCCCGTCTCCACGATGCGCACAAAAGTACGCATCAGCTCTACCCGGTCTATACGTTCCGAACGTTTCATTTTTAATCCGGTTATACGTTACACGTATAAGTGTTTTAACACCGGGCCCGCTACCACCGCAAGGCGTGGTGATAAAGAATAGCGACACACCCGAAATGAGGAACTGCATATGAACTCCAGTACCCTGAGCCCAGCCGTCAGCCGTTGGGTAATTTTCATCCTTGCCATCGGCGCGGGCTTTAGCGTCGCCGCCATCTATTATGCTCAGCCGCTACTGCCGCTGATGGGCGCAGATTTGCATCTCAGTATTGAAGGGATGGGGATGGTGCCCACCCTGACGCAGGCAGGCTATGCGCTGGGGATCCTCTTCCTGCTGCCGCTTGGCGATCGCTATGACCGCCGCACCCTGATTGTGGTGAAAAGCATCGCGCTGGCATTGCTACTTTTGGCCTGTAGCCTGACGGCTCAGATGCATTCCCTGCTGCTGGTCAGCCTGCTGATTGGGATGACCGCCACCATGGCGCAGGATATCGTTCCGGCTGCGGCGATCCTCGCCCCGGAGGGTAAACAGGGGAAAACCGTCGGTACGGTGATGACCGGCCTGTTACTGGGGATCCTGCTTTCCCGTACGGTGAGCGGCGTGGTAGGTGAAGCTTTTGGCTGGCGCGTGATGTACCAGCTGGCGGCAGGCAGTATTGCGATCCTCGCCGCCGTAATGTGGTTTATTCTGCCCCGCTTCGCGGTGCCGTCGAACCTGCGTTATCCGCAGTTGATGCGCTCCATGGCACACCTGTGGCGTCGCTACCCCGCTCTGCGCCGCGCCGCACTGGCACAGGGTTTTCTCTCCATCGCCTTTAGCGCCTTCTGGTCTACCCTCGCGGTGATGCTGATGGAACACTACGGTCTTGGCAGCGCCGTTGCCGGTGGCTATGGCATTGCCGGTGCCGCAGGCGCTCTGGCCGCGCCACTCGCTGGCGGTCTGGCGGATAAACTGGGCGCTGGTAAAGTCACTCAGCTGGGTGCCGCGCTGGTAACCGTCTCCTTCGCCCTGATGTTTTTCATGCCGGCATTAGGTGTACAGGGCCAGCTGATCCTGATTGCCGTTGCCGCGGTAGGTTTTGATCTCGGTCTGCAGTCGAGTCTGGTGGCTCACCAGAACCTGGTTTATAGCCTTGAGCCCCAGGCCCGTGGCCGTCTGAACGCTCTGCTCTTTACCGGTGTGTTTATCGGGATGGCGTTAGGTTCCGCGCTCGGCAGTCAGCTCTATACCATGGCCGGTTGGCCGGGCGTTATTGCGCTGGCGACCCTTACAGCAGGCGTGGCGCTGATTATCCGTATGACTGAAAACGTCCGCACCCGCTCATCGGCCCTGCAAAATTCCTGAAAAAAAGCCCAATCCGCAAAACGGATTGGGCATACAGAACATAACCAGTTTCAAGCCATGTTCTAAAGGTCAAGTCAGTTATTTATTCAACTGGAACAGAGACATACCCTGCATATCGCTGAATGCTTTATAAGATGCCTGAAGCGCCGCCTGCTGCATCACATAAGATGAGATAGCCGAGTTCCAGTCAACGTCCACCAGGTCGCTCATCTGCTGGGTCTGGCCTAACGCCCGGTCACTGCCCAGCGTATCGAGTGCATCGAGTTCAGTCAGTTTGGTGCCCAGGTCAGCGCGCACTGTCAGCACGTTATCAAGGGAATTACGTAATCCGCGGTTTGCTTTATCAATGTCCAGAGTCAGTTGATCACTCTTGCCCTGATCGCCGCTGACTGGCGTTTTCAAAGCCGCAATCACGTTATCCAGGATTTTGAACAAATTCTTTTCCGGGGCAGAGCCATCAGGTTCTGGCGCGGCATTGCTGGTGAAAGATTCAAACACTTCCAGGCCGGTATGGCTGATCTGCATGTTACGCGCGGAATCGACCTGCTGCCTGATCGGCGTGTCGCCGCCATCATACTTTCCGGTTGCCTGATCGAATGCCGGAGCATCCGTTTTATAACCGGCAAAAATATAGCGTCCGTTGCCATCGGTACTGTTTGCCAGGTTCAACAGCTGATCGCGGATACCCTGCAAATCGGTGGCAATGGAACTGCGGTCGTTATCACTCAGAGAGCCGTTTCCGGCATAAACAATTTTATCCTGTGCTGATTGCAGCGCAGTGGTCACCTGGCCCAGAACGCTCTCTTCCAGCCCGACTCGCTGGGAGGCAAAAGAGCGGGCCAGCGTATACTGGCTGTTTTGCGCCTGCGCCTGGGACAATACTACCGCCTGAGACGCAGCGATAGGATCGTCAGAAGGACGGTTAACACGTTTACCGGTGGACATCTGCTCACCGTAGCTCAGCCACTTGCTCTGGGAGTCGGTGATCCCACGCATGTTCTGCTGGTACATCATCTGGGTGCTAATACGCATCGTTCACCTCGGCCTTAGCGAATATTGATTAACGCGTCAAAGAGCGTGCTGGCAGTTTGCAGCACCTGGGCATTGGCCAGGTAGTACTGCTGGTAGCGCTGGAGGTTGCCATACTCTTCATCGAGGTTAACCCCGGAGATCGACTGCTGCTGGTTGCTCAGCTGCGTCGTCACGTTTGCCTGGGTGGTGCTGCTGGTTTTCAGCGTCGCGGTTTTGCTGCCGACGGTACTGACCAGCGAGGCGTAGGCATCATTAAAGGTTTTATTGCCGCCGACCACTTTGCTACTTTGCAGATCCAGCAGCGCCTGGCCGTTGCGGTTATCGCTTTCACCGCCGGTGGCGTCAGACGCCAGCGCCAGTTTAGACTCATCGCTAATCGCCACATCCATATTGACGATGGCATTGACGACAGGCTTAACGATAAAGCTGTCTTTGTTATTCGCCGTGCCCGATACGTTCACCGTCAGGCCATCAAAGGACAAGTTACCTTTGCCGTCATCAACTGGCTTAACCGTGGTTTTATCCGAGAGGCGGGTGATCTTCCAGCTGCCGCCGTCAAACTCCATCTTGTAGTCGGTAGCCTGTACTTTAGCGCTGTCTGCCACGTTAATGGCGGCAGTGACGGAGGCCGAGCCGGTATTTTTGGTGTTTCCCAGTACCGCGGGAGCACCAATTTTAAAAAACTCACCGCCAGCGTTACCTTCTGGATCAAAGCCCTTTGCGTGTTGGCTGTTCATCTCGTTAGCGAAAGAGAGCGCCAGCTGGTTAAGAGTGTTACGTGCCGCGTCGAGCTCTTGGGTACGGAAAGTCAACATGCCGCCCAGAGAGCCGCTGGTCAGCAGTTTTTCCGGGATCTCTACGGGGCCCGAGGTGCCGTCAACAAACGCCACCGTAGTGCGGGATGGATCGGCGCTCGACTTCACGGCCGCCAGCTGATTAGCGGTGCTGCCCTGAACCAGGTTGTAGCCATTGCCAAAGGAGACGTTATAGGTGCCGCTATCCTGAACGGAGACTTCAACCCCCACGATCTGGTTCAGCTCGCTCACCAGCTGGTCACGCTGGTCGAGCAGATTGTTCGGGGATGCGCCCGCACCCACGCCGGTCAGGCGGGAAATCTGATCGTTCAGGTTGGCAATCTGTTTAGCGTAGTTGTTGATCTGATCAACGCTGGTACCGATGGCGGTGTTGATCTGCTTATCCTGATCCCGCAGATACTGATCGTTCACCTTGAACTGGTTCACCAGACCATCAGCCTTGCCCAGTACCGTCTGGCGCGCCGCCGGATCTTCGGCGTTGCTCACCAGAGTCTGCAGACTGGTAAAGAAACCCTGCAGGGTGGTCGCCAGGCTGTTGGTGCTGCCAGAGAGAATGTCGTCAATTTTGGACATCTGCTGGTAGCGGGTCGTCAGGGCACTGCTCTGGTTCTGCGCGGTGCGCAGCTGATTGGTAATGAATGCATCATATTCGCGTTGTACCCCAGAGACATACACGCCGTTGCCAACCCAACCGCCGCCCGTCAGCGTGCTGTTTGAGGCACTCAGCACCGTCGTCTGACGGGTATAGCCCGTCACGTTGTAGCTCGAAATGTTATTACTGGCGGTATTCAGCGCAGCCTGTGCTGCACTGAGGCCACTCATGGCGCTGTTGATCAAACTGGACATGGGGGTTCCTTTTATACTTTCAGACACGAGTCCTGCTGGAGATTATCGGCAGGCCCCAGCCGGACTTGAGAACTTTCAGAACAGATTTTCGATATCGTTGCTGTAGGCTTTGCTGACTTTTTCACCCATCGCTTTCAGCTGCTGGATCATGCTGGTCAGCTTGCGGGCATACTGTGGATCGGTGGCATAGCCCGCGTTCTGCAACGCCTGCGCACCCTGCTCTGCCGTCGCGGCCTGGGTCACTGCCGCATAGCGCGGGTTACGACTCAACAGGCCGACATAGTCTGAAAGTGCCTCGAGATAGGAGCTGTAGACGCGGAATTTGGCTTTGATCTTCTTCGCTTCGCCGTTTTCATACTCGGTGGTGGTGATCTCGGTAGTCGGCCCTTTCCAGCTCCCCGAGGCCTTCACCCCAAAGATGTTAAAGCTCGGCTCACCGTTCTCACGACGGATCTGCCGTTGCCCCCAGCCCGACTCCAGCGCCGCCTGGGCGAGGATCAGGTGATGCGGCACCCCGCTCTGCTGGCTGGCGAGACGCGCCGGCAGGGAGAGCTGCGCCAGGAAGTCTTTGCTGTCGCCGGTAAGGGGTTCATCATTGCTCTCAGGCACCTTCGGCACCGCTTTACGCACCATCTGCGTCAGAGCCTGGTTTTGATAGCTGGTGACCCTTTCCAGATCGAACTTCATCGGCACCTGCTGCGGTGCCTCTTCTGGCGGCACGCCCTGCGCGGCCGCCATCTGCTTAACGATCACATCGGCAAGTCCTAACCCTTTACCGGCAGTCATCTGCTGCGAAATCTGCTGGTCATACATGCTGGTGTACAGACGCGTGGAATCGCTGCTGAAGATGCCATCTTTTGGCAGGGCTTCACGCATGCTTTTCAGCATCATCTGGACAAACATCCCCTCCACCTGGCGGGCAACCGGGCGGATATTGCCCGCCGGATCTTTACCCGCTTTAGACTTCAGTTCGTTGAGCGACTGGGTATCCCAGGCCGCGCTGCTCAGCAGTTTGCTATCGGTCAGCATCAGATAATTTCCAGTTTGGCGCGCAGGCAGCCCGCGCTCTGCATGGATTGCAGAATCGACATCAGATCCATCGGGGTGGCGCCCAGCGCGTTCAGGGCACGTACCACGTTGTTCAGGTTGGCGCTGGAGCGCACGCTCTGCAGCGAGCCGCCGCTCTGACGCAAATCGATTTGGGTCTGCGGCGTCACCACCGTTTCACCGCCGCCAAACGGCGTATCTGGCTGGCTGACGTTAGCCGAGCGGTTGACGGTCACCGACAGGTTGCCCTGCGCCACGGCGCAGCTATCCAGCGTCACCTCACGGTTCATCACCACCGAGCCGGTGCGGGAGTTGATGATCACTTTGGCATCCTGCGGCGTGACGTTCACTTCCATATTCTGGATATCCGCCAGCAGACGCACCTGGTTACTGCCGCCGCTGGAGACGCGGATCTGCACGGTGCGGGCATCCAGCGCGGTAGCGCTGCCGTAGCCGCGGTTGCGGTTGATGGTGTCCGCAATCTGCTGCGCCATAGTGAAGTCGTCATTATTCAGCTGCAGGTTAATGGTGTTGCCGCTGCCGAACTGGGTCGGCAGTTCACGCTCAATAACCGCCCCGTTGGTAATACGGCCGCCGTTAAGCTGGTTGACCTGCACGCTGCTGCCGCCTGCGGAGGCACCCGCCCCGCCGACAAGGATGTTACCCTGCGCCAGGGCATACACCTGGCTATCTACCCCTTTCAGGGGGGTCATCAGCAGAGTCCCGCCGCGCAGGCTTTTCGCATTCCCCATGGAGGAGACCACCACGTCGATGGTTTGCCCCTGGCGCGCAAAGGCCGGGAAAGAGGCGGTGACCATTACCGCCGCCACGTTTTTCAGCTGCATGTTGGTCCCGGCGGGCACCGTGATGCCGAGCTGGGAGAGCATATTATTCAGACTCTGGGTCGTGAACGGCGTCTGGGTGGTCTGGTCACCCGTCCCGTCAAGCCCCACAACCAGACCGTAACCGATCAGTGAGTTTTCCCGCACACCCTGTACGCTTGTGAGATCGCGAATACGGTCGGCCTGGGCACATGTTGCCACCAGCACCAGCAGGAACCCGAAGAGGGATTTAAACATAGGTCACCTCGATTACATCGGTGATAAGTTAAGGAAGAAACGCTGCAACCAGCCCATATTCTGCGCCTCATTGATGTAGCCGTTGCCGACATACTCAATGCGCGCATCGGCCACCTGAGTGGACGGTACGGTGTTGGAGCCACTGATGGTGCGAGGGTTAACCACACCGGAGAAGCGAATGAATTCCGTGCCCTGGTTGATGGCGATCTGTTTTTCACCCACTACATGTAAATTGCCGTTCGCCAGCACCTGGTCGACGGTTACCGTCAACGTGCCGCTAAAGGTGTTGCTGGCATTGGCGCCGCCTTTACCGTTAAAGGAGTTGCCGCCAGACGCCTCGGCATCGGCGCGCGCGTTACCGAAGAGTCCTTCGAGATAGCGTGGCACAGTGTCGAAGCCAAAATTGGTTTTCCCGTCGCGGCTGGCATTCGCCGACGAGCTCTTACTGGCGCTGACGTTTTCCTGTAGCTGGATGGTCAGCGTATCGCCGATATTACGTGGGCGACGGTCTTCAAACAGCGGCTGATAACCGTAGTTAATCGGCTGCGCGGTCTGGAAAATTGAGCCATTCACTACCGGCGTCGGGCCAGGAATGGGTTGGGCGGAAGTCGCACCCTGCACCAAAGGTTGAGACGGAACCCAGGCGCAACCGCTGAGGGTAACGGCCAGGAGAGTCACTATGGGATAACGAATCGCCGCGTGTTTTTGCATTGCCTTCATCTTCGAAAACAGGGAGCCGGTGCGGCGTGAACCGCACCGGGCTACACCTTAGAGTTGCGTCAGTTTCTGCAGCATCTGGTCGGTCGTCGACACTGCTTTACTGTTAATTTCGTACGCGCGTTGAACCTGGATCATATTCACCAGCTCTTCCGCGACGTTGACGTTTGAGGTTTCCACATACCCCTGATACAGCAGACCTGAACCGTTCAGACCCGGCGTGCTCTCGTTCGGTGCGCCGGAGGACTGGGTTTCGATGTACAGGTTTTCACCGATACTTTCCAGACCGGTGTCGTTCATAAAGGTGGTCAGGTTAAGCTGGCCAACCTGCACCGGCGCAGCCTGGCCCTGCTGGGTCACGCTCACGATCCCGTCACGCCCGATGGTAATGCTCAGGGCGTTCGCCGGAATGGTGATCGCCGGCTGCACCTGGAAACCGCCCGCGGTCACCAGCTGGCCGTTCTGATCCACCTGGAACGAACCGTCACGGGTATAGGCAGAGGTCCCGTCCGGGAGCTGAACCTGGAAGAAGCCCTGGCCCTTGATCGCCACGTCTTTGCTGTTGTTGGTCTGGGAGAGGTTGCCCTGGCTGTGCAGACGTTCAGTCGCTACCGGGCGAACACCGGTACCAATCTGCAGACCGGAAGGCAGCGTAGTCTGTTCAGACGACTGTGCCCCTGGCTGGCGAATGGTTTGATAAAGCAAATCTTCGAAAACCGCACGCTGACGCTTAAACCCATTGGTGCTGACGTTCGCCAGGTTGTTGGCGATGACATCCATATTGGTTTGCTGCGCGTCGAGGCCGGTTTTCGCGATCCATAAAGAACTGATCATAAGTAGTCCTGTTAACTCATTGACAGCAGTTGGTTGGCGCGACTGGCGTTTTCATCAACGCTGGAAATCACCTTCATCTGCATTTCAAAACGGCGGGCGCTGGCGATCATGTCGGTCATCGCGGTTACTGGCTTAACGTTACTGCCTTCCAGCACGCCAGACATGACGCGAATGGTCGGGTCAGCCTGTAACGTTGCGCCACGGGTAGCCTGCGCCGCCTGGGTCAGACGGAACATGCCGTCGTCGCCACGCTGCACTTCAAAACCTTCGGCTTTTACCAGCTTCAGGCGGCCAACCGGCGCGACGGTGTTTGGCGGATCGCCCGGGTTCAGGGCGGAGATGGTGCCGTCGGCCGCGATGGTGATCTCCGAGCCTTCCGGCACGGTGATCGGGCCACCTTCACCAATAACCGGACGTCCCTGGATGGTCAGTTGCCCGACCGCGTCCACCTGGATGTTCCCGTTACGGGTGTAGCCTTCGCCGCCGTCTGCGGTCTGAACCGCCAGCCAGCCGTCCTGCTGCAGCGCCACATCAAGCGGGCGCGAGGTGTAATCCATCTGCCCGGGCGTCATATCGGCTCCCGGGGTGGAGGCGGTCACCAGCGTACGCGTCGGCAGGGAGAGCCCTTCCACCGGGACGGCGCGCATCGCATTGAGCTGCGCGCGAAAGCCCGGCGTCGAAGCGTTCGCCAGGTTGCTGGCGGTGACGGCCTGCTGATTGAGCGTCTGACTGGCGGCGCCCATCGCGGTATATATTGCGTGATCCATTAAGCTATCCCGTCAGCCACTTAGCGGAGGTTAACCAGCGTGTTGAGGATCTGATCCTGGGTTTTGATGGTCTGCGCGTTCGACTGATAGTTACGCTGCGCGACGATCATATTGACCAGCTCTTTACTCAGGTCGACGTTGGAGGCTTCCAGCGCGCCGTTGGTCAGGGTACCGAAGTTACCGGAACCGGCGGTGCCCAGCAGCGCCACGCCTGAAGACTGCGTGGCAGACCAGACGTTGTTCCCCTCAGACTGCAGACCTTCGTTGTTGGCGAAGTTTGCCAGTACGATCTGACCCAGCACCTGGTTCTGTTCGTTGGAGTAGTTACCTACCACGGTACCGTCGTCGTTGATCTGATAGCTCACCAGGTCGCCCGGCTTGTAGCCGTTCTGGTTGGTCGCCACGATGTTGTTCGCCCCGGTGTTCTGCTGCATGGAGTTCAGGAAGCTCAGGGAGAAGGTCACCGGCAGCGCGCCGCTCAGCGGATCGGTGGTCACGTTAATGGCCGGATTGGCGTTTGGCGTCGCACTCAAAACACCGGCTGGGCTGTAGTTATAGATCCCTTCCAGGTTGCCGTTGGGGTCGAAGCTCATCTGGGCAGATTTGGTGATCTGGCCGTTCGCGGCGCTACCGTCCTGGGTGTAGAGATCCCACTTGTTGTCCGCCGTTTTCACGTAGTAGACATACATGTTGTGGGCGTTACCCTGGTTGTCATAGACGGTGATGGTGCCTTTCTTGTTGAAGCTGTCTGAATCCGGGTTGGCACTGGTCACGTCAAACGGGATGTTAGGCACGCTGTCCGTGGAGTTCAGGTTGATCTGCTGGGCTGCGGTGCTGGTCGCTTTAGCGGCCATCAGATTGTTAGGAATGGTGATCGGCTGCGGGTTCGCGCCGGTCTGTACCGTTGGCGGGCTACCCGCTGCCGGATAGCCGGTCACCTGCAGACCCTGCATGTTTACCAGGTTGCGGTTTTCGTCCAGGCTGAACTGGCCGTTACGGCTGTAATAGACGGAACCGTTGCTGTCGAGCATACGGAAGAAACCGTTCTGGCTGATCGCCACGTCCAGACCACGACCGGTATTAGTGGTGGTACCGTCGCTGAAGTCCTGAGTGATCCCGGCGACTTTTACGCCCAGACCGACTTTGGAACCGGCGAACATATCTGCGAACGACGCGCTACCAGACTTAAAGCCATAGGTCGCGGAGTTGGCAATGTTGTTACCAATGACGTCGAGGTTAGTGGCTGCAGCATTCAGGCCGCTGACCGCTTGTGAAAAGGCCATTTGTTACTCCTGATAAAGGTTAAGGCTTATATAATCTGCCGAACTTCGTCGAGCGTAGTTGTACCGTAAGTCCCCAGATCCAGCGTGTTACCGTTGCTGCTGCGGATCACACCCTGCACCATCGCGAACTGCAGTGGCTGGGCCACCAGCTGCGTACTGCCGCTGCTGGCGGAGATGGCAACGTTATAGGAACCATTTGGCGCACTGCTGCCGTCGGTCATCGTGCCGTCCCAGGTAAAGGTGTGTACTCCCGCTTTCAGTTCGCCGATATCAATGGTACGAACCACCGCACCGTTCCTGTCGGTGATGGTGGCGGTCACTTTATCGGCGCTCTGCTGCAGCTCAACACCAAACGGCGTGGTGGAGGTGGTGCTGGTGCCGTCGGTGCTGCTACTGCCTGCCAGAATGGTGGAGCCCGGGATCATCACGCCATGCCCAATCAGCGTGCTGGCCTGCATCGACTGGCTGCTGTCGAGCTGCCCGGAAATAGAACCCAACGTGGTGTTCAGTTTCTCGATGCCGCTCACCGTACTGATCTGCGCAAGCTGCGTGGTCAGTTCGTTGTTCTGCATCGGGTTGGTTGGATCCTGGTTTTTCAGCTGTGCGACCAGCAGCGTCAGGAAGCTGCTTTGCAGATCGGACGCGTTGCTGCCGGTAAGCGAACTGTTGCCGGTGGTGCCGCTGACGCCTGTGGCACTCGACCTGTCATTGACATTGACTGCAATGGACATTGATCTCTCCTTTACTGGCCCAGAGTGAGCGTTTTAAGCATCATGCTCTTCACGGTGTTCAGTACTTCAACGTTGGCCTGGTAGCTGCGGGACGCTGACATGGTGTTCACCATCTCGCCCACTACATCCACGTTCGGCATTTTGACGTAGCCGTTGGCGTCGGCCAGCGGGTTGCCCGGCTCGTAGACCAGTTTGTCCGGTGCCTGGCTCTCAATTACGCTGGCGACTTTTACCCCGCCGGTTGCGGCGCCCGGTGCCGCATCGACCTGGAACACCACCTGTTTGGCGCGATAAGGTTGCCCGTCCGGACCCGCCACGCTGTCGGCGTTCGCCAGGTTACTGGCGGCGACGTTCAGTCGTTGCGATTGCGCGGTCAGGGCTGAACCCGCGATATCAAAGATATTGAGTAAGGCCATTAACCATTGCCTCCCTGCAGAACATTCATCATGCCTTTAATCTGCCCGCCGAGAACGGTCAGCCCCATCTGGTACTGCAGGCTGTTATCGGCGAACTGCGTACGCTCCCGGTCCATATCGACGGTGTTACCGTCCAGGGATGGCTGATCGGGAATGCGATAAAGTAAATCGATACTCGGGGTGGTCACGGTCTGTGCGGGAATGTGGCGTGCAGACGTCAGCGCAAGGGCGACACCGCTATTTTCGGCCCGACCGCGCTCCATCACTTTCTTTAATTCACTGGAAAAATCGATATCGCGCGCCTGAAACCCGGGGGTGTCGGCGTTAGCGATATTGGCGGCCAGAATCTCCTGACGCTGGGCGCGTAAGTTGAGCGCTTCCTGCTGAAAACGTAGCGCGGCGTCGAGTTTATCGAGCATGTCTCCTCCGCTGATGGCAAAATTTCAGTGGATAGCTTAAATCTCACCCCGTCTACTTCATCGACGGAATAAGCACAAAATGCGTCGCTATTTATTGCGTTGATGGCAAACCCCTACAGGTAGAATTCTGCTCATCATTAAACCGACGGTAACGGGCGATATGGCACTCAAACGTGGTTTCACCGCAACCCTGCTCCTCTGGAGCGCCCTCACGCAGGCGCAGGATCTTGATGCCCAGCTGACAACATTTTTTGCCCAGCGGCTGGCGGGGTTCAGCGATGAGGTTTCGGTGCAGGTTCGCACGCCAGCCAACATGCGTCCTTCGTGCGAGACGCCTGCATTCAGCGTTCTCGGCAATACGAAGCTGTGGGGCAACGTCAGCGTTACCGCCCGATGTGGCAATGAAAAACGATTTATACAGGTTGCAGTTCAGGCCACGGGCGATTATGTTGTCGCGTCCCGGAGTATCCCCCGGGGTGCCGCCCTGCAGCCGGACAGCGTTACGCTAAAGCGCGGCAGGCTGGATCAGCTTCCGCCCCGGGCCATCCTGGACATTAACCAGGTGCAGAATGCCGTCAGCCTGCGCGATCTGGTGCCAGGGCAGCCTTTACAGCTATCGATGCTGCGTCAGTCCTGGCGGATCAAAGCGGGGCAGCGGGTGATGGTTATCGCCAGCGGCGACGGCTTTAGCGTTAACGGTGAAGGTCAGGCGCTAAACAATGCGGCGGTTGCGCAAAACGCCCGGGTGAGAATGTCTTCGGGCCAGGTGGTGAGTGGAACGGTGGATTCTGATGGGAATATTCTGATTAACCTATAATCTTTTTAAAGATTATGCGGCGGCTGCCGATATAGAAGTAACTTAATGATGATGTCAGGCGCCAACGCCGCGAACCCTCGATGAGGACAATATAATGAGCATTGATCGTACATCGCCCCTGAAGCCGGTTAGCCCAGTTCAACCGCGCGAAATGAATGACACTGCCACTGCAAAGACTCGCCCGCAAAAATCGGCGACCGCCAACAGCACCAGCGTCACGCTGAGCGATGCCCAGGCGAAACTGATGCAGCCTGGTAGCAACGATATCAACATGGAGCGTGTTGAAGCGCTGAAAACCGCCATCCGCAATGGCGAGCTGAAAATGGATACCAGTAAAATCGCTGATGCGCTGATCCAGGATGCGCAAAGTTTCTTAGAGTAACCACTGTATGAGTCGTCTGACGGAAATAATGGATCAAATGACGGTCGTGTTGAACGACCTGAAAACGGTCATGGACGCCGAACAGCAGCAGCTCTCTGCCGGAAATGTTCATGGCAGCGCGCTGCAGCGCATTACAGAAGATAAAAGCTCACTGCTGGCCACGCTGGACTACCTTGAACAGCAGCGACGCAGCGAGCAATCCGCGCGCCATAGTGCAAATGATGATGTCGTCGAACGCTGGCAAACTATTACTGAAAAAACGCAGCATCTGCGCGATCTGAATCAGCACAACGGGTGGTTACTGGAAGGGCAGATCCTCCGTAACCAGCAGGCGCTTGCCGTGCTTAAGCCGCATCAGGAGACAGGACTGTATGGCGCCGATGGCCAGACAGCCAGCTCACGCAGCGGCGGAAAGAAAATTTCGATTTAATCAGGCGATAGCCACAGGAATGGGGAGCACCGACAGGCGCTCCCCTTTTTTTGCATTACGCCGTGCGGCGGGCAAACTCTTTCACCTTAAAGCCCAGCACCGCGAGGGTGGCAAAGTAGGCCACTACCCCCACCAGCACGACCGCCATCAGGCGCAGCAGACGATATGGCATGGTGCCCAGCGACCAGTCCGGCATTACGTAGAGCATCCCCACCAGCGCGGCCGCCATTACCAGCACCGCAATCACCAGACGCAGCAGGAAGCGCGACCAGCCCGGCTGCGGGGTAAAGATCTGCTGCTTACGCAGCTGCCAGTAGAGCAGCCCGGCGTTGAGACAGGCCGCCAGACCGATGGATAACGACAGACCGGCATGCTTCAGCGGACCGATAAATGCGAGGTTCATCACCTGGGTCATAATCAGCGTCACAATGGCGATCTTCACCGGGGTTTTGATGTCCTGGCGCGAATAGAAGCCCGGGGCCAGCACTTTCACCACGATAAGGCCCATCAGTCCCACGGAATAGGCGATCAGCGCCCGCTGGGTCATGGCAGCATCAAAGGCGGTAAATTTACCGTACTGGAACAGGGAGACGGTGAGCGGTTTCGCCAGGATCCCCAGCGCTACAGCGCTTGGCAGCGCCAGCAGGAAGCAGAGGCGTAACCCCCAGTCCATCAGGCGGCAATATTCGTCATGGTTGCCACTGGCGAAACTGCGGGAGAGTGAAGGCAGTAAAATGGTGCCCAGCGCCACCCCCAGCACCCCGGAGGGAAACTCCATCAGGCGATCGGCGTAGTACATCCAGGAAACCGACCCGGAGACGAGGAAGGAGGCGAAGATGGTGTTGATGATGAGTGAAATCTGGCTCACCGACACGCCAAGGATCGCCGGCCCCATCTGCTTCACCACGCGCATCGCGCCGGCATCGCGCAGGTTAATGCGCGGCAGGACCAGCATGCCGATTTTCTTTAGGTGCGGCAGCTGATACGCCAGCTGGAGTACCCCCCCTACCGTCACAGCCCAGGCCAGCGCCAGTACTGGCGGATGGAAATGCGGCGCGGCAAACAGCGCAAAGCCGATCATGCTGACGTTAAGGAAGGTGGGCGCAAAGGCCGGTACCGAGAAGCGGTTCCAGGTGTTGAGGATGGCTCCGACCAGCGACGCCAGGGAGATCAGCAGTATATAAGGAAAGGTGATGCGCAGCAACTGCGTAGTCAGGGCAAACTTGTCGGCGGTATCGGCAAAGCCGGGGGCGGTCACCATGATCACCCAGGGCGCCGCCAGCATCCCAATCACGGTGACGATGGCCAGCGCGAGGGTCAACAGCCCCGACACATACGCGACAAAGACCCTGGTGGCGTCTTCACCCTCCTTACTTTTATATTCCGCGAGGATAGGCACGAACGCCTGGGAAAAGGCGCCTTCGGCAAAAATTCGACGCAGCAGGTTGGGCAGTTTGAACGCGACAAAAAAGGCGTCAGTGGCCATCCCTGCGCCAAAGACCCGCGCCACAATGGCGTCGCGCGCAAAACCCAGCACGCGCGAAAACATGGTCATCGAGCTGACGGCGGCCAGCGATTTTAATAGGTTCATTAACGTGAGCTTCCACTACCTGAAACAAAACGCCTGCAAAGCAGGCGTCATTTCGCCGGGTATCGCTATGCTTACCCGGCCTGGAAAACGCAAAACGCGCCTAGTCTACTCGTAAAAACAGGAATTGCTATGGGCAGATGTTACAGAGGGTTATTCGCTCATGGCATCGCGCCAGAGCTTCTCCACGATGCGCTGGGCACGGATCGCCTGTTCACCCGAGGTTTCAGGAACCGTCTGATTTTGCACGCATTCAATAAAGTGGCGCGCGCAGCCCACAAAACCACGCTGCTCCAGGGTGCTCTGCCAGCCAGGAATAGCCGGCGTAACCACTCCAGCGCCCCGCTCTTCGCGCCACTCGCGCATATCGGTCACGTCCAGCAGCGCGCCGTCCGTCACCGCCTGGACCCACTCCCGCTGGCTGCCTGCCCGGCGGTGCATGGAGGTGGTGATCTGCATATTGCCCGTGCTGAAATGGTGCTCAGCATAGATCATCGCCCCCTGCTCGTTGGTTTGCAGCGTGCCGCCGGTGAGACGCGCATTATCTCCCGCCAGCCACAGCGCGGTGTCCACCACGTGCAGATAATCATCCAGCAGGGTAAAACGCAGATCGTTGGGGCCGACGCTGTCGGCGCGATGCTTATCCATCCGCAGGGATGCCGCCTCCTGAAGCCCATTTTTCAGCTGCTGATAGAGCGGCGCAAAGCGACGGTTGAAACCGACCATCAGGGTGCGTTTTTTCTGTGCAGCGAGCTCAATCAGGCGCTCGGCGTCGGCCAGATTGTCCGCCAGTGGTTTATCAACACAGACATGCACCCCGGCATGCAGTAGCTCGCTAACCACCTGGTAATGGGTGGCGGTGGAAGTATGGACAAAGACTGCATCACAGGCGCGGGCCAGCTCCTGCAACGACTCATAGTAAGGCATACGCAGCGATTCACAGATCCTGATCGCCTTATCCCGAGAGGGTGACCAGGCCCCCTGCAATGTCCAGTCTGACGCGGCGCTCAGCACCGGCAGCCAGGCTTTCTGGGCGATCCCCCCCAGCCCTACCACGCCCACTCGTAATTTTGTCACCGTTAATCTCCCAGATGTGCCAGCAGCGAATCGAGGCGCTGCTTCAGTTCTTCGACTTCGTTTTCCAACGCTTCAACGCGGGCCAGTAAGGTTTCTTCCGTGGCGGGAGCCACTGTCTCAGCGGCGGCGGTAGTTTCAACCTCTCCGCTGAAGAGATGCATATAGCGGCTTTCACGCTTGCCCGGCTCCCGCGCCAGGCGCAGGACAAACGGGCCATCCTCTCTTGCCGCCAGGCCTTCGAGGGTCTGTTCCACCTCCTGCATATCGGCGAATTCATGCATGCGCGCCGCCCGGGTGCGCAGCTCGCCCGGGGTCTGTGCCCCGCGCAGCAGCAGGGTGGCGATCAGCGCCACTTCGGCGGAGTTTAGCTTCAGGGCGCCAAACTCGGAGTTGCAAAAACGCTGCTCATATTTGGTGACGCGATTGCCAAAGCCGCTGACGGTGCGCAGGTAGTGGCGTTTCACCAGCGCATCCAGCAGATCCTGTACCTCATGTTCGGCAAGGTTCATCACCGGTTCACGGTTGGTTTTTTGGTTGCAGGCCAGGGTGACCGCATTTACCGAGAGCGGATACTGCTCCGGCGTCGTGACCTGCTTCTCCAGCAGGCAGCCAATGACGCGCGCTTCAGTGGCGCTTAACTGATATTTCATCTCTGTTCCTTAGCGCCCCGCGCTCCACTCTTTGGTTGTCAGCGCCGTCAGGACATGATCGCGCCATTCGCCGTCAATCAGCAGGTAATCTTTGGCGTAGCCCTCCTTTTCAAATCCGAGGCGCGCCAGCAGACCGCCGCTGCGCTGATTGTGCGGCATATAGTTGGCCATAATGCGGTGCATGTGCTGGGTACGTTGCATATAGCGGATTGCCGAGGTCAGCGCTTCAAACATCAGCCCCTGCCCCTGCCATTTTTGCCCGATGGAGTACCCCAGATAGCAGGCATGAAACGAGCCCCGCACCACGTTAGAGAAGTTGGCGATGCCAATGATCTCTTTTTCATCGGGGTCCAGCAGGGCAAAGTAGAACGCTGAGCCCTGCTTGTGAAACTCGGCGATCATGCTCAGCCGGGCCTGCCAGCCGGAAGGATAGCAGTGGCTCTCATCCCGCACGGGTTCCCAGGGTTTTAAAAACTGACGATTCTCAGCGTAGTAGTCCGCCAGACGCCAGGCATCACGCTCATGCACGAGGCGAACCACCAGCCGGTCGGTCGTCAGGCGTACTTTCGGCACATTACTGCGATAGCCAAACATGGATACTACTCCTTCATGTTACAACTTTGACCCGTTAGCTTTACTATACCTGCGCCGCTGCCTTCTGGGAAAACAGTGACATACCATTTTGAAGACTTTTCACATTTTTCGATTAAAACCCTCAATCAAAACCCCTTTTTGATAAAAAAATATTGTCGCCTGCGTAGTGGGAAAAAACCTGCCGACACCGCAGAATATTAGCGCGCTCATTATCTTGATACCCTAAATAATTCGAGTTGCAGGAAGGCGGCGACGCAGCGAATCCCCTGGAGCTTACTCCGGTAAGTGACAGGGGTGAGCGAGGAGGCCAACGCACCGGCAACCTGAAGTATGACGGGTATATTTCCCTGGAGGGGAAATGTCCCATATCTCACAGGCCCGGAGCCTGGGTAAATATTTCCTGCTTGTTGATAACATGCTGGTTGTACTCGGCTTTTTTGTCGTTTTCCCCCTCATCTCTATTCGCTTTGTCGATCAGATGGGCTGGGCAGCGTTGATGGTCGGCATTGCGCTGGGGCTGCGCCAGTTTGTCCAGCAGGGGCTGGGAGTGTTTGGCGGCGCGATTGCCGACCGCTTTGGCGCGAAACCGATGATTGTCACCGGCATGCTGCTGCGGGCGGCGGGTTTTGCCACGATGGCGATTGCCCATGAACCCTGGCTGCTATGGGTCTCCTGTATTGTTTCCGGGCTTGGCGGCACGCTGTTCGATCCGCCGCGCACGGCGCTCGTCGTGAAGCTGATCCGTCCCCGGCATCGCGGGCGTTTTTTCTCGCTGCTGATGATGCAGGACAGCGCGGGCGCGGTGGTGGGTGCGCTGCTGGGAAGCTGGCTGTTGCAGTACGATTTTCGGCTGGTCTGCGCCACTGGGGCGGTGCTGTTTATTCTGTGTGCGGCCTTTAACGCCTGGCTGCTGCCCGCCTGGAAGCTCTCCACCGTCAAAGCGCCGGTACGGGAGGGACTCGACCGCGTCTGGCGCGATAAACGTTTCATTACCTACGTGCTGACGCTGGCGGGCTATTACATGTTGGGCGTACAGGTGATGCTGATGCTGCCGATCATGGTTAACGATATCGCCGGATCGCCGGCGGCGGTGAAGTGGATGTACGCCATTGAGGCCTGCCTCTCCCTCACCCTCCTCTACCCTATTGCTCGCTGGAGCGAAAAACGCTTCCGCCTCGAGCATCGCTTGATGGCGGGCCTGCTGCTGATGTCCCTGAGTATGCTGCCCATTGGGATGGTGAGCTCCCTGCAACAGCTGTTTATGCTGATTTGTACCTTCTATATCGGCTCCATCATCGCCGAACCCGCCCGTGAAACGCTGAGCGCCGAGCTGGCCGATCCGCGCGCGCGGGGCAGCTATATGGGCTTCAGCCGTCTCGGTCTGGCGATTGGTGGCGCGCTGGGCTATGCCGGGGGCGGCTGGCTGTTCGATGCCGGGAAAGCCTTTAACCAGCCTGAACTGCCGTGGGTGATGCTGACTTTGATTGGGGTAACTACTTTCTTCGCGCTGGGCTGGCAGTTCAGCCACAAGCGCGCTGCACCCGGCGTGCTGGAGCCCGGAGCCTGACCGGGACTCAGGCACTATTCCTGTTCTTCGCCGTTATCAGTTTATTCTGCTGGTCTGAGGGACACTCCCCTGACATACTGGCGCGTCAGGATTGAAGCGCCAGTATGTCGAGGAAAACCATGAAAAAGATTGTTATTGCCACTGCGTTGATCATCAGCGGTCTGCTGGTTGGTTGTAATCAGCTCACCCAGTACACGGTCAGTGAACAGGAGATTAACCAGGCCCTGCAGAAGCGCAATAACTTTGCGAAAGATATCGGTGTGCCCGGCGTCGCCGATGCGCATATCGTCCTGAGCAATCTTGCCAGCCAGATTGGCCGCGAAGAGCCGAACAAAGTGATGCTCTCCGGCGACGCCAGTCTGGACATGAATTCGCTGTTCGGCAGCCAGAAAGCCAATATTAAGCTGAAGTTAAAAGCGTTGCCGGTCTTCAATAAGGATCAGGGCGCCATCTACCTGCAACAGATGGAGATCACCGACGCCGTGGTCTCGCCGGAGAAGATGAAACCGGTTCTGCAGACGCTGATGCCATACCTGAATCAGTCCCTGCAAAACTACTTTAATCACCAGCCGGCTTATATCCTGAGCGAAGACAACAGCAAGGGCGAAGCGCTGGCGAAAAAATATGCAAAAGGTATCGAAGTGAAGCCGGGTGAGATTGTCATCCCCTTCGTCGATTAACCCGTGAGGCGCTTCGGCGCCTTTTTTTACAGAAAAGAGTGCAAACGAAAACGTTTCCCCCTATTCTTTGTGTCCGGCAAAAATCATCTCACTCAGCCGGAGCCTATCCATGACTGCACAATCCCAGGTTTTGAAAATCCGCCGCCCAGACGACTGGCATATCCATCTTCGCGATGGCGATATGCTGAAAACCGTCGTGCCGTATACCAGTGAAATTTATGGCCGCGCGATTGTCATGCCAAACCTGGTGCCGCCGGTCACCACGGTCGATGCGGCGATCGCCTATCGCCAGCGCATTCTTGATGCCGTGCCTGCCGGTCACGATTTTACCCCGCTGATGACCTGTTATCTGACCGACACGCTCGATGCGAATGAGATTGAGCGCGGCTTTAGCGAAGGGGTCTTTACCGCCGCCAAACTCTATCCGGCCAACGCCACCACCAACTCCAGCCACGGTGTCACCAGCATTGACGCGATTATGCCGGTGCTCGAGCGCATGGAAAAACTGGGGATGCCCCTGCTGGTCCACGGCGAAGTGACTCATGCCGACATCGACATTTTCGACCGTGAAGCGCGTTTCATCGAAACCGTGATGGAGCCGCTGCGCCAGCGCCTGCCGGGTCTGAAAGTGGTGTTTGAACACATCACCACCAAAGATGCCGCGGAGTACGTGCGCGATGGCAACGAGCTCCTGGCGGCCACCATCACCCCGCAGCACCTGATGTTCAACCGCAACCATATGCTGGTAGGTGGCGTGCGTCCGCACCTCTACTGCCTGCCAATCCTCAAACGCAATGTCCACCAGCAAGCGCTGCGCGAGCTGGTTGCCAGCGGCTTTGCGCGCGTCTTCCTCGGCACCGACTCCGCGCCCCATGCCCGTCATCGTAAAGAGGCCAGCTGTGGCTGTGCAGGCTGCTTTAATGCCCCGACCGCCCTTGCCAGCTACGCGCAGGTTTTTGACGAGATGAATGCCCTGCAACATTTCGAGGCGTTCTGCTCCCTGAACGGGCCGCGTTTCTACGGTCTGCCGGTGAATGAGGGCGTTGTTGAGCTGGTGCGCGAAGAGAGCAGCGTCGTGGAATCCATCCCCCTGACTGACGACACCCTGATCCCCTTCCTCGCGGGTGAAACCGTTCAGTGGACAGTGAAGCGTTAAAAATTGTTTGCCCCCTGTTGTAAATTCAACAATATGACTGTATAAATACACAGTATATAACACAGGGGGCAATTATGCGTATTGAAGTGACCATTGCCAGAACAACGCCTTTGCCTGCTGGTGCGCTGGACGCACTGGCGGGTGAATTATCCCGCCGTATAAACAACTCCTTTCCCGAACGCGAAGGTGCCGTCACCGTGCGTTATGCGGGGTCAAACAATCTCTCGGTCATCGGTGGCGCAAAAGATGATAAAGAGCGTATCAGCGAAATTTTACAGGAAACCTGGGAGAGCGCTGACGACTGGTTTATTACCGATTAAATTTTCTCCTTCATTGTGTTTTTTTGCCGGGTCGCCCCGGCTTTTTTTCCTCTTTTTATGTGAAAGCACGAATAATCTGACTGACTTCGTCAAAAATCATCAGCAAGATGACGTTTTAATGTTCAAACAATCCTAAAACGCATAAATATTTGGGACTGCCTGTTTCTTTTTCCCTTCAGAAGCCTTATTTATTGATATACTGAAATTGCTTCAGAAAAACACGCATTGAACCTCACAGTCGTTGTCTTTTTAACACGTATTCAGGGGGTTATGATGGAAAAGAATAATGAAGTCATCCAGACCCATCCGCTTGTAGGCTGGGATATCAGCACTGTAGATAGCTACGACGCACTGATGCTGCGTTTGCACTACCAGACTCCAAATCATCCTGACACTGAAGAAGCGGAAGTTGGGCAGACGTTGTGGTTAACCACAGATGTCGCACGCCAGTTTATTTCTATTTTAGAAGCCGGTATTGCAAAAATAGAATCCAGTGACTACCAGGAAAATGAGTACCGGCGACACTAGCGTCACGACACTTTTTCACCCAACAGGCACCTCACGGTGCCTCGTTTATTTCTCCCTTGTATAACCCTGCCTTCTTAATTACCCTGCTAACCAACGAAACGCGTAAAGAGAGCCTCATGAAATACGATCTTATTATTATTGGCAGCGGATCTGTCGGCGCGGCGGCAGGCTATTACGCAACGCGAGCCGGTCAGAACGTACTGATGATCGATGCCCATATGCCGCCCCACACCGAAGGGAGCCACCACGGTGATACCCGTCTGATGCGCCACGCTTACGGCGAAGGTGAACGCTATGTGCCGCTGGTGTTACGGGCGCAGGCGCTGTGGGATGAACTGGTGCAAATCAGCGGTGAGCCGGTCTTTGAACGCACGGGGGTAGTCAATCTTGGGCCCTCCGACTCGCCATTTCTGGCGACCGTTGAACAGAGCGCCCGCCAGTTCAGCCTCAATCTTGAACGACTGGACGCGGCAGCGATCATGAAGCGCTGGCCTGAGATCAACGTCCCGGCGGACTATATCGGCCTGTATGAATCCGGGTCGGGCGTACTGCGCAGCGAACTGGCGATTAAAACCTGGATTGCGCTGGCCAAAGAGGCCGGTTGCGCCCAATTGTTTAACTGCCCGGTGAGCGCCATTACCCATCATGAGGACGGCGTCACCGTTGATACCCCGGAAGGCCCCTACAGCGCAAGCCGCCTGCTGGTAAGCGCCGGCACCTGGGTTTCACGTCTGGTTCCCGGCCTGCCGGTGCAGCCGGTACGCAAAGTTTTCTCCTGGTTCCAGGCTGACGGGCGCTACAGCCATCAGAATCACTTCCCTGCCTTTACCGGCGAACTGCCTGACGGCGACCAGTTTTACGGCTTCCCGTCCGAAAAAGATGCCCTGAAGATCGGCAAACATAACGGCGGGCAGGTGATTAACTCGCCGGAAGAGCGTAAGCCGTTTGGCGCGTATCCTGGAGATGGCTCTGAAGCATTCAAATTCCTGCGCAATGTACTGCCGGGTATCGGCGGCCTGTTACACGGTGCAACCTGTACCTATGACAACACGCCGGACGAAGATTTCATCATCGATACCCTGCCGGGTCATGATAATACGCTGCTGATCACCGGCCTGAGCGGGCACGGGTTCAAGTTTGCCAGCGTGCTGGGTGAAATTGCCGCGCAATTCTCTCAGAATATCGCGCCGCCGTTTGATCTCACGCCTTTCTCCCTGTCTCGCTTTAGCCGATAATGGTGTCAGGCTTCGGGTTTCCGAAGCCTTTCATGCATCTTTTTACCGGTTTTCTCATGCGTCGTATCGTTAACTATCTGGTCAATAATATTCGCGAGCACCTGATGCTCTATATTTTGCTGTGGTCGCTGTTAGCAGTCCTCGATATTCTTTACATTGTATTTTTCTGATGAGATTCATTGACAAAAACTGACATTTCTTAAAATAACTATAATTTCCCCATAAATTATTTGAACATCATAAAAATGTCACAACCCGCCAAAAATCAGCCGCTCCGGCAAATCATTAACAGCGCCATTGACTATCATTTCTAATATTCATTCAAAATAATCGAACAAATAAAATTAATATTGAATATGTGTAAATATCATTTGCATTAATGTTTTGCTCACGCCATTTTTAGCGCTTGCGAATTAATAATGGTGCTCAAAATGCAGGTGCGAAATTCCCCCACACGCTATGGCGTTATTTCCATGAGTCTGCACTGGCTGATGGCGATTGCGGTTTACGGCATGTTTGGTCTTGGCCTCTGGATGGTGACCCTGAGCTATTACGATGGCTGGTATCACCAGGCACCGGAGCTGCACAAAAGCATCGGCTTTATGCTGATGCTGGCGCTGGTGGTGCGGCTGCTGTGGCGCCATATCTCCCCTGTTCCGCCGGCGCTGAAAAGCCAGACTCGCTTTACACGTATTAGCGCTGCCGCCGCCCATATCGCCCTGTACGCCTTGCTTTTCGCCATCCTGATCAGCGGCTATTTGATCTCCACCGCTGACGGAAAACCTATCAGTGTCTTCGGCCTGTTTGACGTCCCCGCCCTGCTGGCCGATGCCGGCCCCCAGGCCGATCTGGCTGGATCCGTGCATTTATGGCTGGCCTGGGGCGTAGTTATTCTCTCCGTATTACATGGACTTGCCGCCATGAAACATCACTTTATCGACAAAGACGCCACCCTGACACGTATGTTGGGCAAAGCGTCCCCTGACTCTGGAGCATAAAATGAAGAAAAGCCTGCTGGGATTAACCTTAGCGTCTCTGCTGTTCACAACCGGCGCCGCCGTGGCAGCGGACTACAAAATTGATAAACAAGGCCAGCACGCCTTTGTGAACTTCCGTATTCAGCATCTGGGGTACAGCTGGCTGTACGGCACATTCAAGGATTTCGATGGCTCATTTACCTTTGATGAGAGCAATCCGGCGAATGATAAAGTCAATGTCACCCTGAACACCAACAGCCTCGATACTAACCACGCCGAGCGCGACAAGCATCTGCGCAGCGCAGACTTCCTCAACGTGGCGAAATACCCGCAGGCGACCTTTACCTCGACCGAGGTGAAAAAGGATGGTGACGGGCTGGATATTACCGGCAACCTGACGCTGAACGGCGTAACGAAACCGGTTAAGCTGGATGCAAAACTGATTGGTCAGGGTGACGATCCGTGGGGCGGGAAACGCGCCGGGTTTGAGGCATCAGGTAAAATTCACCTGAAAGACTTCAACATCACTACCGATCTGGGCCCGGCGTCGCAGGACGTAGAGCTGATCATTTCGGTAGAAGGGGTTCAGCAGAAATAATACCCTCGCCCGGTCACGCGACCGGGCAAGGTTTCAGGGTCACTCCGGGTCAGGAATGCCCAGGCGGGTATTCAGACGCCCCCGCGACTTATTAAAGATCTTATTGCCATTTTCGCGCCCGGCACGGCGGCGGCGCTGCTCCTCTTCAGGCAACATGCTCTCTTCGCTACACAACTCGCTGCAGCAGCCGTTAAACTTCTCAGCGCAGGCCGGACACTGAATAAACAGCAGATGACAACCGTCATTTTTGCAGTTGGTATGGGTGTCGCAGGCGGTGCCGCACTGATGACAGTGGGCAATCACATCATCAGAGATGCGCTCACCCATGCGCTCGTCAAAGACGAAGTTCTTGCCGATAAAGCGCACTGGTAGCCCCTGCTCGCGGGCGCGACGGGCATACTCGATGATCCCGCCTTCGATATGCCACACCTTGTTAAAGCCGTTGTGCTTCATCCAGGCGCTGGCTTTTTCGCAGCGGATCCCGCCGGTGCAGTACATGACAATTTTTTTGTCCTTATGCTCCTGCATCATCTCAACGGCTTTTGGCAGCTGCTCACGGAAAGTATCTGCCGGGATTTCCAGTGCGTTTTCGAAATGGCCCACTTCATATTCATAGTGGTTACGCATATCGATAAACACGGCGTCAGGATCGTCCAGCATGGCGTTCACTTCTGACGCTTTCAGGTAATCGCCCACGTCGCTGGCATCAAAGGTCGGGTCATCAATGCCGTCCGCCACAATGCGCTCCCGCACCTTCATGCGCAGCACCCAGAAGGATTTACCATCATCGACCAGCGCAATATTCAGGCGCAGGCCGTCCAGAGCCGGATCGAAGCCATAGAGGAAGCTGCGCAGCTCATCGAGCCTGCTTTCAGGCACGCTGATCTGAGCATTGATGCCCTCATGGGCCAGATAGATACGGCCAAAGACGTTCAGCGCGGTTAACGCCTTGTACAGCGCGTCGCGGGTAGCCTGCGGGTTAACGATGGTGAAATATTTATAGAACGAGATCGTCGTGCGCGGCTCGGTTTCAGCCAACATGCGCGCTTTCAGCTCTTCGTTCGAAATGAGGTTGTGTAACACTGGCATGGTGTACGGTTCCTGCAATCGTATGAGAATGAAAATCGGTCGGCATCATATAGCAAACATTGGGAATTTACATCCCTTCATTTTGCGCTACATTTCTCACGTTAAAATGCCGAGGGTATAACATTTGCTCTATTCATGACCATTCCATAGCGATGCATTTTGGTTATCAATGGAAAAATGCGACACTACGCCAACAGGACGTATCACAAACAGGAACGACATGACTCAACTCCCTAAATTTTCCATTGCGCTTCTACATCCTCGTTACTGGCTGACCTGGGCTGGCATCGGTTTATTATGGTTACTGGTGCAGCTGCCCTACCCGCTGATCTACCGTCTTGGCTGCGGTCTGGGTCGACTGGCGATGCGCTTTATGTCCCGCCGCGCCCGCATTGCCCGCCGTAATCTGGAACTCTGTTTCCCGGAGATGAGCGAGCACGAGCGCGACACCATGGTAGTGAAAAATTTTGAATCCGTTGGCATGGGGCTGATGGAGACCGGAATGGCCTGGTTCTGGTCCAATAAGCGTATGGCGCGCTGGACGGAAGTGACCGGCACCGGCATGGATCCGGTGCACAATCTGCAGGCCAATAAAACTGGCGTTCTGCTGATCGGCGTCCATTTTCTGACGCTGGAGATCGGCGCGCGGATGTTTGGCATGCAGGCGCCCGGTATTGGCGTCTATCGCCCGAACGACAACCCGGTGATCGACTGGCTGCAGACCTGGGGGCGGATGCGCTCCAACAAGAGCATGATCGACCGTAAAGATCTCAAGGGGATGATCCGCGCCCTGAAATCCGGGGAGGTGATCTGGTACGCGCCAGATCATGACTACGGCCCAACCGCCAGCGTCTTTGTGCCCTTCTTTGCGGTCGACGAGGCAGCTACCACCACCGGCACATGGACGCTGGCCCGTCTGTCGAACGCGGCGATTGTTCCTTTTGTGCCGCGTCGCAAACCTGACGGCAAGGGCTACGAGCTGATGATGCTGGAACCGGAGTGCTCCCCGCCGTTGGATGATGCCAGAACCACTGCCGCGTGGATGAATGAGGTAGTGGAAAAGTGCATTCTGCTGGCGCCCGAACAGTACATGTGGCTACATCGCCGCTTTAAAACCCGTCCGGAAGGTGTCCCTTCCCGCTATTAATCCTCCCCTGCGGCCTCCGGGCCGCACTGCTCTTTAAGCTTATAATGCTCTCCGTCATTGCAGCAACCATCACCCAGGCGCATAATTAGCAGGCTTATTACCTTCTTTTATAAATGATGCCGTCGCGCATCATAACGCGGATAGCTATGTCTCCCTCAGAAACGCCAATAAACTGGAAGCGGAACCTTATGGTTGCCTGGCTGGGCTGCTTTCTCACGGGCGCCGCTTTTAGCCTGGTGATGCCTTTTCTGCCGCTCTACGTAGAACAACTCGGCGTCAGCGGCCACAGCGCGCTCAATATGTGGTCCGGGCTAGTATTCAGCATCACGTTTCTCTTCTCCGCTATCGCCTCCCCTTTCTGGGGCGGGCTGGCCGACCGCAAAGGGCGCAAGATTATGCTGCTGCGTTCGGCGTTGGGAATGGCCATCATCATGCTGCTGATGGGGCTGGCGCAAAACATCTGGCAGTTTCTGGTATTGCGCGCGCTACTGGGTCTGCTGGGCGGCTTTGTGCCTAATGCCAACGCGCTTATCGCCACGCAGATCCCCCGCCATAAAAGCGGCTGGGCGCTGGGAACACTCTCTACTGGTGCGGTAAGCGGCGCCCTGCTTGGCCCACTGGCCGGGGGATTAATGGCGGACAGCTACGGTTTGCGGCCAGTATTTTTTATCACCGCGGGGGTACTGTTTGCCTGCTTCCTGGTGACCTTATTCTGCATCCGGGAAAATTTTACCCCGGTGCCGAAAAAAGAGATGCTGCATGCCCGCGAGGTCTTTGCCTCCCTTAAAAATCCTCGCCTGGTCATCAGCCTGTTTGTCACCACCATGATTATTCAGGTCGCTACCGGCTCCATTGCGCCGATCCTGACGCTCTACGTGCGCGACCTGGCCGGGCATGTGGGCAATATCGCCTTTATCAGCGGCATGATTGCCTCGGTGCCCGGCGTGGCCGCCCTGATCAGCGCCCCGCGACTAGGGAAACTGGGCGATCGGATTGGTCCGGAAAGGATCCTGATCGTCGCGCTGGTGATCTCTGTGCTGCTCCTCATCCCGATGTCATTTGTGCAATCCCCGTGGCAGCTGGGTGTTCTGCGCTTTTTACTCGGGGCGGCCGATGGTGCCCTGCTGCCTGCGGTGCAGACCCTGCTGGTCTATAACTCTACCAATCAGATTGCCGGACGAATCTTCAGCTACAACCAGTCGTTCCGCGATATCGGCAACGTCACCGGCCCTCTTCTGGGGGCCGGTATTGCCGCCAGCTACGGTTTTCGCGCGGTATTTATCGTCACCGCCTGCGTGGTGCTATTCAACGCGATCTATTCGTGGTTCAGTCTGTCCCGTGCCGTGCGCCGACCCAGGGCTATTCCGGAATCAGATAAGGTCTCTGCCGCCGATTAAGACCGCTGCGTGAAGGCTTTTGCCGCTTTCATACTTGCAATTATGGAGAATCAGCTATTCTTTCCCTGAACACCACGTCAATTCACAGGGAGACGCCGATGACTATGTTTGCCACTTTAGAGGAAGCGATTGATGCCGCGCGCGAAGAGTTTCTCGCCGATAATCCCGGCATTGAGGAAGAAGACGCGAATATTGAGCAACTCAATATCCAGAAATATGTCATGCAGGATGGGGACATTATGTGGCAGGCCGAATTTTTTGCCGATGACGGCGAAGACGGCGAGTGCCTGCCCGTACTGAGCGGCGAAGCGGCTCAGGCGGTGTTTGATGGCGATTATGACGAGATTGAGCTGCGTCAGGAGTGGCTGGAAGAGAACACCCTGCATGAATGGGATGAGGGTGAATTCCAGCTTGAGCCGCCGCTGGATACCGAAGAGGGACAAACCGCAGCGGATGAGTGGGACGAACGTTAATTATTCATAGGGCCCGTGCTGAGCGTCGATGGGCAGCAGTAGCGTATCGAAGACCAGGGAGAACGGCAGATCGAGTATCGTCAGGTAGCGCCATGCGGAGTCACGGACATCCCATTGCACGCCCGGGTAATATTGATTGCCGTGTCCTTGACCTGGGATCGTCCGGCTAATGATACTGCCGCAGCCGCTCAGTAATAGCGCCATTGTGATGACGATGAAAAATCTCATCCAGTACCTCAAAAGATAAAAATACCGGCTCCAGGGCCGGTATTTATTTGCCTGGCGGCGCTGCGCTTGCACGGGCCTACAGATTTTGTAGGCCGGGTAAGCGTAGCGCCTTCCGACACATCACTTCGCTTTCAATGCCTGCGGATTCAGCTTCAGCGTCTGGTAATAGTTCACCCACGAAGAGTATTTCTCCGGGGCGGCCCAGACACGATGATGCATCCGCGCCATGGTGACAGGATCGCTTAGCAGCACCAGACGACGGTCGCGGTTCAGCTTCTCTGGCGTCTCGTTCAGCGCCTGCTCAACGTGACGATCGCGGGCGATCTCCAGCACACGGCTGGCACGGTGACGGGCAGTCGCCATAGCGATGGCCAGGGCGTTGAATGACGGGTTAAACACCGCATGCATAAACCCATCTTCCAGCGAACGACTGCGGTTGAGCTCCAGATACTTGTCTGTATCAACCAGCACCTGCGGCGGTGAATACTCTTCCGGGATCAGGAACAGCTTCCAGCGTTTGGTGCGCAGACCCACCGTCGAACGGCTTGAAATCACCGACACAAACGGGGAGAGGATCAGCGAGAAGACAATCGGCGCCAGCCAGAACAGGAAGCGCAAGTCCAGCCACGCCATGCCCACCGCCCAGACCAGACCGAGCAGCATCTGCGAACCGTGACGCATAAACGCTTCGCTCCACGGCGTAGAGTCATCGTCACGCTGCGGCGAGTTCCAGACCACTTCCCAGCCGAGGAAGGCGCTGACCACGAAGACGGTGTGGAACAACATACGCACCGGCGCCAGCAGCACGGAGAATAAGACCTCCAGCAGCAGGGAGAGCGTCACGCGGAAGAAACCACCGTACTCCTTCGAGCCCTTGCACCAGATGAGCACAATACTCAGCAGCTTCGGCAGGAAGAGCAGCACCATCGTCGAGGCAAAGAGCGCTATCGCCAGCTCAGGGCGCCACTGCGGCCAGACCGGGAACAGCTGGCGCGGCTGCAGGAAGTACTGCGGCTCGGTCAGGGCGTGTACCACCTGCAGGGCAGTCGACAGGGCCAGGAACATAAACCACAGCGGCGCGGAGAGGTAGGACATTACGCCGGTCAGGAAGACGGCGCGGTGTACCGGGTGCATCCCTTTCACGAGGAACAGACGGAAGTTCATAAGGTTCCCGTGACACCAGCGGCGGTCACGCTTCAGTTCATCCAGCAGGTTTGGCGGCAACTCTTCATAGGAGCCCGGCAGGTCATAGGCGATCCACACCCCCCAACCGGCACGACGCATCAGCGCGGCTTCCACGAAGTCGTGCGACAGGATCGAGCCCGCGAACGAGCCTTCACCCGGCAGCGGCGCCAGCGCACAGTGCTCAATGAACGGCTTCACGCGGATAATGGCGTTATGCCCCCAGTAGTGCGACTCACCCAACTGCCAGAAGTGCAGACCGGCAGTAAACAGCGGCCCGTAGACGCGGGTCGCAAACTGCTGGCAACGCGCGTACAGCGTATCCATGCCCGACGCTTTCGGCGAAGACTGAATGATCCCGGCATTCGGGTTCGCTTCCATCAGGCGCACAAGGCCCGTCAGACACTCACCGGTCATCACCGAGTCGGCATCCAGCACCACCATATAGCTGTACTGACTGCCCCATCGACGGCAGAAGTCATCGATATTACCGCTTTTACGCTTCACGCGACGACGACGACGGCGGTAGAAGATCTGCCCTTCGCCCTGCACTTCGGCAATAAGCTCCATCCACGCTTTCTGTTCTGCCACGCAGATGTCCGGGTTGTAGCTGTCACTCAGGATGTAAACGTCGAAGTGTTCGGCGTTACCGGTAGCTTTCACCGACTCCCAAGTGGCGCGCAGGCCGGCAAAAACGCGATCCACATCTTCGTTACAGATAGGCATGATAAGCGCGGTACGGTGTTCAGGATTGAGGGGTTCATCCCCCACCGTAGAGTGCGAAATGCTGTACTTATCCCGGCCTATCAGCAGCTGCAGGAAGCCCATCAGCGCGGTCCAGAAACCGGCCGATACCCAGCAGAAGAGGATGGCGAACAGCAGCAGGATGCCGCTTTGCAGAATATAAGGCAGCAGCTGCATAAACGAGACCAGCAGATCCTGGTCGAACATATCGGCCGGATTGATCAGCGCCCAGCCCTGGTAAGGAAGAATCGTCTTCATATACCAGGTGGCGACGACGGTCTGCGCGATGGTCAACAGCAGCAGGATGTAGCGGCGAATACTGCCGACGGTACGCCATTTTTCCTCGCTGGCCTGCTGCTCTTTAGAGAGGCGAGAGAGATAGCGCGGATTGGTGTCGCGGCCGCGCAGGCGATCCCAGAAACGGCCCACCGGGTTGGTGCGCCAGGGATCCGGGAACATGGAGGAGCGCGTCGCTTTCGGCATCGCCTCAAGCTGGGTGCGCCCTTCGTCATCGCGGATCAGCTGGCCTTCAGCCAGTGAATCGGGCCAGGCCTGTTCGAGACGGCTTTTAACCGAGCCCAGCGGGGTATCATCTTCACGCGTGAACGGATGATGATCGGCATCCAGCGCGGTGTGAACCGCGCTGATGTCACCCTTCGGCAGTGCCGCCTTCTCGATATCGGTCAGCGGCATGGCATCGATATACTCAGTTATCTTATTCATTGGCAGGTAGCTGATAGCTCCAGGTTTCACTCAACGGCTGATCGGCGTTGACCAGGGCGGCACGCATCTCAGTCGGCTGTTTCGCGTCTTTCACTTTAATGCGCAGGGTTAAACGCCAGCCTTTGGTGACCGGGTTATACCGCACGCTATTCTCAACGATCTCACCATTGTCACCAATGCTCGCCTGAGCGGTGACCGGGGTTTCCGGTGCCAGGCTCTTCATATCCTGGCCGGTGAAATCAACGACAAACGCGATGGTGCCATCAGGCTGGCGAATCAGATTGGACTGTTTCACATCCCCTGTTGAGCGGCGGGTTTGCAGAACATACGCGTTGTCCGGCGCATGCAGCTTGTCTTCATCGCGGCTCATGGTGATGCTGTAGTTGAAGTTCATCTCTTTACCGGCTTCCGGCAGCTGGTCCGGCGTCCAGTACGCGACGATGTTGTCGTTGGTTTCGTCGTTGGTTGGGATCTCTACCAGCTCCACTTTGCCTTTGCCCCACTCGCCTTTCGGAGTGATCCAGGCGCTTGGGCGCAGATCGTAACGATCGTCCAGATCTTCAAAGCGGGAGAACTGACGGCCACGCTGGAGCAAGCCAAACCCCTGCGGGTTCTCCATGCTGAAGCTGCTTACCGCCAGGTGTTTCGGGTTGTTCAGCGGACGCCAGATCCACTCCCCGTTGCCAGCAAGGATCGACAGACCGTTAGAGTCGTGCAGTTCCGGGCGGAAATTGGTGGCAGGAGAAGGCTGGTTTGGCCCGAACAGGAACATACTGGTCAGCGGAGCAACGCCCAGTTTGCCGACTTTATCGCGCAGATAGACTTTAGACTGCACGTCGACCACCGTATCGCGGCCAGGAATAATGACAAAGCGATAGGCGCCCGTTGCGCGCGGGGAATCCAGCAGCGCATAGATGGTCAGGCGTTTGTCGGTTGGTTTTGGACGTTCGATCCAAAACTCGCGAAAGCGTGGGAACTCTTCCCCGGAAGGCAGCGCGGTATCAATCGCCAGACCGCGTGCAGAGAGGCCATAAACCTGGCCGCCGCCAATCACACGGAAATAGCTTGCCCCCAACATGCTGACAATTTCGTCGTTTTTATCTTTACTGTTGATGGGATAAAGCACTTTGAAGCCCGCGAAGCCTAAATCTTTCACGGTGTCTTTATCGTGTTGCACATTGCCGAAATTAAAGTAGTCCGGGCTGTACTTGATTTTGCGTACCGCGTTAGCGGTCACTTCATTAATGGTGACAGGCGTGTCGAAGTACATCCCCTGATGATAAAACTCGAGCTTGAACGGGGTTTTAATTTTATTCCAGTAAGCTTTATCGTGATTAAACTGGATCTGCTGATAGTCCGCATATTTCATGTCGCGGAAAACGGAGGGTAAGTTACTTTTTGGCGCTTCGTACCCTTTACTGGCCATCGATTTTGCCTGTTTTGCGACATCGTCGATGGTAAAGGCCAGGGCCGATGAGGTATACAGAGACAACAGGACTGCCGCTCCTAACCAACGCATTTTCATCATTTGTGGTTTATGTTTCATAATAAGTAAGCACTTCCCCCTTTGTGTGCTTATATCGATCCGATCCATTTTAATGGAAAATCAGGCATTCCGACAACATAATCACCGCTTTGTTCAGCGTGCTGGCTCATGGTTTAAGCAAGTGAAAGTAACCCGTTTTCACTTTGCGTGCTTATCCTGGAGACAGTGTGTCAGACTTCGTGTAGGGTTGGCACCGAATGTAAACACTATTGGTCTTAGGGATAAGACGAAAAGTCTGAGAATGCGCAACGTTATATGAGTACCGTACCCGCACAACGCGAATATTTCCTTGATTCCATCCGGGCATGGCTCATGCTGCTGGGGATCCCTTTTCACATTTCCTTGATTTATTCGAGCCACGTCTGGCACGTCAATAGTGCGGAGTCGTCGTGGTGGCTGACGCTGTTTAACGATTTTATCCACTCCTTCCGGATGCAGGTCTTTTTCGTTATTTCGGGCTACTTCTCTTACATGCTTTTTTTACGCTACCCGCTTAAACGCTGGTGGAAAGTGCGCGTGGAGCGCGTCGGTATTCCGATGCTTACCGCCATCCCCCTGCTGACGCTGCCGCAATTCATCATGCTGCAACATGTCAAAGGCAAAGCGGATAGCTGGCACACCCTGTCGCTGTACGATAAATACAACACCCTCGCCTGGGAACTGGTCTCTCATCTGTGGTTCCTGCTGGTGCTGGTGGTGATGACCACGGTCAGCCTGTGGCTCTTCAGCCGCATGCGCCAGCATCTCAGCGCCCGGTCGGACGCCTTTTTTGGCGATATCACCTGGGGCAAGCTGTCGGTGCTGTTTTTAATCCTGGGTATCATCTATGCCGCGCTGCGCCGCACGCTTTTACTCGTCTGGTCACCGATCCTCAGCGACGGCCTGTTTAATTTTGTGGTAATGCAGACCCTCTTCTACCTGCCCTTCTTCCTGATTGGCGCCCTGGCGTTTGTGCATCCGAAGCTGAAAGCGCTGTTTACCACGCCGTCACGCGGCTGCGCCCTCGGGGCGTTGTTGGCATTTATCGCGTATCTGCTCAACCAGCGTTATGGCAGCGGCGATGCCTGGATGTATGAAACCGAAAGCGTGATCACCATGCTGCTGGGGCTGTGGATGGTGAATGTGGTCTTTGCGCTGGGACACCGCCTGCTGAACTTTAAATCGGCGCGCGTCACCTATTTCGTCAACGCCTCGCTGTTCATTTATCTGGTGCACCATCCGTTAACGCTCTTCTTTGGCGCCTACATTACGCCGCATATCAGCTCAAATCTGCTTGGCTTTATCTGTGGGCTGGTGTTTGTGGTAGGCATTGCCATTGCGCTATATGAAATTCATCTGCGTATTCCGCTGCTGCGCTTTCTCTTTTCCGGCAAACCGGCCGCCAAGGCGGAAAAATCACCGCAGGTTACCAGCTAAGCCGTTGCGCGCCGGTCGCTGAACCGGCGCGTCATTACAGCAACCACTCTACCGGCAGCCAGTAGGCCAGACGCACCAGCATCCGCTGCCAGAAGCGGGTTTTGGGCTCCTTTTTATGCACGATCTCCTTCCCGTCCTTACGCTCAATCCAGTTCAGACGGCCCATTTTATCCAGCCGGAGTTGCCAGGCTTCATGGCGCTGGCTGCGCACGAACCGGGTATGGATCATCCTTGCCAGCTTCTCGCTTTCAATGACAAAGCCCATCTCGGTATTGAGCATGGTTGAACGGGGATCAAAATTAAGTGAACCGATAAACACTTTCTCGCCGTCGACGCTGAACGTCTTGGCATGCAGGCTGGAGCCGGAGTTCCCGGTGATCCCGCGATCGTGCGCCGGCGGTACGCCATCCTGAATGGGCTTTAGTTCATAAAGCTCGATGCCGTGGCGCAACAGCTTTTTTCGCCAGCGGGCATAACCGGCATGCACAACGGAGACGTCGTTCGCTGCCAGCGAATTGGTGAGGATGGCGACTTTCACCCCTTTGCGCACCATCTGTAGCAGCAGCGCCACCCCTGCACGGGTCGGAACAAAATAAGCGGAGATGATATCGATTTGCTGCACTGGCGAGCCCATCACCCCCATCAGGCGCTGCGGCAGCAGCGAGTGCCGTTTTGCCCGCCCCTGCCCTTTACGCGGATCGTCACTGAGTAGCCGGGTTTTGGCCCAAATCAGCGGCAAATTGCCCGCTTCCAGATTGGTAATAAAGTCGCTGGACTGTAATTTATCCAGATATCGGCGGGTGATGTCGTCGCGATACCACTCTTCGGGGGGATGAATTTTATCTTCAATTTCCGCCTCGGAAAGCTCCAGCACCTGCTGGAGCGTGGAGACCGAGGCGCAGTTCCAGTAGCGCTCAAAATCGTTGGCCACATCCTGCACCACCGGGCCAGTCGCCATCACGTCCAGATCGGAAAAGAGCGGCTCTTCACCTGCGCCAAAATAGGCATCACCGATGTTTCGCCCACCGATAATGGTGACCTCGCCGTCCACGGTGAAACTCTTGTTGTGCATCCGGCGATTGAGACGGGCGAAATCGGTGAGATAGCCCAGCGCGCGCAGGGAGCGGAACGAAAAGGGATTGAACAGCCGGACATCAAAGTTAGGATGCGCGTCCAGCAGGCGCAGGATGCTGTCCAGCCCCTGGGTATTGTTGTCGTCGAGCAACAGGCGCACGCGGACGCCGCGCATGGCGGCGGACAATAAGACGGAAAACAACAGGCGTCCAGACATGTCGTCTTCCCAGATGTAGTACTGCACATCCAGCGTCTTTTCCGCCATCTCCGCCAGCCGGTAGCGGCAGGCGAAGGCGTCAAGACTGTTATCAAGAGGGAGAAGCCCACAAAGGCCAGGATGTGAAGAGCTGACCGGTGCAATCGCGCGTCCCAGTCGCGTGTTATGCGTCGGTTTCCTGTCCTCGTTGGGTAAGCAGTCGCTTGTATAGTCGGGCATTTTCTTCATCATAGCAGACAAAGTATACCCGCTCCGGCAGAGGCTTGAGGGTGAGATAATCCGAAACCGTGTTAACGGCGATTTCAGCCGCCGCCGCGCGGGGATAGCCATAAACGCCAGTACTGATTGCCGGGAAGGCGAGAGTCTGATAACCGTTGGCCGCCGCCAGGTTCAGGCTGTTGCGGTAGGCCTCTTCCAGGATCCGCGCTTCATGATGCTCGCCCCCATGCCAGACGGGGCCAACGGTGTGGATCACCGCTTTGGCGGGCAGGTTTCCGGCAAGCGTAATCACCGCCTGCCCCGGGGCGCACTCGCCCTGCTGCTGGCGAACCAGCTTACACGCCTCCAGCAGGGCGGGTCCTGCCGCCCGATGAATAGCCCCGTCCACGCCACCACCGCCCATTAATGAAGGATTGGCTGCGTTAACGACCACATCCACATGCAGCGTGGTGATATCACCATGAAAGACTTCAATTCGGGAGTACATAATCAACCTCTGCATACCGTTTTTTCTTAAGTGTATCGCAGAGGTTGGGTTGTGGAAGTCCGGTTGACAGAAAACGGCCCTGCCTCAGCGGTAATCAACCTGCACGATGGCGAGCGATTTTTCCGGGTTGATGTACTTCATGCTGACAGTGGCGAGATCTGCGGCATTCACCCTGCCGTCAAGCGCCTCTTTATAGCTGACCTGTTGAACAGACATTCTATTATTTTGCGGACAGGAGACGGTTAAGGCGCGCGCATCAGGGGTGATGTTACAAGGCTCTTCGACAATCCGGCCGATAAAATGGATAACATTGGCCGTGCAGACTGGCGTAAGCGTAACCGCAGCAACAAAGGCTGCGGCCAGGGTGATATGGGACGAAACCATCATTGTAATCCTCATTGATATCGTCCCTGACGCTTAAACAACGCCCCTCATGAAGGGCTGTCGACTGGCATCGGCGACACCAGCAACATGAGAATAACAATGGAATAACATCCGCGCTACTTTAATTAATATATTGATTTCATGAATATTTTGAACATCAGGCTTTCGACGGAGGCCACTGTTGCGACAGATGCAACGACTTACCATCCGAGACCGTCACAATGACGTTTATCTTGTCATTGGGTCCGGAGTTCAGGGTCATACGGGAAAGGTTAACCGTTTTATTTGCCGGTAATGAGACGGTGTTTTGTTGACGCGAGGTGCTCTGACCGCCTGGGCCACTGCGCGAGGTGAGGATTTGCACCTGGCATAAACACGGTTCTGTGACGGTCACCTGAGGAATAATGGTCACGTTCTCACCTTCGGTGGTGGTCTGAAAGGTAATCTGACTGGTCAGCGCGGCAAGTAATAAAAGTGTATTCATCATCTTCTCCCCAAAAAAAAACAGGGCCTCAGCCCTGTTTTTTCGACGTACAGCGGCAGTATTAGTGCTGACCAGCAGTCACGGTGTTGCCGAAGCCAACCTGAGTGATGTTAGCAGACGCGCCGTTCATAGTTTGACGAAGATCGACTTCGTTACGACCACCAGACTGGCTTACAGTTGCAGAGAGGTTACGGCCACTCCACTGGCTGATGGTTGCTTCGTTACCCTGGCCACGCTGGGTCAGGCTGATTTCGCTGCTGTCAGCACCCTGAGACAGATCGGCATCGTTACCGAAGCCATTCTGACGAACGGTGATTTCAGAGCCACGGGCATCGCTTTGCAAAGCGTCCACATTGTTACGGCCACCATATTGATAAACGGTCAGCGATTCTGGGCTGACGTTGTTATTTCCATTACCACCATGGTTATTACCCCACTGTGGAACAGAACCAGCCATAGCACTGCCAGAAACCACGATTGCTGCAATTACTGCCACTTTTAAAAGTTTCATTGTAAAGCCCCCATCGGATTGATTAATTATCGCTCAATAGCTAGCGTTGGATTACGCGAATTGCCATTTGCGACTGTCTCTGTACTACAACTGCCGTTTTTTGCGTACCGTACTGCGTAATATTCGCTTTATTACCAGAACCTTTCTGAATAATCACTGCGGTATTACCATATGCACCTTGATTAATACTCGCATTGTTCGAGTTCCCTTTTTGATCAATATAGGCAAGGTTATAACTCCCTGATTGATCAATGTTCGCCCGATTATTTCCGCCCTCCTGAGAAACGACAGACAACAATTTCTGGCCGTGTTGTTGAACGTTAGCGTTATTATTTACGCCAGCTTGTCCAATGATTGCAGCCTGGTTATATGAGGATTTACTCAGCTCATTAACCGCGAAATTGTATTCTGCCGAAGCTAAATCAGTCGCTGCGAAAACAAATCCAGGTGCACCCAGTAATGTCAACATCAATAACAACTTGTTCTTCATGTTATCACCCTGGACCTGGTGGTATAATAACTGCGTTAACAAGAGCAAATATTTTGTTAACCCGGCGTTACGATGAAGAGTATGTCTGCCGAAACAATTTTAATATCTCACCCGCCAGTTGTATTTTTATTCTTTCATTCACCCCAAAGTATTAATTAAAATTAAATACCGTGGCGATACAACGATTTTACATAGGGTCAGCAAGGACCATTTTCACTTTGCAGAAATGGAAAACCGCAAATGCGTGGATTTGCCGTTTCGCTGGTCCAGAAGAGAGAAAACGGAATATATCCATGATTGCGTGACAAAGTCCGTGATTTCTTAAGGCGTTTACACATTGTAAAAATAGGCTTAGCGTTTTGCCCTGGCTCATACCTTATCGCTAATAGCCTAAAATTTATATTACCTATAAAAATCAAGGACTTAATCCAATTTGTATGACTTTTAAAATGTGTGCACCAATATCTTAATGTACAACTTTTTGATGATTTCTAATCAATTCATGAACTCATTTTTTACAAAGTAATATTTATTTTTACATCCTGTTACACGTTTAACACTTGCTTTAAAAAACGTTAAAGCTAGATTGAAAACAGAAGTTCGGCATTGCGAATTAATTTTCCCTTCTCTCTAAGGGATATGGTCTTTCTTCTACACACAGCAGTGCAACATCTGTCAGTACTTCTGGTGCCCCCAATAATATATTGGGGGCAACTGCCAGGTGTTTCATAAAAAGGGGTTTCATCATGTTTAATGAAGTCCATAGCTTGCATGGTCAGAGTTTATTGTTAGTGACCAAACCTTCTTTACAAGCGACAGCTTTACTACAGCATTTAAAGCATAGTTTAACGTTGAGCGGAAAATTGCATAGCATTCAACGCTCTTTCGATGACATTGCGCCTGGCAGCATTATTCTTTTCGATATGATGGAAGCGGATAAAAAACTTATCCAATACTGGCAAGATATTTTAAGCAGGAAAAACAACAATATCCGTGTGTTGTTGTTAAATACGCCCGAAGAATACCCCTTCAGGGATATTGAAAGTTGGCCACATATCAATGGCGTCTTTTACGTCAATGAGGATGAAACCCGCGTGGTTGAAGGCTTGCAGGGGGTTCTGCGTGGTGAATGTTACTTTTCACAGAAACTTGCCAGCTACCTCATAACGCACTCCGGAAATTATCGCTATAACAGTTCAGAGTCCGCTTTGCTGACCCACCGCGAAAAAGAGATTCTGAATAAATTACGTATCGGTGCTTCAAATAATGAAATCGCCCGTTCGTTATTTATCAGCGAAAATACGGTTAAGACTCATCTTTACAATCTTTTCAAGAAGATAGCTGTCAAAAACCGGACTCAGGCGGTTTCATGGGCAAATGATAACCTCAGGCGTTAACCCTATGAAACGCACAGTGAGTTGGATTGCCGCAGCAGGCTTATGGCTTGCTGCCGGGAATCTTCATGCGGTTGAAGTAGAGATCCCGGGATTGTTAACTGACCACACCGTCTCCGCAGTCGGCCATGCTTTTTATCGCGGCTTCAGCGACAAATGGGAAAGTGATTATCCCGGTAACTTAACTATCAGTGAACGGCCCAGCGCACGTTGGGGAAGCTGGATCACCATAACGGTTAATCAGGACGTTATTTTCCAGACCTTTTTATACCCCACGAAAACTGACCTGGATAAAAATGTGGTCTTTGCTCTGGCTCAAACCGAAGAGGCATTAAATCGCCTGCAGATCGATAAAGCTCTGCTGGGTACGGGCGATTTAGCACCAGACGAATTTTAATTCGGAGGCATCCATGCGTGTTGTCCATGCAGTTGTAGCTTTAATGCTTATTCCATCTCTGAGTTGGGCCGGAAATATGACCTTCCAGTTCCGCAACCCGAACTTTGGTGGAAACCCTAATAACGGTTCTTTTCTTTTAAACTCGGCCCAGGCACAAAACTCTTATACGGATCCAAATTCTGACGACTTCGGGTTTGAAACCCCGAGCGCGCTGGATAACTTTACCCAGGCAATCCAGGCCCAGGTTCTGGGCGGGCTGCTGACCAATATTAACACCGGCAAACCCGGCCGTATGGTGACCAGCGACTTTATAGTCGACATCGCTAATGCGGACGGACAAATGCAGCTGAACGTGACAGACCGCAAAACGGGGAAAACGTCCACCATTCAGGTTGCTGGCTTGCAAAGCGGTTCTACCGACTTTTAAATAATGTCGAGATAAGGATAATAATCATGCAGCGCTTTCTCCTCCTTGTTGCAGTGTGCTTATTGAGCGGCTGTTTAACTGCTCCTCCGAAAGAAGCAGCGAAACCGACATTAATGCCTCGCGCCCAGAGCTATCGTGATTTAACCAAATTGCCATTGCCAACGGGTAAGATCTACGTGTCGGTTTATAATATTCAGGATGAAACCGGGCAGTTTAAACCGTATCCGGCAAGTAACTTCTCAACGGCTGTACCGCAAAGCGCCACCGCCATGCTGGTCACTGCGTTAAAAGATTCTCGCTGGTTTATTCCTCTGGAACGTCAGGGGCTGCAAAACCTGCTCAACGAACGTAAGATCATTCGTGCTGCGCAGGATAACGGTACCGTGGCAATGAACAACCGTATTCCGTTGCATTCGCTCACGGCGGCGAACGTGATGGTTGAAGGTTCGATTATCGGCTACGAAAGTAACGTGAAATCGGGCGGTGTGGGGGCCCGGTATTTCGGTATTGGCGGCGATACGCAGTACCAGCTTGACCAGATTGCGGTGAACCTGCGTGTGGTCAACGTCAGTACCGGCGAAATTTTGTCGTCCGTGACCACCAGCAAAACCATTCTCTCGTATGAAGTGCAGGCCGGGGTGTTCCGTTTCATCGACTACCAGCGTCTGCTGGAGGGCGAAATCGGTTATACCTCTAACGAGCCGGTCATGCTCTGCCTGATGTCTGCTATCGAAACCGGGGTGATCTTCCTGATTAACGACGGTATCGATCGCGGATTGTGGGACCTGCAAAACAAAAATGAAGTGAAAAACGATATTCTGGTGAAATACCGCGAGATGTCGACGCCGCCAGAATCCTGACAGAAAGCGCATTAAAAAGGCGAGACCCTGGTCTCGCCTTTTTTATTCGCTCAACGCCGTGACGTTTCGCGTTTTCTCCCTGCGCGCCGCCAGCCACAGGCCGCTGTTTTTCATGGCGTAGCCAAACACCAGTCCCAGCGCCAGCGAAGGCACCACCAGCCGCCACTCCCCCTGCCCTGCAAAAGTGGCGCAGGCGCCCATAAAGGTGCCGGGCACAAACGAGAGCAGCAGATGTTTCGCCTGGATACACATCAAAAACGCCACCACGCCGGTCATAACGTAGCCAACGATTTCCAGATGGGGTGCCAGCGCGCTGCCGTGGATGATAATCATCGCCCACGCCACGCCGCTCATCAGCGTACAGGCCGAGATAAACAGCCCCTTCACGCCCCCCTGCGGGCAGGCGAAATAGGCCGTGCAGCCAAGGAAGCCCGCCCAACTGAGGAGTCCGAGAGAGACGGCAACCCAGCCCCATAAACCGGAGAGGATGCCTGTCGTGATTGCGATAGAAAGTAGAATGTTCATGGCGCGCATCTTAACAGATACGCGGCCATGAAATGAGATCAGGAACACATAATATGCAGATTGATATTTGCTGTTACATACAGATAGTGATCTAAATCACTCTTCATTCTCTTCCTGTAGCTCATCCCACATCGCGGCAATGGCATCGCGAGTCAGTGGGGCCATGGTACGCCAGAAGGACGAGGTGGCGTGCGCTTCAACCTTCCCGAGGAACGTCCCGCACCAGGGCAGGATATACTCCCCGAAGAGGGTTTCCAGCGCCTCGTTTTCATCTTCCGCCGCATGATCTTCAATCCACGACGCCGCCAGCAGCAGCGTGCCGAGATGGTCGGCTGGGGTATCGGTCAACGGCATCCCGCGTTCAGAGAGAAATGCGCGTACTTCGGCTTCGGTAGCGCCTTCTTCCCAGGCAGAGCGATACGGCGGCACGCGGCACTCCTCGCCAACAAACAGCGCATTGTAGTCGGCGGCGACCTGCTGCATGTCGCAGCTGTTTTGCAGACGCAGCAACAATTCATCCTGCTCAAGCGGCCAATTCTGGGCCAGCTTGCCTTCGCGGATCAAGGTAAACAGCGGCACCAGCAGCGGATCCTGCGGCTGGCGATAATAGAGAGAACCCAGTACGCGACAGAGGATGGAAAACTCATTCATTTATTTAGTCCATTACACAGTTAAAAATCAGCAAATTCATTGATTGGCGCCATGCCACGCGACGCCAGGAAATCGAGTAGCCGGCGCGGGGAGACGTTCAGGATGCGATCTTCCGGGAAGTCCACCGCGTCGAGGATTTTGCGGCATTCGCTAAAATCGCCCAGCGTGAAGGCGGTATGGGAATCGGAGCCCAGCGCCACATAGCCACCCGCCTCCTTCACCGCAGCTGCCACTGCCCGGCAGTTTGCTTCGCTCCCTTTACGGGAGTGAATAAAGGAGGAGTTGTTGATCTCCAGCGCCACGCGATGCTCCGCCGCCGCCTGCGCGACCGCCTGGATATCAATCGGGTATTTCGGGTTCCCCGGATGGCTGATGATATGTACGTTACCGCTGGCGATAGTGGCGATCATCGCCTCGGTATGGGAGGCTTGATCCTGAGGTGCGAAAACCGGCTCATGGAAACCAGCGAGGATCAGATCCAGAGAGGTGAGCATCGGGCCGGTACAGTCAATGTCGCCCTGGGTATTTTTGATGTTGGCCTCTATGCCGCGCAGGATCCCGACGCCATCCACCACCCGCGGCCAGATGCGCATGTTCACAAAGTGCCAGTAGTGCGGCGCATCCGCCATATCCGGACCATGATCGGTGATCGCAAAGAGCTTAATGTTTTTTTGTTTTGCCTGGGCGATGTAGTCATGAAGGTTGCTGTAGGCGTGGGTACTGGCGACGGTGTGCATATGCAGGTCAACGGGGTACATCGTTCTCTCCTCTCGTGTTTCCCAAAGGATAGCAGTTATCACGGGCGTTTATCAGCAAAAACCCGGCAATCGCCGGGTATAACTCAGTAACCGCGCTGTCTGTCGACCTGCCCGGTAACCTGTTCGCCCTTCTCCAGCTGCGAGATGGTGCGGGCGATATAGTCGATGGCTTCTGCCGGACGCGTCACCGCCGCAATGTGGGGCGTCATGGCCACGCGCGGGTGCGCCCACAGGGGATTGTTCGCCGGTAACGGCTCTTTGCTGTAGACATCCAGCATCGCGCCTTTCAGCTTGCCGCTCTCCAGCGCCGCCAGCAGATCGGCTTCCACCACGTGTACGCCACGCGCCAGGTTCATCAGGTAGCTGTTGTCCGCCAGCTGGTTGATGAGCGCCTTATTAATGATCCCAACCGTCTCAGCCGTATTCGGCAGCAGGTTAATCAGCACCCGCGTGCCGTCTAAAAACTGCGGTAACTCTTCCTTCCCGGCAAAGCTGGTGACGCCAGGGTAGTCTTTACGGGTGCGGCTCCAGCAGCGCAGCGGGAAGCCCCACGGTGCCAGCGCTTCGGCCACTTTCGATCCCAACACCCCGGCCCCGAGGATCCCGATAGTAAAATCTTCGCGCTGATAGTCGGCCAGCGGCTCCCAGCGGGCCTGCTGTTTCAGCGCCTGATAATCGTCAAAGCGGCGGAACCAGTGCAGCACCTGGCTGACCGCATACTCCTGCATCTGCTGGCCCATGCCGGTATCTTCCAGGCGAAACAGGGGGATCGACTCCGCCAGCATTTCCGGGTGCGCCTTGAGCTTGCTGAGGATGGAATCCACCCCTGCCCCAAGGGCAAACACCGCTTTCAGGTTTCGCCCCTGCAGCATCTCAACCGGAGGGTGCCACACCAGCGCATAATCTGCGGGTTCGTTATCGCCGCGCTTCCACTCCCGAACCCGGGCGCCTGGCAGCGCCGCCGAAAGTGTTTTTATCCAGTAAGCGTTATCAAATGTTGGGTGATAAAAAATAATATCCATTGCGATTGCCTTCTGTTGCGCTGTTTTATGTTCATTATCAACTGGATTGCAGCATAACAAATTTTGCGAGTGCGGTCGTTGCTGATAAAAAAGGCACTTTCAGCGCAATTAAAAATCATGTTGGCTGAAGTTTGTCTGAACGCGCTAATTTACTGAAAAAGTTGATTGACGTAAGTCAGGCTTTTCCTTACATTAGCGCCCGTCCCAGCAACAACGGGATGACAATATGGTGAGGTGTCCGAGTGGCTGAAGGAGCACGCCTGGAAAGTGTGTATACGGCAACGTATCGGGGGTTCGAATCCCCCCCTCACCGCCATATTTAAAGAAGAGCTCGCATGAAAATGCGGGCTTTTTTTTTCGCATGTTGCTCGCCTGTGGGGGGATGAGAACCCCCGACCGGGGTTCAACAACTGGCGCAGCCAGTTGGACAGACTGAGCGCGCAGCGAACAGGCTGCCCGAACAAAACGCAGGGAGCGTTTTTGAACAACGCTTGCGTTGGCCCCGAAGGGGCGAGACCCATGGATGGGCCGAGTAACGGCGAGCGCAGCGAGTCAATCCCCCCCTCACCGCCATATTCGAGATAAGAGCTCGTACGAAAGTACGGGCTTTTTTCTTTTATATTCTCCGCTGGGGGGATGAGAACCCTCGACCGGGGTTCGACAACTGGCGACAGCCAGTACATGTCGGGTGGCGCTACGCTTACCCGACCTACGAAACCCAAATCCAGCCTCGATTCCGTAGGCCTGATAAGCGCAGCGCCATCAGGCATTTTGCCTTAATGCAATACCGCGCGCTCTGGAAGCGTCGGGTGGCGCCAGGCTTACCCGACCTACGAAACCCAAACCCGGCCTCACTCCTCCACCATCCGCGCATACTCCCCGGTCAAAAAATCCACCAGCGTCCTGACTGACGGCAACAGCCCGCGCCGGGAGGGATAGACCGCATGGATCACTTCCCGGCGTGGCTCCCACTCTTCCAGCACTTTTATTAATGTCCCGGACGCCAGTTGCTCTTTGACCATCAAAATGGGTAACTGCACCAGCCCCACGCCCGCTATCGCCGCCTCCCGCAGCGCCAGCATATCGGTGGTCATCAGGCGCGGCTGAAAATGGATCTCCGCTTTTGCCCCCTCCGGCCCGCTTAGCGCCCACTTATGAACCTGTCTCCCCTCCCCCAGACTCAGGCCCGGCCAGGCGCTGAGCTCCGATGGCGTGGCCGGCACACCCAGACGCTGGATCAACTGCGGACTCGCCACCAGGCAGTGCCCTCTGTCGGCAAGCACCCGCAACACCAGATCGCTGTCATCAAATGGGCGAGGACGCACACGGATGGCGATATCAACACCCTCCGCCACCAGATCCACCCGCCGGTTGGTCGCCTCAAGCTGCAGATTAATACCGGGGTAATGCGCCATAAACTTAGCCAGCATCGGCCCGACGTGGACGTGCAGCAGCGTGACCGGACAGGTGATCCGCACCAGGCCACGCGGTTCCGCCTGCAAGGCCGCGACCGCCTCCTCCGCTGCCTCGGCTTCTATCAGCATCGCCTTGCAGTGTTGATAGAAGGTCTGCCCCACTTCAGTAACCGTAAACTGCCGCGTTGTCCGCTGGATCAGACGTACCCCAAGCCGAGCCTCCAGTTGGGCAATCCGTCGGCTGAGCCGGGATTTTGGCAGATCGAGCGCCCGCCCGGCTGCCGCGAAACCGCCGTACTCGACCACTTTGACAAACCACGCGAAATCATTGAGATCCTGCATAACGTCCTCATCGTTCCATAAATGGAACAGTGCATGTCATTTTCACTATCTACCGGAATATTAACCCTGAATATAAGCTAATTACATCAACAGAACATCAGGAGAAACCGATGAAAAACGTAACAGGCATTTATACCGCACCCCGGCCGCACTGGGTTGGCGACGGTTTTCCGGTGCGTTCGATGTTTTCATACCAGACCCATGGTGAGCCACTGAGCCCATTTTTACTGCTGGATTACGCCGGGCCTTACTCGTTCCCGGCGGATGGCGCGAAACGCGGCGTGGGCCAGCACCCGCACCGCGGCTTTGAAACAGTGACCATCGTCTATTCCGGCGAAGTTGAACACCGCGATTCCACCGGTAAAGGCGGCGTGATTGGCCCGGGTGACGTGCAGTGGATGACCGCAGGCTCCGGCATTTTGCATGAGGAGTTCCACTCCAGGGCCTTTGCGCAAAACGGAGGGGAACTAAAAATGTTGCAGCTGTGGGTCAACCTGCCCGCGAAGGACAAGATGACGGCGCCGGGCTATCAGAGCATCACAAAACGTCAGATCCCGGTGGTGACGCTACCTGACGACGGCGGATCGCTACGGGTGATCGCCGGACGCTACGAGGAGACCACCGGTCCGGCGCACAGTTACTCCCCGCTGAACGTCTGGGACATCGCCCTGCATCAGGGTAGCCATCTTACGCTCAGCCAACCTGAGGGCTGGAGCACCGCGCTGGTGGTGCTGGAGGGCAGCGTGACGGTGAACGGCGTCGCACAGGCAGGTGAAGCCCAGCTGGTGGTACTGAGCCAGCAAGGGGAGAAGCTGCATCTGGAAGCCAGCAGCGATGCCAAAGTGCTGCTGATGGCCGGGGAGCCGCTGAATGAACCCATCGTCGGCTACGGCCCGTTTGTGATGAACAGTAAAAGCGAAATCGCCGAAGCCGTTCGCGATTTCAATTCCGGCCGCTTCGGCCAGATCTGAAGGTAATAAAGGAGAGAATCATGTCTACCCCTGCTAACTTTAACGGCGCCCGTCCGGCCATTGATGTCGATGATGCGGTGATGTTGCTTATCGATCACCAGAGCGGCCTGTTCCAGACCGTGGGTGATATGCCGATGCCGGAACTGCGTGCCCGCGCCGCGGCGCTGGCAAAAATCGCTACTCTTGCGAATATCCCGGTGATCACCACTGCCTCCGTACCGCAAGGGCCAAACGGGCCGCTGATCCCGGAGATCCACGCCAATGCACCCCATGCGCAGTACGTGGCGCGTAAGGGTGAGATTAACGCCTGGGATAATCCGGACTTCGTCGCTGCTGTGAAGGCGACCGGGCGCAAGACGCTGATTATCGCCGGTACCATTACCAGCGTCTGCATGGCCTTCCCGTCGATCAGCGCGGTGGCCGACGGCTATAAGGTGTTTGCGGTGATCGATGCGTCAGGCACTTACAGCAAAATGGCGCAGGAGATTACCCTGGCGCGTATCGTCCAGGCTGGCGTCGTACCGATGGATACCGCCGCCGTCGCCTCGGAGATCCAGCGCACCTGGAATCGTGAAGATGCATCGCAGTGGGCAGAAGTCTATACCCATATCTTCCCGGCTTATCAGCTGCTGATTGAAAGCTACGGTAAAGCGCAAGAGGTCGTAAAGAACGGGGAAGCACTCGATTCACAACGTTAATCGCCCGCTCCACGGCCTGAAAACCGTGGAGCTGCTTATTGCTTAACCGAACGCGCAGTAAAGCAGAAAATCTGCTTGACCGTTTTAGCCTGACTCCCTATAGTAGCGCCCCGTTGCCCCCGAGAGGAAAGGCAGCAAAACAAGATGGTGAGGTGTCCGATTGGCCGTCGGCGCAGGCCTGGAACGTGTGTATACGGCAACCTATCGGCGGTTCGAATGCCCCCCTCACCGCTATATTTATAGAAGAGCCAGCCTGCAAATGCGGGCTTTTTTTTCGCATGTTGCTCGCCTGTGGGTGGGGATGAGAACCCCCGACCGG